>CAXTDZ010000209.1:0-5355 GCA_964243035.1 uncultured Lichenihabitans sp.
CCGCGAGGTCCGGCCGGCTCAGCAGGGCCGGCGCGGCGGCCAGCCACTCGCGCCGCGCCGCGAGGTCGACCACGCCCGCGACCGTGCCGCCGGCCTTGAGGATGCCGGCCGCGACGGCGAGAAGCAAAGGGCCTTGCCCCACGACCAGGGATCGGCGGCCGGGGAGCATGCCCTGCGACTTCAGGAGCAGGGTGGCGCCCGCCAGGCCCATGACGCCGGGCAGGGTCCAGCCCGGGAACGGCACGACCCGCTCCTGCGCGCCCGTCGCCGCGATCAGCCGCGGCGCCTGCCAGGACACGGCCCCCCCGGGACCGAGCGCGTCGACCCGGAAGCCGGGCGACACCGACCAGACCGCGTGATCGAAGCACGCCGTCACCGGGCTTTCGGCGAGCCTCCGCCGCAGCGCCGCACCGGCCCGCCCCTCGGGCGTCGCCCGCGCGAAGCGGAAGCCCGCGGGCGGGGCGCGATAAACCTGCCCGCCCGCGGCGGGCGCCTCGTCGAGCAGCACGACGGCGAGCCCACCCTCGGCTGCCGCGCAGGCCGCCGCGACGCCGGCCGGGCCGCCCCCGATCACGATGACGTCGCAGCGTCGCATCAGGCCACGGTGCCCGGCAGCACGACGAGGCCGTCGCCGACGGGAAGCTGGCACGCCGGGCGGCGCACGCCATCCACCGTGACGATGCACTCCTGGCACACGCCCATCCAGCAGAAGGCGCCGCGCGGCGCGCCGTCGCGCGGGCTGTCCCGCAGGCATCGCAGGCCCGCGGCCATCAGCGCGGCCGCCACCGACTCACCCGCGAAGCCGGTCACGGCCTGTCCGTCGAAGCTGAACCGCAGCGCCTCGCCCCTGTCGATCCCGACCGCGCGAAGATCGTTCGAGGTGCGCCGGCACGATTGACTTTGCCGCATCCCGATGTTTGTTTCGTCCCTATACGGTATACGATATGTACACGGACGAGCGCTGAAGCGCAACTCGGGACGAAGGGGATGGCGATGCGCGGCTTGCAGACGATCGGGCTCCTGGCGGGCTTGGCCTGGCTCGTGGCCGGCCCCGCGGCGGTCGAGGCGCACAGCCTCGACGAGATCCTGTCGGCCAAGACGCTGGTTGTCGGCATCAACCCGAACCTGCCGCCCCTCGGCCGCTTCAACGACAAGAACGAGATCGAGGGCTTCGACGTCGACGTCGCCAACAAGCTCGGGCAGATGCTCGGGGTGGATGTTTCCCTGGTCCAGGTCAACTCGGCCGACCGCGTGCCCTTCCTCGCCACCGGAAAGGCCGACCTCGTGCTCGGCGCCCTGACCCGCACGCCCGACCGCGCCAAGGTCATCGACTTCTCGCTGCCGATCCAGACGGAGGCCATCAGCGCCATCACCCTGAAGGACAAGCCCTTCAGGACGCTCGCCGACCTGGACGCGGCCGACGTGCGCCTGATCGAGGTGCGCGGCACGACGCCCGTCGAGTACGCGAAAGCCCATCTGCCGAAGGCGCAGGTCACGCTCTTCGACAACTACCCCGACGCGGTGCGGGCCCTCGAACAGGGACGCGGCGACGCCATCGTGGACGTGGTCGATTACCTCGGCACCTACACGAAGACCTACAAGACCGAGACGCGCGTGATCACCGACGCGGCCGCGGACGTCGACTACGACTGCGTCGGGCTCGCGCACGGCAACGAGGCGCTGAAGTCCTGGGTGAACGTCGCCCTGTTCCAACTGCAGACGAACGGCTTCATGAAGGACACCTACAAGAAGTGGTTCGGCATCGACATGGTTTACCCGATCCCGGTCTCGCCGTACTTCTGAACGCCCGGCCGCAGCGCGCCATGCACTACGTCCTGCACTACAGCCAGATCCGGCCCTACCTGCCGGACCTCATCGGCGGCGCGCTGCTCAGCCTCGAACTGAGCGTGCTCGCCTTCGCGGGGGGCATGGTGCTCGGCCTCGCCCTGGCCATCCTGCGCCGGGACGGCGGGCCGGTCTCGTCGCGGCTGGTCAGGGCCTACGTGGCCTTCTTCACCAACACGCCGCAGCTCGTCCAGATCTACGTCATCTTCTTCGGCCTGCCCGACCTCGGCGTTCTCTTCTCACCTTTCGCGGCCGTGCTGGTCGGCATGACGCTCAACGCCGCCGCCTACCTGACCGAGATCCTGCGCGCGGCGCTCGCCTCCGTGCAGCCGGCGGAACTCGACGCGGCGGAAACGCTGGGCCTGTCCCGCCCGCAGGCGCTCCGCCTCGTCGTCCTGCCGCACGTGCTCAAGGTCGCGATGCCGCCGCTCAGCAACCAGTACATCCTGATGACGCTCGGCACCTCCATGGCGGCCGTGTTCGGCGTGGAGGAGCTCACGGGACGCGCCTTCACCATCAACGCGACGACGTTCCGCTCGATCGAGATCTTCACCACCGTGGCGGGGCTCTACGCCGCCGTGACCTTCGCGGCGACGCTGCTCCTGGCCTTCGTCGGCCGCTTCGCCTTCCGGGCGCGCGTTCCGGTGCTCTAGATGGCCGAGGACATCCTCAGCCAGGTCCCGCAGGTCTTCACGCGCTACAACCTGCTGCTCCTGGGCGGGGCCGCGCTCACGACCCTGCTGCTGTCCGCGGTGGGATGCGGGGTGGGGCTCGTGCTGGGCTTCGGCATCGCCCTGGCGCGCCTGTCCCGCGCCGCGCCGCTCTGGCCCGCGAGGGCGCTTGGCTTGCTTTACGTCGAGATCGTCCGCCGCGTGCCGTTCCTGGTCACGCTGATGCTGTTCTTCTTCGGCGCCCAGGTGCTCGGCCTCGACCTGGCGCCGCTGACGGTCGCGCTGATCAGCACGAGCGCCATCTCCACCGCCTTCGTGGCCGAGATCGTGCGCGGCGGGCTCCTCGGGGTCAACCCCGCCCAGATCGAGGCGGCCGCGGCCATGAACTTCTCGCCCTGGCAGACGCTGCGCTTGGTGCGGCTGCCGCAGGCCTGGCCGCTCATCCTGCCGCCGGTGTTCGGCTACTTCGTGCTGTTCATCAAGGACACGGCGCTGGCGTCCCAGGTGGGCGTGCTCGAACTCACCCAGGCCGGGAAGATCCTGAACACCAAGGGCTTCTCGGCCTTCCTCGTGTTCGGCACCGTGCTGGTCCTTTACTTCGTCATCTCCTATCCCCTGGCCCGCCTCGGGGTCCACCTGGAGGCTCGCCTTGGCGCAGCTCGACATTCGCGGCCTCGCGGCGCGCTACGGTGACCTGCAAGTCCTCGACGGCATCGACCTGTCGCTCGATCGCGGCGAGATCGTCAGCCTGATCGGACCCTCCGGCTCGGGGAAGAGCACGCTCCTTCGGGTGCTGACCGGCCTGCTGAAGCCGGAGCGCGGCGAGGTGCGGGTCGGGGGCGAGGCGATCGCCTATGCGGACCGCCGCTCCCTGAAGCGCGCCCGCGAGCGCCTCGCCATCGTGTTCCAGCAATACAACCTGTTCGGCAACATGACGGTGCTGCGCAACGTCACCGTGGCGCCGGTCGAGGTCCAGAAGCGGGACCGGCACGCGGTCGAGGCGGACGCCCGCGCGTTGCTGGCCAAGGTGGGGCTCGCCGACAAGCTCGACAGCTACCCCGACCAGCTCTCGGGCGGCCAGCAGCAGCGCGTCGCCATCGCGCGCGCCCTCTGCCTCAAGCCCGAGATCCTGCTGCTCGACGAAGTCACCTCGGCCCTCGATCCCGAACGCGTCGCCGAGGTGCTCGACACGATCAAGCTGCTCGCGGCCGAGCACATGACCTTGCTGATCGTCTCGCATGAGATGGGCTTCGTGCGCGAGGTCTCCCACCGCGTGGCCTTCATGGCGGACGGCCGCATCCAGGAGATCGGGCCGCCGGATCAGATCTTCGGCGCACCCCGCACCGAGCGCTGCCGCGCGTTCACGCGGCGGATCGATCGCGCTCGGGAGGACGCGCCCCCGTAGGTCGGCGTCGCGCACCCCGCGCTCACCGGGTGGCGGCCGGCCCGACCGAAGCAGGCCGGCGTGAACCGAGCCACCGGCGAGACCGTTGTCTTGGGGCCACCCCGTCCCGACGACCGTCGCGGGACGCGGCTCAACCGGGAGAAGCGTCATGGGCCTACTTGATTCGGTGATCGGCGGCCTGATGGGAGGGGCGCCCGGCGGGCAGTCCTCCCCCATGGGCGGTATCCTGTCGAGCCTGCTGGGCGGCGGCCAGGCGGGCGGGGTGGCCAACCCCGGCATGGGCGGGATGGGCGGACTGGGGGGCGGCCTCGGCGGCCTGCTGTCGCAGTTCGAAGGCGCGGGCCTGGGCCACATCGCCCAGTCGTGGGTCGGCAACGGGCCCAACCACCCCGTCTCGCCCGACCAGCTCCAGACCGTGTTCGGCCAGCAGCAGGTGCAGTCCATGGCCGACCAGGCCGGCATGCCGCAGGGCGACTTCCTGTCCCAGCTGAGCCAGCACCTGCCCGCCGCGGTCAACGGCATGACGCCGGACGGCCGCGTGCCCGACGAGGGGTCCGTGTCGGTCTGAGCGCGCCATCCGGGGCGGGGACCTCGCGTCCCCGCCGTTGATCCATTCTGGGAGGCCATCCATGCCAAACCGCACCGCCGCCGCGCTGTTCACGGCGGCTTTCCTCAGCGCCCAAGCCCTGGCCGGTCCGGCCAGGGCAGACAACCCGATGAACTACGCGCTCTACCCGGCGAGCCAAGCGGCCCAGCTCTCCCGCGGCACGGGGACGCTCGGGCTCAACGTCGGCAGCGCCCAGCGCGTCACCAGCGGCGGCATGACCTTCGACCTGCTCCGGATCAACGCCGTCAAGCCGGGCTCGGCGGGCGAGCGGGCGGGATTGCGGGCCGGGGACCAGATCATCGCGGTGGACGGCCGGGTGTTCCCGAGCGCGGCCGTGTTCGCCAACTACGTCGGCTCCAAGCAGGCGGGCGACACGGTGTCGATGGACACCATCCCGGCCGGCGGCGGGCCGCAGCAGGCGCAGCGCCTCAGCGTCACGCTGGGCGGCGCCGGCGAGCGCGCGGGTCCCGGCCCGGACGCGCCCGCGCCCTCGGCGGGGCTGTCGACCGGCGCCAAGGTCGCCATCGGGGTCGGGGCCGCGGCCCTGTTCGGCTGCTACAAGCTGGGCTGCTTCTCGCGCCACCGGCAGCCCGCCGCGGCCGCCCCACAGGGACCCATCCCGGCCGCGAGGTGAGACGCACCGCATAACCAGCCCTCGCCCGACGGGGTGTCGACCCTCGCCGCGGTTCGTCAGGGTGCCCCGGTCTTGCCGGGGCCGGCTCGCGAACGGAATTCGAAGGCAACAATCGCGATGCCAGCCCCGCGCCGACCGGCCTAGTGTCCTGCGCCGGAAGTTAGTAGCAAAGGAGGATGACTTCTCGGAGCGG
>CAXTDZ010000210.1:0-5277 GCA_964243035.1 uncultured Lichenihabitans sp.
GGCCGGGCCGGGGCCGCGCCCGGCCGCTTCTGCGCGGTCAGCGTCACCAGCACGGACGCGACGCCGGGGAGCGCGCGCACCGCGGCCTCCGCGCGACGCCGCAGCGGCTCGGCCTCCGCCGCCTGGGCGGCCTCGACCTCCACCGACACGTAGACGCGCCCGTCCTTGACCGCGACGCCGCCCAGCGCGCCCGAGCGCGGCAGCGGCGTCCGCCCGTCCGGGCCGGGAACGGCCATCAGGGCGTTCACCACGGCGTCCTGCGAGATCGGCATCAGCGAAGCTCCCCGTCTCGCGGGACATGTGTTGCGCGACGGCCTGGGGGTCAACGGCGGCGGAAGGCCGCCCGCGCCCCTCAGGTCGGCGCGGGCAGGTTCAAGCGGATGTGGAGCTCGCGCAACTGCTTGGCCGTGGCGGGCGAGGGCGCCCCCATCAGCAGGTCCTCGGCGCGCTGGTTCATGGGGAACAGCACGATCTCGCGCAGGTTCTCCTCGCCGGCGAGCAGCATGACGATGCGGTCGATGCCCGGCGCGATGCCGCCGTGGGGCGGCGCCCCGTACTGGAAGGCGCGGTAGAGCCCCCCGAAGCGCTCCTCCAGCACCGCCTCGTCGTGGCCCGCGATCCGGAAGGCCTCGCGCATCACGTCGGGCCGGTGGTTGCGGATCGCGCCCGAGGAGAGTTCCACGCCGTTGCAGACGATGTCGTACTGGTAGGCCAGGATGTCGAGCGGGTCCTTGCTCCGCAGCGCCTCCAGCCCGCCCTGCGGCATTGAGAAGGGGTTGTGGGAGAAGTCGATCTTACGATCGTCCTCGTTGTACTCGTACATCGGGAAGTCGACGATCCAGCAGAACTCGAACACGTCCTTCCTCACGAGGCCGAGCTCGTTGCCGATCCGGATGCGCGCCTGCCCCGCGAGCCTGGCGGCCTTGGCCTCCTTGTCGCAGGCGAAGAACACGGCGTCGCCCGCCTTCAAGCCAGCCTTCTCGGCGATGCGGGCCTGCACGGCCGCGGGCACGAACTTGGCGATCGGGCCGCGGCCCGCGAGCGCCCCGCTCTCCTCGTCGAAGATGATGTAGCCCAGGCCCGCCGCGCCCTCCCCGCGCGCCCAGTCGTTGAGCTTGTCGAAGAACGAGCGGGGCTGCGCGCCCGCGCCCGGCGCGGGGATCGCGCGCACCACCCCGCCCGAGGCGATCACGCCCTTGAAGGCTTTGAAGCTCACCGCCTCGTCGCCGAACTCGGCCGTGACGTCGGCGATCTCGATGGGGTTGCGCAGGTCGGGCTTATCGACGCCGTATTTCAGCATCGCCTCCCGGTACGGGATCATCGGGAAGCTTTGGGTCACGGGCCGCCCGCCCCCGAACTCCTCGAAGAGGCCGCGCAGCACGGGCTCGACGGCCGCGAACACGTCCTCCTGCGTCACGAAGCTCATCTCCACGTCGAGCTGGTAGAACTCGCCGGGGGATCGGTCGGCGCGCGCGTCCTCGTCGCGGAAGCAGGGCGCGATCTGGAAGTAGCGGTCGAAGCCCGCCACCATGGTGAGCTGCTTGAACTGCTGGGGCGCCTGGGGCAGCGCGTAGAACGTGCCGGGGTGGACGCGCGAGGGCACCAGGTAGTCGCGCGCGCCCTCGGGCGAGGAGGCGGTCAGGATGGGCGTCTGGAACTCGAAGAAGCCGCCCGCCTTCATGCGCGTGCGGATCGAGTCGATCACCCGGCCGCGCAGCATGATGTTGCGGTGCAGCCGCTCGCGGCGCAGGTCGAGGAAGCGGTAGCGCAGCCGCGTTTCCTCCGGGTACTCCTGATCGGTCGCGACCGGCAGGGGGAGTTCGAGCGCGGGGCCCAACACCTCCGCGGCCGCCACGTAGACCTCGACCCGGCCCGTGGGCATCTCGGGGTTCTCGGTCCCCGGCGGGCGGAGGCGCACGGTCCCGTCGAAGCGCACCACCCATTCGGAGCGCAGCGTCTCGACGAGCGCGAAGGCGGCCGAGTCCGGGTCCACCACGCACTGGGTGAGGCCGTAGTGGTCGCGCAGGTCCACGAACAGCACGCCGCCGTGGTCGCGGATGCGGTTGCACCAACCCGACAGCCGGACCGTCTGCCCGGCGTCGGCCGCGGTCAGGGCGCCGCAGGTGTGGGAGCGGTAGGGGTGCATCGAAACGACTCGTGGCGGAGGAGCGGGCGGAGGACGAGCCCCGCGCGCGGGCCGCGGACCACGCCACGCGGGTCATGGGATGTCAAGGAAGCCGGTCACTCGGGCAGGGCTTCGAGCTCGGGTCAACGGTCGCCGGTTCTGCCCTTCTCACCTTGAGGGGAGAGGGTGGCCGACAGGCCGGACGAGGGGGGATCCCGAGCGGCAAGACCCCTCATCCGCCCTGTCGGGCACCTTCTCCCCGTAGGCGGGGCGAAGGGCACCGCCTGGCACCGGTGGCGTTAATCCGAGTGCGGAGCCCTGATCACTCCGGCGCGTAGCAGACCGCCTGCAGTTTGTTTGCGTCAGGATCGCGGACGTAAGCCGCATGGTAGTTCGGACCGTGGTTCGGCCGCGGCCCCCGATCCCCTTCGTTCCTGCCGCCCCATCGCAGCGCCTGCTCGTGGAAGGAACGGACCTGGGCCTTGGACGTCGCCATGAAGACGACGTGCGTGCCGTTCCCCCACGTCGCGGGGCGACCGTCCTCCGGCGCGTAGATGCAGATCGTCGGCATCCCGCCGTCGCGCTCGTAGGCCAGAGGTTTTTCCGGAGGCTTGGACAATCTGGAAAAGCCGATCGCCCCCGGAACGGCATCGTAGAACTTCGCCGAGCGATCCTTGTTGTTCGATCCCGGCGTGATGTGGCTGATAACGGACACGGAGGCCCTCCTCTCAGGAGGTCAATCCTACGTCGGGAGGGCCGCGGTCGACAAAGGTCGGGCCGTCGATCGCGAAACCCTCGCGGAGCGGCTTGCGGTGACGGCTCATCGGGGCGGCAATCTCCGGTCCGAACGGTCCGGGGCCGTCCTCGTGGCAAGCCCTGAGTCGCGTCGGAACCGCGCCTCCGGGCCCAAGTGGCGCAGCCGTCCGTTTTGGGGCATAAGCAATGGCCCCATCGATCAAGATTGCCCAACAAGCGCCCGGCCGTTTCCGCTTCAAAGAGGTGTCCTCAACAGTGCGAAGACGAGAGCAGCCGGTCCGGATCACCGCATGACCGTCGTCACGACCACCGCCGACCTCGCCAGCGCCTGCCGCCGCCTCGCCGCGCATCCGTTCGTGACCGTGGACACCGAGTTCCTGCGCGAAACGACGTTCTGGCCCAAGGTCTGCGTGATCCAGATGGCCTCCGACGAGGAGGCGCTCGCGGTCGATGTGCTGGCGCCCGGCCTGGACCTCGCGCCCTTCTTCGACCTCATGCGGGATCACACCGTCGTCAAGGTGTTCCACGCGGCGCGGCAGGATCTGGAGATCATCTGGAAGGCCGCGGCGCTGATCCCCGCCCCGATCTTCGACACCCAGGTGGCCGCCATGGTTTGCGGCTTCGGCGACCAGGTCTCCTACGGGGAACTGGTGCAGACGGTCTGCAAGACGACGATCGACAAGTCGTCCCGCTTCACCGACTGGGCGCGCCGGCCGCTGTCGGACGCGCAGGTCGCCTACGCGATCGCCGACGTCACCCACCTGCGCACCATCTACCGCACGCTCAGGGCGCAGCTCGAACGCACGGGACGGATCGGCTGGCTCGCCGACGAGATGGCGACGCTGACCTCGCCCGCCACCTACGAGCAGCACCCCGAGAACGCCTGGGAGCGCTTCCGCGGCCGCGTGCGCAAGCCGCGCGACCTCGCGGTGCTGATGGAGCTCGCGCGCTGGCGCGAGGAGGAGGCCCAGTCGCGCGACGTGCCGCGCTCCCGCGTGCTCAAGGACGACGCGCTGATCGAGGTGGCGCTGGCCGCCCCGCGCACCGCGGACGCCCTGGGCGAGCTCCGCGCGGTGCCGCGCGGCATGGACCGCTCGCGCGCGGGGTCCGACATCGTGGCCGCGATCGAGCGCGGGCTCGCGCGCGATCCCAAGACGCTTCCCCGCATCGACCGCGACCGCCGCAACGGCGCGACCTGCGCGGCCACGGTGGAGCTGCTGAAAGTTCTGCTCAGGCAGGTCGCGGAAGGGCACGGCGTCGCGGCCAAGATGGTCGCCACCGTGGACGACCTGGAGGCCATCGCCCAGGACGACCGCGCCGACGTGGCGGCCCTGACCGGCTGGCGGCGGGATCTGTTCGGGAGCAAGGCCCTCGAACTCAAGCGGGGGCGGCTGGCGCTGACGGTGGAGGGCGGCAAGGTCGTGACGCTGGAATGGCAGGACGGCGCGCCCGAGCCACCTTGATCACGGGCCAGCCTGGCGAGGGGTGACCTCGCCGGGCTGGCCTCGCTTCGACCCGGAAGGGTTGGCGCTTACCAGCGGTGACCCCAGCCGTGGCCGAACCCGTGATGCCAGCCGAAGCCGCCGTGCCAGCCGTAACCGTGGTAGAAGCCGCGGTAGGAGCCCCAGTTCCCGTACCCGTACCCCACGTAACCCCAGTAGTTCGGGCGGCACGCGCCAAACGGGCCGCGGTGGAAGCCGAGGCCGCAGCCGTCGCGGGCCTCCGCGGTGCCGGTGGCCGCCCCGACCAGGCCCGCGGCCATGACCGCGGCGAGGGAGGCGGTGATAATCCTGGAACGCATGATCTTTCTCCTGGCAAATGATCGGCTCTGCCGAGCGCCGGCCGGGTGATCGCGGTGCGGAGCGACGCTGTTCTGGACGGTCGTTCAGTCTTCGGGGTTGCGAAGACCTTCGAGGTCGCTCAACAGGATCGCGTCCGATTTCGCCATCGGTTGTGGACCGGGGCACGGATGAAAGATATCGGTCCGTCGTGTCACGGCTTGATTTCACGACAGCAAGATTTGGTTACCGCCGTGTCTTGCAGCGTTACGAGCTGTAACCAGGGCGTTCCCGAGGGAGGGCGCTGCCGGCTTCGCGGGCGCGACCACCCGCGGCCGCGGGCTCAGCCGATCCGCACGGCGGGGAGCCTGACCGCGCGCCGCCGGGCTGGCCGCGATGAGGCGCCGTGGATCCGACGCCAGATCCGGTCCCACAGGTAAAGGGACGCGAGACCGCCCGCCAGCAGCGCCGCCGCCAGCGCGAAGCTCGCGCCGGGGTCGCCCCCGCGCGGGGCGAGCAGGGGCGCCTCGCAGGCCTGGGAGCGGGGCACCACCGCGAGCGCCGCCCCGGGTGCGACCGAGGCCGGAGCCGCGAGCCTGGCCAGGCAGGGCGGCGCGC
>CAXTDZ010000211.1:0-5262 GCA_964243035.1 uncultured Lichenihabitans sp.
GTCCAGCCCGGCGGCGGCCCCGTCAGCGCCGCGAGCGCCCGCGCGAGCCGGTCGGCCCGCAGCGGGTGCGCGTCCCAGTAGCGGTCCACCGCGCGGCGGGGCAGGACAACCGCGCCGGGCCGGCCCAGCGCGTGGACGCGCACCGCGCCGGGAAACGGGTCCGCTCCGAGCGTCCGGAGGAACTCGGCAGGCGCCGCGCCCCTGCGGGCGACCAGATCGGGCGCGCGGGCGCGGGTCACGCTTCGGCCCCCAGGTCCTCGTCGGGGGTCGCGCCGCCGAGGCGACGCACGAGCCAGCGGGCGGCCGGGCCGGGGGGCTGGTCGGTCCGGTGCAGGGCGAACAGCGCGTAGCGCGTCGCGGCGACGCGCTCCACGCCGAGCGCCACCAAGCGCCCGGCGCGGAGGTCCGCGCGCACCATGGCGTCGGGCATGAACCCCCAGCCGAGGCCCGCCAGCAGCAGCGCGTGCTTGGCGCCGAGGTCGGCCAGCCGCCAGGTTTGCGGGCTCAGCACGCTGAAGTCCTGGCCGCGGGTCAGGTCCGACCGGTCGGTGAGCACGAGCTGGACGTGGCCGCGGGCGACCGCCTGCGGGACCGGGCCGCCGAGATGCGCGAGCGGGTGGCCCGGGGCCGCCACAGCGGTCATGCCGACCGTCCCCATCGGGCTGCGCTCCAGCCCGTCGGGCGGGTGCAGGATCGGGCCGCTCGCCCCCACGCTGCAGGTCCGGTCCAGCACGAGGCGGGCCACCGACCCCAGCGCCTCCACGTAGAGGCGCAGCGTGACGGTGGGGAAGGCGTCGCGGAACTCGGCCAGCGTCGCGACCAGGCGGCGGGTCGGCAGCATCACGTCCACCGCGATGGCGACCTCGGCCTCCAACCCCGCCAGCAGCCCGCGCGCGCGGGCCCGCAGCACGTCGACGCCCAGGCCGAGCTGCCGCGCGTCGGCCAGGATCGCGCGCCCGGCCTCCGTCAGCACCGGGCGCCGGGACCGGCGGTCGAACAGCTGCAAGCCGCCGAGCTGCGCCTCCAGCGCCGCCACCGCGTAGCTCACCACCGACTGGCGCCGGTTCAGCTTGCGCGCGGCGGCCGAGAAGCTGCCCTGCTCCACGATGGCGAGGAAGACCTGGAGCTGGTCCAGCGTCGGGGTACCGAGGTCGGGCATGGCGAGCTTGCGGGTTGATCGCGCGCGGGAGGTGGTCCGGTCTACGCGACGGCGCGGCGCGCCACCACCCGCGCCGCGCTTTCCGCTCGCCTGTGGCGAGGCTTTGCCTGTAGGAAGGCGGCAGCCGATCCACCGGAGTTTCGAGCCCGCCCGTGCCGTGCCCGTCCATCGCCCGCGCGGCCGGACCCGTTCTGGTGGCCGCGGTCCTGATCGTCACCCTCGCGGGCTGCGGCCGGCGCGGCGGCCTGGAGCCGCCCCCGGACCCGAGCGTCCCGGCCGCGAGCCACCCCGACGGGGTCGCGGGCTCGGGGCTGCGGCGGCCCAAGCCGGTGCCGGTCACGCCGCCGCACGACGCCTTCATCCTCGACCCGCTGCTTTGAGGCGAGGCGCGGCTCCGCCGCGCTTCAGCCGGAATCGTCGCCGAGGGTCGGGGTGAGGGACGCGACGAGGGTTTCGCCACTGCACCGCGGGTCGTCAGGCTGGATCGGACACGGGCGGGGCCGGGCCGCGCTCGCGCTCCTGCTCGCCCTGAGCGCGACGGCCGCGCGCGCCCAGGGCGCGCCGCCCCAGCCAGGCCCGCAACCCGCGCCGCCCGCCGACCCGGGCGCCGCGCTCGAAACCGAGCGGCAGCACCTGCGCGGCGTCGAGAGCGCCATCACGCTGTCGGACGAGCAGCGCCACAGGATCACGGCCGACATCGAGGCGATCCGCACCGACCGCGTGCGCCTCGCCGCGGCGCTCCTGGACACCACCGCCCGGGTGCGCGACGCCGAAACCAAGGTCGCGGGCGCCGAGAACCGGCTGGACACCATGCGCGGCAGCGAGGACGCGATCCGCCAGTCGCTCGACAGTCGCCGCGGCGTCATCGCCGAGGTGCTGGCGTCCCTTCAGCGGATGGGGCGCAGGCCGCCGCCCGCCATCCTTGTCGGCCCCGACGACATCCTGAAGTCGATCCGCACCTCCATGCTGCTCGGCGACGTGGTGCCGCAGCTCCGCGGCGAGGCCGAGGCGCTCGCCTCCGACCTGGGCGACCTCCGGCGGCTCCGCGATCAGATCGGGGACGAGAAGAACAGGCTCGCGCTCGAACTGGCCGGGCTCGGCGCCGAGCGGGCGCGGCTGGACGGCCTGATCGCCGCGCGGCAGGCGGACCAGCAGGCCGCCGAGACGGCGCTCACCGGCGAGCAGGGGCGCGGGGCCGACCTCGCCCGGCAGGCCGTCAGCCTCAAGGACCTCATCGCCGGGATGGAGGCCGAGGTGGCCTCGGCCGAGCGCGCCGCCGAGGCGGCCCGGAGCGCGGACCAGGCGCGGCAGCGGCAGGCCCAGGCCGAAGCCGACGACGTGCGCGACAGGAGCGCGGCCGACGCCTTCCGCGACCCCGCGCGGCTCAGCCCCGCGATCGGCTTCGCCAGCGCGCGCGCCATGCTGGAGCTGCCGGCCGTGGGGCGGCTGGTCAAGGATTTCGGCAGCGCGGACGAGTTCGGCGGCACCGCCAAGGGGTTGTCGCTCGCGACGCGGCCGGGCGCGGTGGTGTCCTCGCCCTGCGACGGCTGGGTGGCCTTTTCCGGCCCCTACCGGAGCTACGGGCAGCTCGCCATCATCAACGCGGGCGACGGCTACTACGTGGTGCTGGCGGGCCTCGGCCGGATCGACCTCGCGCCGGGCCGCTTCGTGCTGGCGGGCGAGCCGATCGGCGCCATGGGGGACGGTGCGGGGGGAACCGCCGCCGCAATCGCGCTTGGCGCGACCGACCCCATTCTCTATGTTGAATTCCGAAAAGACGGAACGGCCATCGATCCCGACCCTTGGTGGGCCAAGGCCGAGTTGGAAAAGGTTCGCGGATGATGCGCAAGGTTTCATTGCTGGCCGCCGGCGCCGTGATCGGCGCGGCCACGGCCACGGTCGCGGTCCATGCCAACCTCCTCGGCGGCAGCCCGGCCCACGCGGCGGCGGCCGACACCTACCGCGAGATGAACCTGTTCGCCGACGTGTTCGACCGCATCCGCACCGACTACGTGGAAAAGCCGGACGAGGACAAGCTGGTCGAGGCCGCCATCAACGGCATGCTGTCCTCCCTCGACCCGCATTCCTCCTACATGGACGCGAAGAGCTACCGCGACATGCAGGTGCAGACCAAGGGCGAGTTCGGCGGCCTCGGCATCGAGGTCACGCAGGAGGACGGCTCCATCAAGGTCGTCACCCCCATCGACGACACGCCCGCCTCCAAGGCCGGCATCCTGTCGGGCGACGAGATCGTGGCCATCGACGGCGAGGCCGTGTCGGGCCTGAGCCTCAACCAGGCGGTCGACAAGATGCGCGGCGCGGTGGGCAGCCCCGTGACGCTGAAGATCCAGCGCGCCAAGCAGAAGGACACGCAGGACGTCAAGCTGACGCGGGCCGTGATCACCATCAAGTCGGTCAAGTTCGAGGAGAAGGACGACGTCGGCTACGTCCGCATCACCCAGTTCAACGAGCAGACCTTCGACGGCCTGAAGACGGCCATGAACAAGTTCGGGGCCGACATCCCGGCCGACAAGTTCAAGGGCTACGTGATCGACCTGCGCAACAACCCGGGCGGGCTGCTCGACCAGTCGATCGAGGTCGCCAACGCCTTCATCGACCGCGGCGAGATCGTGTCCACCCGCGGCCGCAACGCCGACGAGACCCAGCGCTACAGCGCGCGGCCGGGCGGCGACCTCAGCCACGGCAAGCCCATGGTGGTGCTGATCAACGGCGGCTCGGCCTCGGCCTCCGAGATCGTGGCCGGCGCCCTGCAGGACCACAAGCGCGCCACCATCATGGGCACGCGCTCGTTCGGCAAGGGCTCCGTGCAGACCATCATCCCGCTCGGCCAGGACGGCGCGCTCAGGCTCACCACGGCGCGCTACTACACGCCGTCCGGCCGCTCCATCCAGGCCAAGGGGATCGACCCCGAGGTGCAGGTGCTGGAGGACGTGCCCGCCGACCTCAAGGGCAAGGACGACACCAAGGGGGAGGCCTCGCTCAAGGGGCACCTGCTCAACGGCGCCGCGACCGAGGAGAAGCAGGGCTCGCAGGCCTACGTGCCGCCTGACCCCAAGGACGACAAGCAGCTCATCGCGGCGCTGAACCTCCTGCGCGGCAACACCAAGGCCGCCAACACCCCGGCCCCGGACGCGGGCGGCGCCAAGCCCGCGCAGGTTCCGAACTGACCTCGTCCGGGCCGCCGCGAACCGGAACGCGCTGCGGCGGCACGGTGCTTCTTTCAATACACGCGCTTTCGGCGGTTTGCCCCTCCGCCCGCCGATGAGGACCCATCCCGTGAGTGCTCCCGCGCGGGGCAAACGCGGCTGCGAACGGTGCAAGCCGCGACGGTGCGACTTGGCTGCAATTCAGAGCCGCAGTTTCGGTGTGAAGCGTGCCGGTTCTGCCCTTCGCCCCGCTTGCGGGGAGAAGGTGGCTAAAGGCCGGATGAGGGGTCGTTCCGGCGCGCGAGGCGACCCCTCATCCGCCCTGTCGGGCACCTTCTCCCCGCAAGCGGGGCGAAGGAGGTGTCCCGGCATCGGCGGTTCCGCTCCGCGATCGGAACGTCGCCGTGGAGTCGCCCGGCCGTGACGGACGACCCCCTTTATGAACCGCTGCGGGGCCGCCCGGACAGGCCGCGTGGGCGCCGATGGGGAACTGTGCTGGGCGCCTCCAGCCTGGTGGTGCTGAGCATTGCGGGCCTGGGCGTTATAGTCGGTCGCGGGCCGACCGGCGCCGATCGCGATACCGTGGCGGTGGTCCCAATCCAGCCGCTCAAGCCCGCGCCGCCCTCCGCGCGCCCGCCCCCGCCCGCTTCCCTACCCTCGACCGCATCGGCCGCACCCGAGGTCACCGCCCTGCCCGACGGCAGCACGGTGGAGGTCCAGAACGGCGTCAAGGTCATCCGCATGGGCCGGGGGCGTCCCGCGACGCCCGGTGCCGCGATGCCCGGCGCGGAGCCGGACGCCGCGGTGCGGCTGCGGCCCGCCCCCGACCCGCGCCTGATCGAACGAACCGCCGCGGGCGACCTGCCCCGGGTCGGCCCGGACGGGTTGCGCCCGGCCGAGGCCTACGCGCGGCCCGTCGCGGCCACGGCCGTGAGC
>CAXTDZ010000212.1:0-5218 GCA_964243035.1 uncultured Lichenihabitans sp.
GTCGCGGCCCGCTACGGCCGCGGCGGGCCCGTGACGGTGCTGCGGAACTCGCGCCGGGGCTTGGGCGCGGGTCCCGAGCAGATGGCGCGCGCCGTGCGGGCCGCCGAGCGCGGCCTCGACCCCGAGCGCGACGTCCTGGTCCTGATCCTGTCCTCGCACGGCTCGCCCGAGGGCATCGCCGAGAAGGGCGGCCGCACCGAGGGCCTGCTCGCCCCGGAGGGTCTGGCGGCCGTGCTGCGCGACAGCCCCGTGCGGCAGAAGGTGCTGGTGGTGTCCGCCTGCTTCTCGGGCATCTTCACCAAGCTCGCCGACCCGGACACGCTGGTGATCACCGCGGCCGACGCCACCCACCCCTCCTTCGGCTGCCAGGCGGGCGCGACCTGGACCTATTTCGGCGACGCCTTCTTCAACCGCGCGCTGCGCCGGGCCAAACCCGGCACGGCCTTCCCGGACGTGTTCGCCGAGGCCGCGCGCCTGGTGCGCGACCGCGAGCTGGCGCAGGGGTTCGACCCGTCCAACCCGCAGTTCGCGGGCGGCGACCGCGTGCTCGCGACGCTCGGCGCGGTGCACTGACCGCCCGGCGCCGGGGCTTGCCATCCGGCGGATTGCCTTTATAAACCGCGCCTTCGAACCGTCCGGCTCACCAGGGCTGCCGTGGCGGTTCCTTCGCTCGTCCGCAAAACGAACGATCCCGGCGCCCGCCTCGTTCGGGCGCCCCACTTTTTGGAGAGCAAAATGCCCAAGCTGAAGACCAAGTCGGGTGCCAAGAAACGGTTCAAGATCACGGGTACGGGCAAGGTGACCTACCAGCAGGCCGGCAAGCGTCACGGGATGATCAAGCGGACCAACAAGCAGATCCGCAACCACCGGGGCACGGACATCCTGTTCAAGAGCGATGGCGACAACGTCGTCAAGTTCTTCCTGCCCAACGGCTGACCGCGGCCGTTCCCGTTTCTTCCGTTTCCCAAGGTTTTGACCCATGGCTCGTGTCAAACGCGGCGTTACCTCGCACGCCAAGCACAAGAAGACGCTCGCTGCCGCGAAGGGCTTCTACGGCCGCCGCAAGAACACCATCCGGATCGCCAAGCAGGCGGTCGAGAAGTCGATGCAGTACGCCTACCGCGACCGGAAAAACCGGAAGCGGTCGTTCCGGGCGCTGTGGATCCAGCGCATCAACGCGGGCGTGCGCGAGTTCGGCCTGACCTACAGCCGCTTCATCGACGGGCTCGCCAAGGCCGGGATCGAGATCGACCGCAAGGTCCTGTCCGACCTGGCCATCAACGAGCCCGAGGCCTTCAAGGCCATCGTGGAGAAGGCCAAGGGCGCGCTGCCCGCGGTCCCGGCCGCCGCGGCGGCCTGAACCGCCGGCGGCGCGGGCCCCCGCCCCGGGGTGCCCCGAAACCCCGGCCGACGCCCGGCCCCAATCGGAGCTGACATCGCGTGACCACGGCGCACGACGAGATCGAGCGGCGCGTGCTGGACGACATCGCCGCGGCCTCCACCGAGGCCGCGCTCGACGCCGTGCGCGTGGCGGCGCTCGGCAAGAAGGGCTCGGTTTCGGCCCTGCTGGCCGGGCTCGGGCGGATCTCGCCCGAGGAGCGCAAGCGCGAGGGCGCGGCGGTCAACGCGCTCAAGGACCGGGTGACGGAGGCGCTCGCGCGCCGCCGCGCCGTGCTGGCCGAGGCCGCGCTCCGCGACCGGCTCGCGCGCGAGGCCGTGGACGTGTCGCTGCCGGTGCGCGAGGGCCCGCTCAACCGCGGGCGCCTGCACCCGATCAGCCAGGTCACGGACGAGCTGACCGCCATCTTCGCCGACATGGGTTTCGCGATCGCCGAAGGGCCGGACATCGAGACGGACTTCTACAACTTCACGGCGCTCAACTTCCCCCCCGGCCATCCCGCGCGGGAGATGCACGACACCTTCTTCTTCGCGCCCGACGCCGCGGGCGAGCGCAAGCTCCTGCGCACGCACACGAGCCCCGTGCAGGTGCGCACCATGCGCGCGGGCGCGCCGCCCTTCCGCGTGATCTGCCCGGGCCGCACCTACCGCTGCGACTCGGACCAGACCCACACGCCCATGTTCCACCAGGTCGAGGGCCTGGTGGTCGACCGCACCGCCACCCTCGCCAACCTCAAGTGGGTGCTCGGGGAGTTCTGCCGCGCCTTCTTCGAGGTGGACGAGGTGCGGATGCGCTTCCGGCCCTCCTTCTTCCCCTTCACCGAGCCCTCGATGGAGGTCGACATCCAGTGCTCGCGCCAGGGCGGCGACATCCGCTTCGGCACGGGCTCGGACTGGCTGGAGATCCTGGGCTGCGGCATGGTCCACCCCAACGTCCTCAAGGCCTGCGGCGTCGACCCGGACGTGTACCAGGGCTTCGCCTGGGGCATGGGCATCGACCGCATCGCCATGCTGAAATACGGCATGGCGGACCTGCGCCAGTTTTTCGAGGCCGACGTGCGCTGGCTCGCCCACTACGGCTTCCGGCCGCTGGACTTCCCCACGCTGGCGGGCGGGCTGAGCGGGTAGGGAACGGGAGGCACGCGAATGGCAATCCTGAAAGGTTTGACGGACGGCGACATCGAAGCGGTGGCCAACGACGTGCTCGGCCCCGCGATGTCCGACCTCGGCTTCGCAGGCGTCGCGGTCGAGAACCGCGACGTCTTCGCGGGAGAAGGTCCTTCGCTTTTCATCGGCGCAAAGGTCGCGGCGGACGTGCCGGCTCCCTTCGACGCAAATCGTTTTCATCGGCTCCTACGCCTTCTTCACGAGGCCTTGCTCGATCGGGGAGAGGACCGCTTTCCCCATTTCAGCCTGAAGCGCGCGGGCGATGAGCTTCCTGACCTTTATTACCCGCCGACCGGCCCGTGAACCCCGATCACCTGATCGAACTCGCCGAGCAGATTCTCCAGATCGGAAAGGGAAAACGGCGGCAGGCCACGATCAACCGGGCGGTCAGCACGGCTTACTACGCACTTTTCCACGCGCTGGCGGCGGAGTGTGTCGGGCAAACGGTCGGGGCGCCTCGCTCGCCTCGCTACTGGCAGATCGTCACGCCCATTCATCGCTCGCTCGATCACGGCTCCGCCCGAAAGGTGTTCGAGCGGCTGGTGAAAGACCGTGCGACGCCCGACTTGCTGAAGCAGGTCGGCGAGACGTTTCTCAACCTCCAGTCGGCACGCCACTTCGCCGACTACGATCCGGGTAGCCGTTTTCCCGGCAGGAGGCCGTCGACCTTATCGCGCGATCCCGGCAAGCGCTGGAGGCGCTCCGGTCCCTGCCAAAGGAGGATCGCTTGATCCTCGCCGTCCAGCTCATCACCCGGCCGCGCTGACGCGGCATCATCCACCATGCCCGGCATCCTCCCATGAAGCTCACCCTGTCCTGGCTCAAGGACCACCTCGACACCGACGCCTCGCTCGACGCGATCACGGCCAAGCTGACCGAGATCGGGCTGGAGGTGGAGGGGGTCGACGACCCCGCGGCCCGGCTCGGCCGCTTCACGGTGGCCCGCATCGTCGAGGCGGTCCCCCATCCCAACGCCGACCGGCTGCGCGTCTGCACGGTGGCGGCCGGCCCCGGCGAGCCCCTGCAGGTCGTGTGCGGCGGGCCCAACGCGCGGGCGGGCCTCGTCACCGTCCTGGCGCCGGTCGGCACGCTCATCCCCGGCCGCGGAATCACCATCGCGGCGGGCGTGATCCGGGGCGTCGCGTCGAACGGCATGCTGTGTTCCGCGGGCGAGCTGGGGCTGGCCAACGACGATCCCGAGGGGTTCATCATGGACCTGCCCGCCGACGCGCCGGTGGGCGCCCCCTACGCGGCCTGGGCGGGGCTGGACGATCCCGTGATCGACGTCGCCCTGACCCCCAACCGGCCCGACGCCGCCAGCGTTCACGGGATCGCGCGCGACCTCGCGGCCGCGGGGCTCGGCCGCCTCGTCGCCCGGCCCGTCGAGCCCGTGCCCGGCCGCTTCCCCTGCACGACCCCGCCGCGCATCGAGCTCGCGCCGGAGGACGCCCACCTGGTTCCCGCCTTCGCGCTGCGCAGGAT
Source organism: uncultured Lichenihabitans sp. (assembly GCA_964243035.1). Taxonomy (GTDB): domain Bacteria; phylum Pseudomonadota; class Alphaproteobacteria; order Rhizobiales; family Beijerinckiaceae; genus Lichenihabitans. The sequence goes on from CAXTDZ010000212.1 coordinate 4,048, forward strand.
CCGCGGCGTCAGGAACGGGCCCTCGCCGGCCTGGCTCCGGAACCGGCTGCGGGCGATCGGGCTGCGGCCCATCAACGCCCTGGTCGACGTGACCAACTACGTCACCTTCGACCGGGGTCGCCCGCTGCACGTCTTCGACGCCGCCAAGGTCCACGGCGCGGTCACGGCCCGGCGGGCCCGCGACGGCGAGGAGATCCTGGCGCTGAACGGCCGGACCTACGCGCTGGACCCGTCGGTGGTCGTGGTGGCCGACGACGCGGGCCCCGAGGGCATCGCGGGCGTCATCGGCGGCGAGCTGTCCGGCTCCGACGAGGCCACGACCGACGTGCTGATCGAGAGCGCGGTGTGGGACGCCGCCAACCTCGCCGGGACCGGCCGCAGGCTCGGCATCACCTCGGACGCGCGCTACCGGTTCGAGCGCGGCGTCGACCCCGCCCTGACGCTGCCCGGCCTCGACCTCGCGACGCGCATGATCCTCGACCTGTGCGGCGGCGAGCCGTCCGAGGTGGCGGTCGCGGGCGAGATCCCGCAGCCCGACCACCGCATCGACTTCCCCCTGGCCGAGGTGCGCCGGCTGACCGGGCTCGACCTGCCTCCCGCGGAGGTGCGGCGCATCCTTGAAGCGCTCGGCTTCGCGCTCGCCGGGGCCGCCGACGCCGAGCGGGTCGTGGTCCACGTCCCGTCCTGGCGGCCCGACGTCCACGGGGCGGCGGACCTCGTCGAGGAGGTGGTCCGCATCGCGGGCCTCGACCGGATCGCGCCCGAGCCGCTGCCGCGCCCCGAGGCCGCCGTTCCCGAACCCGTGCTGACCCTGATGCAGAAGCGCGTGCGCGCCGCCAAGCGGCACCTCGCGGGCAGCGGGCTCCTGGAGGCCGTGACCTGGTCCTTCGTGTCCCACGCGGAAGCCGAGCTGTTCGGCGGCGGCGCCCCGGCGCTCGCCCTCGCCAACCCGATCGCGGCCGACCTGTCGGACATGCGGCCGAGCCTGCTGCCCGGCCTGGTCGCGGCCGCCCGGCGCAACGCCGCGCGGGGACAGGGCGACGTGGGCATCTTCGAAGTGGGCCAGGTCTTCGGGGGCGACGGCGAGGGCGACCAGCGCTGCGCGGCGGCCGGGCTGCGCCGCGGCACCGCGCGGCTCGCCGGCCCGGGCCGCGCCTGGGACGGGGCCGCG
>CAXTDZ010000213.1:0-5180 GCA_964243035.1 uncultured Lichenihabitans sp.
CGCGGCGCGGGCCCGCTCAGCACCGCGACCGCCACGGCGCCCGCGGCGCGCGCGGCCTGGAGGTCGTGGGTGGTGTCGCCCACCAGCGCCACGCGGGACGGCTCCACCCCGACCGCGGCCGCGAAGGCCAGCACCATGCCGGGCTCGGGCTTGCCGCCGTGGCCGGAATCGTAGCCCGCCACGAAGCTCATGTGGCCGTCGAGCCCCAGCGCCGCGAGCTGCGCGCGGGCGCTGGCCTCCCCGTCGTTGGTGGCGAGCCCCAGCGCGAGACCCAGGTCGCGCAACGCGTCGAGAACCGCGACCGGATCGCCCACGGGAGCCAGGCAGGCCAGCGTCTCGGCCGCGAACAGCTCGTTCAGTTCGGCCAGGAGGACGCGGTCCCCGGCCCGGCCCAGCGCACCGCCCCAGGCCGCCAGGATCTCGGCGGGCGAGCCGCCGAGAAGCGGCGAGGTGGGCCGGAAGCGGCGCCCGTCGACCTCGTAGTGCATCGCCTCCGCGAGGCGGCGCAGGGCGTCCGCGTCGCCCCGGCTCATCGCGCGCATCACCGGATAGGCCGCGGCGCCCCAGGTCCGGTCGAAGTCCACCAGCGTCCCATCCTTGTCGAACAGCACTCCCGCGAGCCGCATGCGGAACCGCCCTCCTCCTCACCCCATGCGCGTTTCGCGAACCGCGGCCGGGCTGTTGCGCGGCCGTCGGACCGGTGGAACAGTCCGGGCACGGCCGCGTCGGGGCACGGGATGGATCGCGATGGTTAGATGCCCGCAATTGTCGGACCTGTCGACCGTCCGCTTCTCCGAACACGACCTGCTTTGCGGCCGAGCGGCCGGTGCCGAGCCGGGCGACGAGGCGGGCCGGGTCCGGGTGGTCGTGGACGGCGCCGGGGAAGAGCTGCACTTCTACGGCAGCGACGCGCCCGACGGCGGCCTGGCGCCGCTCGTCTTCCTCGGTGGCGACTGCTCGCAAAGGCAGGGCGGCCGGTGGTCGGCCTTCGACAGTTATCTCACGCTGTCGCCCCACGGGATGCAGCTCCGGGCCGAGCAGGTCGCCCGGGCCACCGGCCGCACGACCATCCTGCTGGCGCGCCCCGGCGTCTACGGGTCGTCCGGCGACCACCAGCAGCGTCGGCGCCCGCGGGAGGTCGCGCTGGTGGACGCCGCCATCACGGCCCTGGGCACCGCCTTCGGCTGGGGCACGGTCGACCTGTGCGGCTTCTCGGGCGGCGGCCACTTGGTCGCGGCGCTGCTGGGGCGTCGGTCGGACGTCGGCTGCGCGGTGATCGCCTCCGGCAACGTGTCGGTGCGGCAGCGCAACCGGGAGCAAGGCTGGGACACCGACATCACGGGTTTCACGGATTTCGTGGACCCGATCGACCTCGTGCCCGAGGTGGCGCGCCACCCTCCCGGGTGCCTCATCGTGCTCACCGACCCGGAGGACACGGTGGTGTCGGGGGCGTGCCAGGCCGCCTACGTCGGGGCGCTCCGCACGGCCGGGGTCGCGGTCGACCACCGGCTCGTGTCCGCGCTGGATCCGGGCCACCACGTCCTGACCGAGGCGGCCCTGCTGGCCGCAGCCGGGGCACCGACGCGCACGCGGAGCCGTGCATGATTGGGGCGGTCCGCCGGTCCGGCCTCGGGGCCGCGGTCCTGGCCGTGGTGGCCGGCGCCTGCCCCGCGGCCCCGCTTCCCGGCCCACCGCTGCCGCCCGAGCGGCCGCGCGACCTCCTCGCGGCACGACCGCCGCCCCCGCTCCCCCCGGTTCGTCCGCGGGACCTGCCGGCACCGCCTCCCGAGGCGTCGGGACCGTCGCCGCAATCCCCCCCGCCCGAACCCGCTCCGGCCGACGCCGCGGGGCAGCAAGCCTGCGCCGCCCTCCTGGCCGGCGGCCACGTCGTGGCGCGACCCGTCCCGGCCGTGACGGGGCCGGCCGGATGCGGCATGGCGGCCCCCGTCGAGCTGTCGGCCGTCCTGCTCCCCTCGGGCGGGCGCGTCGACCTGCGACCGCCCGCCGAGGTGGCCTGCCCGGTCGCGGCCGCGCTGGCGGACTGGGTCCGCGACGACCTCGCGCCCGCCTTCGCCGCCGCGGGGCGGAGCCTGCGGGCGCTGTCGGGCACCTCAGGCTACGCGTGCCGTCCCCGCGACGGCCTGGCCGGCGCCAAGCTCAGCGAGCACGCAACCGGCAACGCGGTTGACGTGGGCGGCTTCGAAACCGCGGACGGCGGCACGGTCGCGGTGGACGACCCGGGGCCGGCATCGATCCTGCTGACCGAGGTGCGGCAGACCGCCTGCGCGCGCTTCACCACCGTGCTCGGGCCCGGGTCCGACAGCTACCACCTGCACCACATGCACGTGGACCTTCGGACGCGCCGGGACGGCTACCGCATCTGCCAGTGGGCGTCGCCGTAGGTCGACCGATGCCCCGCCCTGGCACGGGCGGCGCAAGGTTGAGCTTAGCGCTTTGTTCAACTCGACGCCCGAAGCTTGACCCATCGCGCGACCGCGACGCGGTCCAGTTGTCGAGAGCGTCACCGATGGATCAGCAAGCCCCCCAGCAACCCGCCCCGGCCAAGACCGAGGACGCGCGGGACCTGCAGCTGCGCCTGTATCGCGAGATCGGCATTTCGGCGGTGGCGGCGGCGCTGCGGTTCGTGACCCAGCCCGAGCCGGGCGCCAAGCAGGCCGGCGACCACGCCCTGCCGCTGTTCCTGCACGGCGACGACCTCGCGGCCTGACGGGGCCACCCGTCACGGGTGGCGCAGCTTGTCGCCCTTGTGCGTCTCGGGCAGCATGAGCATCCCGATCACGCCGACGACGCAGGACACGATCATGTAGCCCGCGGGCGCGAGCGTGTCGCCGGTGACGCGGATCAGCCAGGTCACCGCGACCTGCGTCGTGCTGCCGAACAGCGTGACACCGAGCGCGTAGATCAGCGCGAAGCCCGCGCCGCGGACCGCCGGGGGCAGGCTTTCGGGCAGGATCACCGCGCCCACGGCCGAACTCGGGCCGTTCAGCAGGGAGAGCACGCCCGTGGCGAGCAGCAGGGTGAGGACGCCGGGCTCCGCGTTGAGCAGGATGAACATCGGGTAGGTCAGCAGGACCAGCGCGACCCGGGGTGCGACCAGCACCGGCTTGCGGCCGAACCGGTCCGACAGCCACCCGCCCGCGAGGGCGCCCACCGCCGTGCAGGCGCCGTTCACCAGCGGGGCCTTGAGCGCCACCGAGGCGGGCAGGTGCAAGGTGGCGATCGCGTAGGTGGTCATGTAGTTCAGCACGTAGATGGACACGGTGGCGGGCAGCACGGTCAGCAGCCCCAGCACGAACACGCGCCGGTGCCGCGTCACCACCGTGGCGAACGCGGCCCGCAGGGGCTCCGCGGCACGCGGGGCGAGGGTTTCCGGCATGTGGCGCCGCATGGCGAGGCCGACCGGCACCACCGCCAGCCCGACCGCGACCGCGACGCGCCAACCCCAGGCCTCAACCGCTTCGGCCGGCAGGGCGAGCGACAGGGCGAGGCTCGCCAGCCCGGCGATCAGGGTGGCGGCTCCCTGGCTCGCGATCTGCCACCCGCCGTAGAGCCCCCGCCGGTCGGCGGCCGCGGCCTCCACGAGGTAGGCGCTGGCAGCCCCGATCTCGCCCCCGAGCGCGAAACCCTGGATCAACCGGGACAGGACAACGAGGATGGGGGCCGCCACGCCGATCGCGCGGTAGGAGGGCGTGAGCGCCAGCAGCGCCATGCCGACCCCCATCAGGGCGACCGTGAGGAGAAGCGCAGGCCGCCGCCCCGCCCGGTCCGCGTAGGCGCCCAGCACCAGGGCGCCGATCGGCCTCGTGAGGAAGCCGACCCCGAACGTCGCCACTGACAGGAGCAGGCTCGCCGACGCGGTCCCGGCCGGGAAGAAGGTCCGGCCGATGAAAATGGCGAAGAAGGTGTAGACGGTGAAGTCGTAGACTTCGAGCGTGTTGCCCGTCACGGCCGCCGCCAGGGCGATCCGGGAGACCGGCGCCACCGGACCGGGCTCGGCGCGGCGAGAGCGGACGACGCTCACGCGGGATCCGGGCGTCGGACGGCGCCGCGCGACCCGGCGGCAGCTCGCATCACGGGGCGGCGCTCACTTTTGACGGACACGGCTCAGAACGGGATGTCGTCGTCGATGTCCTGCGACACGGAGCCGCCCCGGCCCGCCGGTCGGTCCTCCATCGGCGACGAGCGGCCGAAGCTCGCGCTGCCCGACGAGCGCTCGAAGGAGCCGCCGCCCTCGTCACGACCGCCGTAGTCGCCCCCGCCCGAGCGGCTGTCCATGAGGGTCAGTTCGCCGCGGTAGCGCTGGAGCACGATCTCGGTGGTGTACTTCTCCGCGCCGTCCTTGTCGGTGTACTTGCGGCTCTGGAGCTGCCCCTCGACATAGACCTTGGAGCCCTTCTTCAGGTACTGCTCGGCGATCTTGGCGAGGTTCTCGTTGAAGATCACCACGTTGTGCCACTCGGTCCGCTCCTTGCGCTCGCCGGAGGACTTGTCGCGCCAGTTCTCGGTGGTGGCCACGCTGAAGTTGACCACGGCCTCGCCCGAGTTCATGCGCCGCACCTGCGGGTCGCGGCCCAGGTTGCCGATGAGGATGACCTTGTTGACGCTGCCCGCCATGCCCGAAACTCCCCGACGCCGCCGACACGCGCGAGCCGTCCACGTCCGCCCAGTCTGCGCCCGCGGCGGGCCACGCGCAAGCCGCCCGGCCACCCTGAAGAGAGGGCGTCAACAGGCTTGAGCGCGGGAACGTTCGTTTTCCGTTCCCTTGCGCGCGCGGGCTTGCTACGGGGTTGACGCGGGCCAGAGTCGCGCAGCCGGCCGCGTTCCCTCACGTCAGGCCGGACCTTCTTGAAGCGCATGCCACGCCGACCCAAACAGACCGAAGCCGCAGCCGCGCCCGTTTCGGCCGCGTTCGGCGGCCGCACCATCACGATCCGCGGCGCCCGCGAGCACAACCTCAAGAACGTCGACCTGACGATCCCGCGCGACAAGCTGGTCGTGTTCACGGGGCTCTCGGGGTCGGGCAAGTCGTCGCTCGCCTTCGACACGATCTACGCTGAGGGCCAGCGCCGCTACGTCGAGTCGCTGTCGGCCTACGCGCGGCAGTTCCTGGAGATGATGCAGAAGCCCGACGTCGACCAGATCGACGGGCTCTCGCCGGC
>CAXTDZ010000214.1:0-5144 GCA_964243035.1 uncultured Lichenihabitans sp.
CGCCCGGCGTGGGGCAGCGGCTCGCGGCGCGGCTCGCGGCCGAGCTCAAGGACAAGGGCCCCGACGCGCCCGACGCCGACCTCCCCGCGCCCGCGGGGGCCGACGCGCTGCCCACGGTGGCCGAGGACGCGGTGGCGGCGCTGGTCAACCTGGGCTACGGCCGCCCCAACGCGGCCACCGCCGTGGGCCGGGCCGCGGCCGCGCTGGGCCCGGAGGCGACCACCGCGGCGCTGATCCGCCAGGGGCTCAAGCTGCTGTCCGCCTGAGCGCGGCCGTCCCGGTTCGGAAAGCCGTCTCCGCGCGTTGACGCGGGCCACCGCGCCGCGGTGGCGCATCACGGGAGGGACCAGCATGAAGACCGCCATCATCGGCGCGGGCCTGGTGGGCCGCGCCTGGGCCATCAGCTTCGCGCGGGCCGGGCACGACGTCAGCCTGTGGGACGCCGACCCCGCGGCGCTGCCCGCGGCCCTGGCCTACGTGGACACGGTGCTGCCCGACCTCGCCGCCAACGACCTGCTCGGGGGCGGCGCTCCCGGCGCCGTGCGGGCCCGCCTGACGACCACGGGCGACCTGGCCGAGGCGCTCGACGGCGTGGGCTACGTGCAGGAGAACACGCCCGAGAAGGTCGAGGTGAAGCGGGCCGTGTTCGCCGACCTCGACCGGCACGCGCCGCCCGGCGCCATCCTGGCCAGCTCCACCTCGGCCCTGCTGCCGTCGAGCTTCCTGGAAGCGGTCCCGGGCCGGGCGCGCTGCCTCGTGTGCCACCCCATCAACCCGCCCTACCTGGTGCCGGCCGTGGAGGTGTGCCCCTCGCCCTGGACCGCGCCCGAGACGGTGGAGGGAGCGGCCGCCTTCCTGCGCGCCTGCGGGCAGGCGCCGCTCGTGATGAAGCGCGAGATCGACGGCTTCATCATGAACCGCATGCAGGGCGCCCTGCTCGAAGAGGCTTTCCGGCTGGTGGCGGACGGGGTCGCGGGGGTGGAGGACGTCGACACCGGCCTGCGCGACGGGCTGGCGCTGCGCTGGTCCTTCATGGGCCCGTTCGAAACGATCGACCTCAACGCGCCGGGCGGCGTCCGCGACTACGCGACGCGCTACCAGGGCATGTACGAGACGATCTTCCCCTCCGTGCAGCGGCGCGTCGACTGGACCGGCGCCGTGATGGACCAGGTGGAAGCGGAGCGGCGCGCGCGGCTCTCGGCCGACACGCTGGCCGAGCGCCAAAGGTGGCGCGACCGCCGCCTGATGGCGCTGCTGGCCCACAAGCGCCGCGCCGCCGGGGACATCGGCGGCTAAGGCCGCGGGCGAGGGCCGCGACACAGCGTCGTGGGTCCGCCCCGCGGCGAACAATGGCCGCGGCTCGCTGTTGGGAGGGCGCCGCCGCCCGGCGGCGCACCCGACGAGGAGCACGACCATGGCCGACATCGCGTCCCTTTACACGACCGCGCTGCAGAACACGCACGCCCTTGAACAGCAGGGTCTTCAGCAGATGGAGGCGCAGCTCAAGGGCCTGGAGCGCTACGCGGAGTATCGGGCCGTGCTGCAAAGCCACGTGCAGACGACCCGCGAGCAGATCGCCCGGATCGACGACGCCCTGAAGAGCGTGGGGGCCAGCGCGTCGGGCCTGAAGGAGACCGCCACCACCATCGCGGGGTCGCTCGGGGCGGCCGTCCACGCCACGGCCTCGGACGAGACGCTGAAGAACCTCTACGCGGGCTACGCCTTCCAGTACGACCAGATCGCGGCCTACCGCTCCCTGATCGTCATCGCGGAAGCCGCGGGGCACGCCGACCACGCCATCATCTTCAAGACCAGCGTCGCGGAAGAGGAACAGGCCGCGCAGGCCGTCGACGCCCTGATCGAGACGGTGACGCGCCAGTACCTGACGCTCGCGGCCCAGGGCGGCAAAACGGACAGCTGAGGCCGCGGGTCGGCGTGCCGGGTTGACCGGGGGTTCGCGGCACATACGTCAGGGGTCGTGCCGCGGCCCTGCCAGAGGAGCTCAACGCCCGTGCCGACATCCTTCCCGACGGTGCGTCCGCGGCGGCTGCGCCGCACCCCGCACCTGCGCGACCTGTTCCGCGAGCACGCGGTCGGCCCGCGCGACCTCGTCTACCCGCTGTTCGTCGGCGAAGGCCTGAACGACCCCTTCCCGATCCCCTCGATGCCCGGCGTGTACCGGGTGCCGGAGCGCCACCTGGCGGCGGAGGTGACCGCGCTCGCGCGCGACGGCGTCAGGGCCGTCATGCTGTTCGGCATCCCGGTCGACGAGCACAAGGACGCGGTGGGCAGCGACTCGCTGCGGCCGGACGGGCTGATGGCGCGCATGGTCAGGGCCGTCAAGCAGGCCTGCCCGGACATGGTCGTCATGTGCGACTGCTGCTTCTGCGAGTACACGGACCACAGCCACTGCGGCGTGCTCCTGGACGGCCACGTCCACAACGACCTCACCATCGAGAACCTCGGCCGGCAGGCCGTGGTGGCCGCGCAGGCCGGGGCGGACGTCGTGGCCCCGTCGGCCATGATGGACGGCCAGGTCGCGGCCATGCGGGAGGCGCTGGACCGGGCGGGCCACGTCGAGACGCCCATCATGGCCTATTCGACGAAGTTCGCGTCCGGGTTCTACGGCCCGTTCCGCGAGGCCGCCGGGTCGACGCCGACGGGCGACCGCAACGCCTACCAGATGGACCCGCTGAACGGCCGCGAGGCCCTGCGCGAATCCCTGCTCGACGAGGGCGAGGGCGCCGACATGCTCATGGTCAAGCCGGGGCTCGCCTACCTCGACGTGCTGGCGCGGCTGCGCGAGCGGACGCTGCTGCCGCTCGCGGTCTACCAGGTCAGCGGCGAGTACTCGATGATCAAGTTCGCGGCCCAGCACGGGGCCGTGGACGAGCGCAGGATCGTCCGCGAGACGCTGGGCGCCTTCAAGCGGGCCGGGGCGGACCTGATCCTCACCTATTTCGCGCGCGACGTCGCCAGGGAGGGCTGGTGACGCCCGGCGATCAGTCCGGCAGGTCCGTGAACAAGCGTCGCCTTCGGCGGCGAGGAGTCGCGGGCCTGATGCTCTGATCGCCGGGCCCGCGACCGAGGGATCGGACAGGGCCTATTGGGACCGGCGCCGGGCCCGCGGTCTCGATGTCGGCGGCGGCGGGCTGACCATCGGGGCGCGGCTCGACCAGGTCGGCGCGGCCGCGGGCGCCTGACGCGGCCCGCGTCAAAGGAGCGGGCCGGAACCGGGCGCGGGCGGCGCGTCGCCGACCCGCCACAGCCCGACCGTCACCGCGGCCTCGACGGCGAGCAGCACGCCGATGTAGCCCGCCACCGCCGGCCATCCGCCGCCCGTCCAGAACAGGCCGCCCAACGAGCCGAGCAGGCTCGACCCCAGGTAGTAGGACAGGAGGTAGAGCGAGGCCGCCTGCCCCTTCGAGGCGCCCGCGAGCCGCCCCACCCAGCCGCTCGCGACCGCGTGGCCGGCGAAGAACCCCAGCGTGAACAGCGCGATGCCGGCGATCACGGCCGCGAGGGGCTTGAGAAGCGTGACCAGCACGCCCGCGGCGAGCAGCGCCACGGCGGCGGCCAGCACCGGCGCCCGGCCCACCCGGTCGACCGCGGCGCCCGCTGCCGCGGAGGCCAGCGTGCCGGTCGCGTAGAGGGTGAAGATGGCCCCCAGCTCCGCCTGGTTCAGCCCGTAGGGCGGGGCCTGGAGACGGAACCCCACGTAGTTGTAGAGCGTCACGAAGCTGCCCATCACCAGCGCGCCGGACGCGAACAGGAGCGGCAGGCCCGGCCGGCCGAAATGGCGGGCGAGCGCGGCGCCGTGCGCTCCGAGGGCCAGGCGGGGCCCGGGCGCGAAGTTGCGCGAGGCGGGCAGCAGCAGCGCGAAGCCCGCGGCGGCCAGCAGCCCGAGCAGGCCGACGGCGCCCAGCGCCGCCCGCCAGCCGAACGGCCCGGCCACCAGGCCCGCGACGATCCGCCCCGTCATGCCGCCGATGGCCGTGCCGCCCACGTAAAGCCCCATCGCGAGCCCGAGGCCGCGCGGGTGGATCTCCTCGGCGAGGTAGGCCATGGCGACGGCGGGCGCGCCGCCCAGCGCGGCGCCCTCCAGCGCGCGGCCGAGCAGCAGCACCGGCCAGCTCGGCGCGAAGGCCACCAGGAGGTTCAGCGCCGCGGCCCCGACCAGGGACGCGGCCATCACGGGCCGGCGGCCGATCCGGTCCGACACCCCGCCCGCGGCCAGGATGGACACGGCCAGGAAGCCGGTCGCGAGCGACACCGCGAGCGAGCTTTGCGCGGCCTCGACCCCGAAGGCGTCCGCCAGCACCGGCAGCAGCGGCTGCACGCAGTAGAGCAGCGAGAAGGTCGCGAGCCCCGCCAGGAACAGCGCCGCGTTGATGCGCCGGTAGGCGGGCGTGCCCCGCCGTGTCCAGGACGGTTCGAGGGCGGCTGGCTCGGGCATCGCGCGATCGGGTCTCCCGCGGGGCCGGCACGGTTGCCGGCCGAGGCTCGGACGGGTAGCACGGCGGGGCCCGCATGACAGACCCAGCCCCCCTGATCCTCACCGCCGCCTTCGACTCCCGCGCCGCGGCGGCGTTCCAGACCCTGCGCGACCGCCACTTCCCGCCCGCGCTCAACCGGGTCCCGGCCCACCTGACGCTGTTCCACCACCTTCCGGGCGACCGCTACCCGGAGCTGGTCGGCGCGGTGCGGGGGCTCGCGGACGCGGAACCCCCGATCCCCTTCGCGACGGGGGCCGTGCGGTTCCTGGGCCGCGGCGTGGCGGTGGAGATCGGGGCGGAGGCGCTCGTCCGGCTCCGCAACCGGCTGGCCAGGGATTGGGGCCGCGACCTCACGGCGCAGGACCGCCAAACGTTCCGGCCGCACGTCACCGTGCAGAACAAGGTCGATCCCGCGGTCGCGCGGGCGCTGGCCGCCACCCTGTCCGCCGAGCTGCCGCGCCTGGAGGGCACGGTCACGGGCCTCAGCCTGTGGCACTACCGGAACGGGCCGTGGGAGGCGGCGGGGCTGTTTCCGTTTCGCGGCTGAGCGGGGCCCCGGCGGGTTCGGGCGCCCGCTCGGCCGCGCCGCCGGCCGCGTAAAGGTCGGCCGCGAGGCTCGCCACCGCGCGCCGCAGGGCCGCGAGGTCG
>CAXTDZ010000215.1:0-5099 GCA_964243035.1 uncultured Lichenihabitans sp.
GCGGCGGCCGGCGCGGGCCGGGGGGCGCCGCGCCGCGCCCGCGGGGCCCACAGCGCGAACACCGCGGCCCCGGGCAGCGCCCAGGAGCCCAGGGCGAGCGCCCAGGAGCCCCCGAGCCGCGCCTCCAGCGGCACGGTCGCGGCGGCGGCCAGGGCCGCGCCCCCGCTCAGCGCGGTGGTGAACAGCCCCGTCATCAGCGCCACCCGGTCGGGGAAGTCGCGCTTGACCAGGCCCGGCAGCAGCACGTTGCCGACCGCGATGGCCGCGCCCGCCAGCGCCGCGCCCGCGAGCAGGCCCGCCACGCCGCCCGTGGCGCGCAGCGCCGTGCCGAGCGTCAGGGTGCCGAGCACGGCCAGCAGCGTCCGCTCCGCCCCGAGCCGCGCGGCGGCGCGCGGGGCCAGGGGCGCGAACACCCCCATGCACAGCACCGGCAGCGTGGTGAGCAGGCTGGCCGTGGCGGGCGTCATCCCCGTGGCCCGCACCGCCTCGGGCAGCACGGCCGCCAGGCTGGAGAACAGGACGCGCAGGTTGCAGGCGATCAGCACGAGGCTCGCGCCCAGGGCCCAGCGCGCGCCGCCCGGCTCGGCCTGGAGGGGTGCGCGGCCGGGGCCGTCCGCGGGGGCCGGGCGGTCGGCCGCGGTGGTGGGGCTCGTCATGGGCGTCCCGCGCTTTCCCCGTCCCGCCCGGGCGCGGGCGGTCGTCTCGCGCGTCCGGCGCGGCTTCGCGTCCCGCCGGGCTCCCGGACGCGGGTCAACCGCGATCCGGTTCCTTCGGGAAGCGGGGGTCTAAGCAGCTTTGCGCGGCTTTGGCCACGCCTGATCGCCGGGGACCGGCTCCCCGGTCAGGCGGCCCGGGCCGCCGGGCGGCCGAATCCGCGCCCGGCCGGGGCGCGGGCCTCCGCGCCGGGCTGGTGCGCCACGGTGAAGCGCGCCACCAGGCCGTCCAGCTTGTCGGCCTCGGTAGCCAGGTCGTGGCTGGCCTCGGCCGAGCGGTCCACGAGGCCCGCGTTGGTTTGCGTGATCCGGCCCATGTCGGCCACGGCCAGGTTCACCTCGTCGAGGCCCGCGGCCTGGCTGCTCGCGGCGGTGGAGATGGCGGTCACGATGCCGCTGATCTCGGCCACCTGCGCCAGGATGGTCGCGAGCGCGCCGCCGGTCTGCCGCACGAGCCCCACCCCCGAGCCGACCTGCCGGTTGGATTCGGAGATCAGCGCCTTGATCTCCTTGGCGGCCTCGGCCGAGCGCTGGGCCAGCCCGCGCACCTCGGAGGCCACCACCGCGAAGCCGCGGCCCGCATCGCCGGCGCGCGCGGCCTCGACGCCGGCGTTGAGCGCCAGCAGGTTGGTCTGGAAGGCGATCTCGTCGATGACGCCGATGATCTGGCCGATCTGCCGGGACGAGCCCTCGATGGCCGCCATCGCGTCCACGGCGTCGCGCACCACCGACCCGGTCCGCTCGGCTTCCGCCTTGGCGACGCCCACGACGTCGCGGGCGTGCTTGGCGCCGTTGGCGGTGTCGCGGACGGTGCGCGCGATGCCGTCGAGGGAGGCCGCGGCCCGTTCCAGGCCGGCGGCCTGCTGCTCGGTCTTGCTCGACAGGTCGTCGGCCGCGACCGACAGGTCGCGGGTGCCGGCGCGGATCACCCGGGTGTTGCCCGCCACCTCGCCCATCGCGCCGCGCAGCTGGGCGATGGCCGTGTTGAAGTCGGCTTCGAGCTGCCGGTAGGCCCCCGGGAAGCCCGACAGCTCGCGCGTCAGGTCGCCCCGCGCGAGCGCCTTCAGCGCGGTCGCGATCGCCTCCATCACGGCGCCCTGGTCCCGCGCGGCCTCGCTCCGGGCGAGGTCGTGGCCGCGCTTCTCCTCGGCGCCCACCCGGCGCTGGTGCGCGGCCTCGGCCTCGGCCTCGGCCTGGGCGGTCACGTTGGCGCGGAACACGTCGATCGCGCGCGCGATGGCGCCGACCTCGTCGGCGCGGTCGAGCGCCACGATGCGGACCGAAACGTCGCCCCCCGCGAGGCGCTGCGCGCTCCCCACCAGCGCGCGGAGCGGGGTCGACAGGTTGCGCGCGAGCAGGAACGACCCCGCCACCGCGAGCAGGGCCAGGCCGGCCGAGACCGCGAACACGGTGCGGAACTCGGCGCCCAGGGCGGCGGCCTCGGTGCCGATGCGGGCCCGCGCGTCCTGCCCGGCCCGCGTCACGGCCTGGTCGAGCAGGGCGCGGATGCCCTCGCCGTTGCGGCGCATGACGTCGGCGGTCGCGACCCTGCCGGTCCGGGTGATGCCGAGCAGCACCTCGGCGTCGGCGCGCCAACCCGCGAAGTGGTCGACCGCGCCCTGGGCGATCCCGCCCATGGCGGGGGTCAGCGCCGTGGCCTTGAGGGCCGCCAGGGCGGCCGCGGTGCTGTCGGCCTCCCCCTTGAACTGCGGCTCGATCGCGTCGGGGCCGATCAGGTCCGTCATGGCCACGACCCGGGCCAGCAGCGCGTCGGCCCGGTCGAAACCGTCGCGGGCCGTGCGGCTCGCGTCGGCGGCCGCCACCGCCGCGTCGGACAGCGCCGCCAGGCGGCCGAGCCCCGCCAGGCTGCCCAGGCCGATGAAGCCCGACACCAGGGCGCCGAGCAGCAGGCAGCCCAGGAGCGGAACCAGGATCTTGGTGCGGATGGACATGGGGCGCGCTTCCCCTCAGTTCGGCAGGTTGGGAAGGGCCGTTTCGGTCTTCTCGGCCGTGAGCGAGCGCAGGAAGGCCAGGAGGTCCTGCGTTTCCTCGTCGGACAGGTCGAACGGCTTGATGAGGTCGGACCGGGACGGCCGGTCGACGCCGCCCGACTCGTAGAAGCTCACGATCGACTCAAGGTCGGAGAACTGCCCGTGGTGGCCGAAGGGCGCGCGGTAGATCAGGTTGCGCAGGCCCGGCGTCTTGAAGGCGTGCTGCGCCTTGATGTTGCCGGGCTCGTACTTGCCGCGGCCGATGTCGTCGTCGGGCAGGCCGATGTCGTGGAACTGGTTGTCCGTGAAGGTCCAGCCCGTGTGGCAGCCGCTGCACCCCGCCTTGCCGTTGAACAGGCCGAAGCCGCGCTGCGCCGAGGCGCTCAGCGCCGTTTCGTCGCCGTCCACCCAGCGGTCGAACGGGGCCTCGCCCGCCACCACCGTGCGCTCGTAGGTGGCGATGGCGGTGAGCAGGTTCTCCTTGGTCACGCCCGAGCCGGGGAACAGCCGGTCGAACCAGGCCGCGTATTCGGGCACGTCCTTGAGGCGGCCCACGATGGCGGGGAACTTGCCGTTCATCTCGGCGGGGGTGGTGATCGGCCCGACCGCCTGGTCCTCCAGCGACTTGGCGCGGCCGTCCCAGAACAGGGACGTGGACCAGGCGGCGTCGAGGATCGAGTTGGCCTTGCGGGGGAGCGGCGTGTTGGCCGAGCCGATCGCGCCGGGCACCGGCACCTCGAAGCCGAAGGACGGGTTGTGGCAGCTCGCGCAGGCGAGGTTCTGGGCGCCGCTCAGGCGGGGATCGAAGAACAGCATCTTGCCGAGCGTCGCCATCTGGGGCGAGTAGGCCGCGTTCGCGGGGAACGGAACCGCGTCCGGGCGCCGGTAGAGCTGCTTCAGGCTGTCGGAGGCGGCCTCGCCCGCGAGGACGCCCGCGGCCGACAGGAGAAGAAGGAAGGCCGAGGCGAACAGCGTCGACTTCATGGGAAAGGCCCTGGTCGCAATGAAGCGCTAGGCTCTACCAGCTCGCTTAATTTTAGTTGAACCGCGGTTGTACGCCCGCGCGGGTCGGGCGCGGACCAGGTGCGCCGGCGGCGGGGTCCTGGTAGGCTGGAGCCATGCGCTTCACCCCCACCTTCCTGGATGAGATCCGCGCCCGGCTGCCGGTGAGCCAGGTCGTCGGGCGGCGGGTGAAGCTCAAGAAGGCGGGGCGGGAGTGGCGGGGCTTGTCGCCCTTCAACGCCGAGAAGACCCCCTCCTTCTTCGTCAACGACCAGAAGATGGCGTGGTTCGACTTCTCCTCCGGGCGCAACGGCAACATCTTCGACTTCGTGATGGTGACGGAGGGCGTGAGCTTCCCCGAGGCCGTCGAGCGGCTCGCGGCGGAGGCGGGGTTGGAGGTGCCGCGCCGCACCGCCGAGGATGCCCGCAGGGAGGAACAGCGCGCGGGGCTGGTGGAGGCCTGCGCGTGGGCGGCCGAGTTCTTCCAGGGACGCCTCAGGGCGCCCGAGGGGGCCGCGGCCCGCGCCTACCTCGCGGGCCGCGGCCTGGGGGCGGACGCCGTAGCCGAGTTCCAGCTGGGCTACGCGCCCCGCGAGCGGTTCGCGCTGCGCGACCACCTGGCGGGCCGGGGGGTGAGCGCCGCCGTGATGGGCGAGGCGGGGCTGCTCAACCACGGCGAAGGGATCGCGGTCCCCTACGACAAGTTCCGCCACCGGGTGATGTTCCCCATCCACGACCGCGGCGGCCGGCCGATCGCCTTCGGGGGCCGGGCGCTCGACGCCGACGCGCCCGCCAAGTACCTGAACTCCCCCGAAACGCCGCTCTTCCACAAGGGCGCGGTGCTCTACAACCACCACCGCGCCCGCAAGCCCGCGGCCGACCGCGAGGCCGTGATCGCGGTGGAGGGCTACGTGGACGTGATCGCGCTGTGGCGCGCGGGCCTCCCCCACGCGGTGGCGGCGCTGGGCACCGCGCTCACCCCCGACCACCTCGGGCTGCTGTGGCGCATGGCGCCCGAGCCGGTGCTCTGCTTCGACGGCGACGCGGCGGGGCTGCGCGCGGCCTTCAAGGCGGTCGACACCGCGCTTCCCTTGATCGGCCCCGGCCGCTCGCTGCGCTTCGCCTTCCTGCCCGACGGGCAGGACCCGGACGACCTCCTGCGCGCGCGAGGGGCCGAGGCCGTCACGCGCGCGCTGGAGGACACCAGGCCGCTCGTGGACGTGCTGTGGCGGCGCGAAACCGAGGGCGCGGCGCTGGACACGCCCGAGCGCCGCGCCGGGTTGGAGCGGCGCCTGCACGAGCTGTCGCGCGCCATCGCGGACGAGGCGCTGCGCCGCCACTACGGGGCCGAGCTGCAGGGGCGCCTGCGCGACCTGCTGGGGCTCGGCCGCCG
>CAXTDZ010000216.1:0-5036 GCA_964243035.1 uncultured Lichenihabitans sp.
GGGCGGGGCCGCGCCCGGGATGACGGGCGCGGCAGGGGCGGCCGGGGGCGGGATCAGCGCCGTGCCGCTCGCGGGCGCGGCGGCCGGAGGGGTTTGGACAAAGTGGTTGACGACCGCGGGGGCTGGCGCGGGTGTCGTGGCGGTGGGCGAGGGCGACAGCAGCGTCGCGTCCTGGGCCCGGCCGCTGCCCACGGGTGCGAGCAGTCCGGACAGGACGGTCGCGGCCGCGAGCGTCGCGAAACGGGTGCCGGGACGAACGAAACGTGTCATGAACCGAGCCGTATCCACCAGGAGGGCCGCGATCGGGCCGGGCGACGCGGGGCGACGGGCCGCAAAGCGGCTTCCCGTCCAGCGCGGCCCCGTCATACCGGCCGCGCTGGATAAGATTAAGGCAGTTCGGTGACGGACCCGCTAAACCAGGACCCTGTGTCTTATTGGCTGGGCGTGGAACCGCCGCCCGGCGCGGCGGGCCTGGCGTCGGGGGTCACGGGCGCGGCGGTGGAGGCCGCCGCCGGGGCGGGCGAGGCGGCCGGAAGGTCGGTGACCCTGAGGTCGCTGAACTTCCAGGTGTCGACTTGGTCCTTCTCGGACTGCGCCCGCATCCCCACCTGGCCGCCGCCGTCGGGAACCTGACCCCGGACCTCCTCGAAGCGGGCCCCGTTGATCAGGGTCGTGATGGTGTCGCCGTGGGTCTGGATCTCCAGGACGTTGTTCTTGCCCGGCTCGCGCCGGATGTCGTTGCTCTGCCGCCAGGGAATGACGTCGAGCCACTTTCCCTTCAGCTTGCGGGTGATCTCCGCGTAGCCGCTCGGCGTGACCATGAACATGTAATAGTTGTCATAGTCCTGAGCCCAGAAGATCGGCCCGGCCATCGTGCTGTCGGAGTTGGCCACCGTGCTTGGCATTCGCACCGTGATGCAGAAGTCCGCGTCGGTGAAGACGATCCCCTTGTAGATGAGCAGGTTGGACACGTCCGGCTGGGCCTTCACCTTGACCTTGCCTTCCTCCACCGCGACGTCGGGCTGGTCGAGCCCCCAGCTCGCGTCGACCTGCTTGAACTGGTCGCTGAACAGGGTCTTCTGACCCTGGCAGGCCAGGGCGGGGCCTCCCGCCGCGCCGAACAGCGCCGCTGCCGCCAGCAAACCGAGACGTGCCCCCATTCCCATGTCCCTCCGCAGCGGGTCGTCCGGCCGCGCCGTCGCAAAGCCCCGCGTTCCCAGGCGACAATGCGCGAGCGCGGCTTTCGGTGGCAGCGCCTCAGGTCCGGACCACGACCACGTGCAGCCGCCGCGGCCCGTGCGCACCCAGGATAAGTGTCTGCTCGATGTCGCCGGAACGCGAGGGGCCGGTGACGAGGTTGACCGAGCGCGGCATCCCCGCGTCATCCGCCTCGGCCCGGACCCGGGCCAGAACGGTTTCGAGGTCGCCCGCCACGTCGGCGGCGCGCACCACGGCCACGTGGTTGTCGGGCAGGAAGTTGAGCGAGGTCGGGTTGTCGGGCCCCGACACGAGCGCCACCGTGCCGCTTTCGGCCACGGCGCCGAGCGCGAAGGACACGGCGTTGAGGTCGGTGCCGTCGGAGGCGCCGCGCGACACGTCCAGGGTCGTGCGGTCCCAGGGAAGCGACGCGAGCCGCGGGTCGGCGCCCATTCGCAACGTCGCGGGCAGGTTGTTGTCGCGCAGGAAGCGCGCGACCTCGCCGGGCACGTCGGCCTCGGCGTCCACGACGGCCACGGTGCCGTGCGCCTTCTCGGCCATGGCCGCGAACAGCGCCACGCGGCCCGCCTCGTCAAGCTGGCCGCGTTCGGGCACCACGCCCCGCGGGGGGCTCGCGAGCCGGTTCGCCACGGCCTGGGCGCGGGGCCGCTCCGCCCCCGTCACGCCCAGCGAGCGGCGGATCGTGGCCAGCACCTCGTCGCGCGCGGCGCTCACCGCACGATCCGCCCGCGCGGGTTGCGGCGCGCCCAGGCGGCCTGGAAGGTGCCGCCCTCCGGCGCCGGCATGTCGCGGAAGTCGGTCCAGCCGCGGGCGAAGGGCAGCGCGCGGAAGCGGCCCTTCCCCCGCCCGAGCAGGCCCAGCGCCCCCACCGCGAGCCGGGTCACGGCGCGGTAGAGCGCGGGGCGGCGGGCCAGGAAGCCCCACAGCCCGAGGCCGCCCCGGACGGTGGCGGGCTGGAGGTGGCGCTCGAACTCCTTCTCCCGCCAGTGCCGCATCAGCTTGGGCAGCGGGATGCGCACGGGGCAGACCGCCTCGCAGCGCCCGCAGAAGGTCGAGGCGTTGGGCAGCGGACCCGCCTCGGCCACGCCCACCAGCGCGGGGGTCAGCACGGCGCCGATCGGCCCGGGGTAGATCCAGCCGTAGGCGTGCCCGCCCACCGCCTGGTAGACGGGGCAGTGGTTCATGCAGGCCCCGCAGCGGATGCAGCGCAGCATGTCCTCGAAGGCGGTGCCGAGCACCGCCGAGCGGCCGTTGTCGAGCAGCACCACGTGGTAGTCCTCCGGCCCGTCCGGGTCGCCCGGCCGGCGCGGCCCGGTGGACAGCGAGGTGTAGACCGACATCTCCTGCCCCGTGGCCGATCGGGCCAGCACGCGCAGGAGCTGGGCCACGTCGTTCAGGGTCGGCACCAGCTTCTCGATCGTGGCCAGAACAATGTGCGTCTTGGGCAGGAGCTGGGTGAGGTCGCCGTTGCCCTCGTTGGTCACGATGATCGAGGTGCCGGTCTCCGCCACCAGGAAGTTGGCGCCCGTGATGCCCACGTCGGCGGCCAGGAAGCGCTCGCGCAGGATGCCGCGCGCCTCCGTCAGCAGGTGCAGGGGCGTGGTGAGCTCGCGGTCGGCCGGAAGGTGGGCGTGGTGGCGGCGAAAGTCCGCCTCGACCTGCGCGCGGGTGAGGTGGACGGAGGGCGCGATGATGTGGGAGGGCACCTCGTCGCGGAGCTGAACGATGTACTCGCCGAGGTCCGTCTCGATCGGCCGGATGCCGGCGGCCTCGATCGCGGCGTTGAGCCCGATCTCCTCCGACACCATGGACTTGCCCTTGGTGACGGTGCGGGCGCCCCGCGCCTTGCAGATGTCGAGGATGACCTCCCGCGCCTCGGCCGCGTCGCGCGCGAAGTGGACGTGGCCGCCCGCCGCGGCCACCTTCGCCTCGTAGCTCTCCAGGTAGAGGTCGAGGTGTTTGAGCGTGTGGGCCTTGATGTCGCGGGCGCTGTCGCGCAGCGCGTCGAACTCGGGCAGGGCGTCCACGGCGCGGGTGCGCTTGCCCGTGAACTCGGTGCGGACGTGGTCCAGCGCGCGCTGGAGCTGGTCGTCGGCGAGCGCCTTGCGGGCGTTGTCCTTGAAGCGGGACGAGGTGGGGTGGATGGTCATGGGCTCAGCCCTCCCGCGCGGCGCCGATCGGGGGCGCGTCCGTCAGCCCGGCCAGGATCTCGGCCACGTGGCGCACCTCGGTCGTGGCGCCGCGCCGGGTGAGCTTGCCCGCCATGTTCATGAGGCAGCCGAGGTCGCCCGCGACCAGCGTCGGGGCGCCCGACTCCACCACCCGGTCGGCCTTGCGCTCGACGATGGCGTTCGACACCTCGCCGTATTTCGCCGCGAAGGTGCCCCCGAACCCGCAGCACACGTCGGCGTCGGCGAGGTCCACGAGGTCGAGCCCGCGCACGCTGCGGAGCAGCCGCCGCGGCTGGTCGCGCACGCCCAGCTCGCGCAGGCCCGAGCAGCCGTCGTGGTAGGTGACGGCGCCGTCGAACACGGCGTCGACGCGCGTCACCCCCATCACGTCGGCGAGGAAGCTCACGAGCTCGAACGTCTTGTCCGCGAAGGCGCGGGCGCGCGGCAGGAGGTCGGGGTCGTCGGCGAACAGCTCGGGGTAGTGCCGGGCCGCCATGCCGCCGCAGGAGCCCGAGGGCACCACCACGTAGTCGAAGCCGCGGAACGCCGCGATCACCTGGGCCGCGAGCGCCTTGGCGGTGGCGCGGTCGCCGGAGTTGTAAGCCGGCTGGCCGCAGCACGTCTGCCCCGGCACCGCCACCGTGCAGCCCGCGTCCTCCAGAAGTTTTACCGCCGCGAAACCCACGGACGGGCGGAACAGGTCGACGAGGCAGGTGACGAGCAGGCCGACGCGGGGGTTCTGGGGTCGCATCGGTGTGAGCTCATCCTCCCGGCCGCGACGTCGCGACGACGCCGGCCTGATGGTGGGATCGCGGTCACCGCGCGTCAACCCGGGGGGCATCAGGGGCCGGGCGCGCAAGCCCGCGCGTAGCGGTCCAGCACGCGCGTGACCGCGGCGAGCAGCAGGTCGCGCGGGCGGGCTTCGAGCGAGCCTTCGGCCACCGCGGGGTGGAGGCCGCCCAGGTATTGGCTCACCAGCGGCCCCGGGAGGACGCGGTCGCCGAGCCGGGCCATAAGGCGGTCAACGGCGGCGCGGGCGTCCGGGTGCGGCCACAGGTAGCGGCTGCGGTCGCTCAAGCCGAAGTGGCGCTGGACGCGGGCTGCGTCGCCCTCGCCCTCGCAGTAGGGCCGCCACGTGTCGGGGGCTTGGAGCATCAACCGCTCCATCACGGCGGCGAGCGCCTCCTCGTCGGGCGCGGGGGCGAGTTCACGCGCGATCGCGTCCAGCCCGTAGAGCGCTTCGCGCAGCGCGAAGGTCAGCCAGGGCCCGACCTTCAGGATCGCGAAGCCGTCGCGCACGAGCGCGGCCAGCGCGGCGTCGGGCTGGTAGTCGGTGGAGTGGGCCTCGAACACCAGGCCCGGCATCCGGGCGCGGGCGGCGCTGAGCGCCCGGGCGGCCTCGGGCCGGTAGACCGCGACCTCGGCGTTGCCGAACTCGACGCCGGGCTGCACCACGGCGCCCACCGCGCGGCCGAACGCCGCCTCCAGGCCGGCCGCCGCGAAGGCGCGGCGGTGGACCTCGACGGTGCGCAGCGCCGCCTCGGGCCGGGTCACGGCGACGGCGTCGAGCGCCTCGCGGGCGCCGCCCGGGACCGGCACCTCGGTGCCGATCACATAGACCGGCGCTTCTCCGGAGGAGGTACGCGC
>CAXTDZ010000217.1:0-4974 GCA_964243035.1 uncultured Lichenihabitans sp.
CTGCCGCCCCGCCCCGCGCGGCAGGGGCGCGCCGCGGGGCTTGCCCGCCCCCCCCGGCGGGTGGCCCTGCTCACCGGCTGCGCCCAGGCCGTGCTGAAGCCCTCCATCAACGAGGCCACGGTCCGGCTTCTCGCGCGCCACGGGGTCGAGGCGGTGCTGCCCGAGGGGGAAGGGTGCTGCGGCGCCCTGGTCCACCACATGGGCCGCGAGGCGGAGGCGCTGGACTACGCCCGCGCCAACGTGGACAGCTGGACCCGCGCGGTCGAGCGCGACGGGATCGAGGCGATCGTGATCACGGCCTCGGGCTGCGGCACCACGGTCAAGGACTACGGCTTCATGCTGCGCCACGACCCCGCCTACGCGCAGAAGGCCGCCCGCGTGTCGGGGCTCGCCAAGGACGTGACCGAGGTCCTGGACGGGCTCGACCTCGTCCCCGCCCGCCCCACGGGCCAGGTCGTGGCCTACCATTCGGCCTGCTCCATGCAGCACGGCCAGAAGCTCGGCGACGGGCCCAAGCGGCTGCTCAAGCGGGCGGGCTTCGTGGTCAGGGACGTGCCGGAAGGCCACATCTGCTGCGGTTCGGCGGGCACCTACAACATCCTCCAGCCGGAGCTCGCGACCCGGCTGGGCGCCCGCAAGGCCGCCAACATCGCCCGCGTGAAGCCCCAGCTCGTCGCCACCGGCAACATCGGCTGCATCACCCAGATCGGGCAACACGGCGCGGTGCCGGTGGTCCACACCGCCGAACTGCTCGACTGGGCGACGGGCGGCCCCGTGCCGGCCGACGCCGCGGGCGTGCTGGCCGAGGCGGCCCACACGGTTGCGGCGGAATAAGGGCGCGGCCTTGCATCTTCGGCCTGCCTTCGGGGGTTGATTGCGGTGCGATCTTGGATGGAGCCCGGGACTTCCCATCTGTAAGGCGGGCCCTCCCGAGCCTGCTTACACGGGAACGTAAGGAAAGCAGCGTTGATCTTGCTTTGAGAGAAGCAAACTCAGCCGCGGCATCGGCCGCGCAAGGCTGCTTGGCGCGGGCCGCGGGCCCGGTGACGAGAGAGTGATCCCATGACACCCGACGAACGCCAACTGCTGTCCGGCCTGTTCGACCGCATCCGCGGCGGGGCCAACCAGCCGCGCGACCGCGAAGCCGAAACCTTCATCGGCGACGCGGTCCGAACCCAGCCCTACGCACCCTATCTCATGGCGCAGACCGTGATCGTGCAGGAGCAGGCCCTGCGCGCCGCGAGCGAGAAGCTGCAGCAGCTCGAAGCCCAGCTCGCCGAGGCGAAGGCGGCCGGCGGGGGGCAGCAGGGGGGCGAGACGAGCTTCCTCGGCAACCTCGGCAAGTCGCTGTTCGGGGCCGGCGGCAGCCAGCAGCCGCCCCGGCCGGCCGTGCCCACCACGGGCGGCTACGGCCCCGCGCCACTCCCCAACGAGGCGCATCCCTACAATCCGCAGACCCAGCCCCGCGGCCCCTGGGGCAACACGGGTGGTGGTGCCCCGGGCGGCGGCTTCATGGGCGGCATGGGGCAGGACCAGGGCGGTGGCGGAGGCTTCCTGAAGGGGGCGCTCGGCGCCGCGGCGGGCGTCGCGGGCGGCGTGCTGCTGGCCGACTCGATCCGCGGGCTGTTCGGCGGCGTCCACAACCCCTACGGCATCGCGTCGGGCTTCGACGGGGGCGGCTTCGGGGCGCCGGGCGGTGAGACGGTGGTCAACAACTACTACGAGAACGGCCCCGGCGGCGGTGGCGACGCCGTCGACCCCGGCTACGCCGACGACGCCCAGCAGGACTATCAGCAGGACGTGGCCGACGGCGATTTAGGCGGCGACAGCCTCGATCCCGGAACCGGCGGCGACGACGGCTTCAACGTTTGATCCCGGGCCGCGCCGTGGCGCCTCGACCCGGCTCGCCCCGCGGGCCGGGCCACCGCCCAACCCTTCCCAACGACCGCCCCGCGGCCGCCGCGAGTTCCCGACCGTGACCGACCGCCTGTTGTCCATCGACGCGCACCAGCACTACTGGGACCCGGCGCGCGGCGACTATTTCTGGATGGTGCCGGGCGGCAAGCTCGACCGCGTCTTCGCGCCCTCCGACCTCCGCCCCAGCCTGCGGCGCAACGGCATCGGCGGCACCGTGCTGGTGCAGGCGGCCCCCACGCTGGAGGAGACGGACTACCTCCTCGCCATCGCCGACCGGGAGCCCACCGTGCTGGGCGTGGTGGGCTGGATCGACTTCGAGGACCGCTCGCACCTGGCGGCGCTGGAGCGCTTCAAGCGGAACCCGAAGTTCAAGGGCGTCCGCCCGATGATCCAGGACATCGCCGACCCCAAATGGGTCAAGCACCCCAACCTCAACTGGGCCTTCGAGGCGCTGGTCGACCTCGACCTGCGGTTCGACGCGCTGCTCCATCCCCAGCACATCCTGCCCCTCATGCACCGGCTGCTGCGCCACCCCGACCTGCGCGCGGTGGTCGATCACGCCGCGAAGCCCCGGATCGAGGACGCGCGGTTCGAGCCGTGGTCGGCCGACATCGCCCGGCTCGCGGCCGAGACGAGCGCCTCCGTCAAGCTGTCGGGCCTGGTGACCGAGGCGGCCCGCGACTGGACCGAGAACGACCTCGCCCCCTACGCGCGCCACGTGCTGGACCGGTTCGGCCCCCGCCGCGTCATGTTCGGCTCGGACTGGCCCGTGTGCCTGCGCGCCTGCAGCTACGACCGCTGGTTCGAGGCCGCCTCCGCGCTCACCGCCTCCCTGTCGGACGCCGACTGCGCGGCCGTGTTCGGCGAGAACGCCGCGCGGTTCTACGGGCTGCGGACGCCCGTCCCGGCCTGACCGGCGCCTGTTTCACCGCTCCTTAATCCGCCGCGCCTAGCCTTCGCCCGTCGCGCCCGCAGGGGCGCCTTGCGGCGAAGCCATGCGGAACGGGGGCGCGGGTCGGGATGGCGAGGGACGGGGCCGCCGCGAGCCGCGCTTCGACGCCGCCCCGCGTCGCGGCGACCTGCGCCTCGGCCCCGAGGACCGCGTCGCGGCACCGGGGCACCGGGGCCGAGCCGACGGCCGGCGGGAGCGGCGCGAGCCGGTCTTCGCGGCCGCGCGCGACACCCTCCCCGTCGACCCCGCGGCCGTGAGGGACCGGCGCGCACCCCCGCGCGGACGGGACCGCGCGCCCCGGCGGGCGCGCCGGCCGTTCCTCCTGCGCGCCGTCTCGTTCCTGCTGGTGGTGGCGATTTGGGGCGGGGTGGGGCTCGCGGGGCTGGTGGCCTACGAGGCGCGCGGCCTGCCGCCCGTCGACCAGCTCGCGATCCCCAAGCGGCCGCCCAACATCGCGATCCTGGGCGAGGACGGCACGGTGCTCGCCAACCGCGGCGACACGGGCGGGGCCGCGGTGCGGCTCGCCGACCTGCCCCCCTACCTGCCCAAGGCCTTCGTGGCGATCGAGGACCGGCGGTTCTACGCGCATTTCGGGGTCGACCCGCTCGGCATCGCGCGCGCGCTCGTCCGCGACGCCGCGGGCGGGGGCGGGATGCAGGGCGGCTCCACCCTGACCCAGCAGCTCGCCAAGAACCTGTTCCTGACCCAGGAGCGCACGGTCGGGCGCAAGGTCCAGGAAGCCATCCTGGCCCTGTGGCTGGAGCACAAGTATTCCAAGGACCAGATCCTGGAACTCTACCTCAACCGCGTCTACTTCGGCTCCGGGGCCTACGGGGTGGAGGCCGCGGCCCAGAAATACTTCGGCAAGAGCGCCAGGGCCGTGAGCCTCGCCGAGGCCGCGATGCTGGCGGGGCTCATGAAGGCGCCCACCAAGCTTGCCCCCAACCGCAACCCGGCCGGGGCCGCCGACCGCGCCGCCCAGGTGCTCGCCGCGATGGCGGAGGAGCATGACGTGACCGACGCGGCCGCGAAGGCCGCCCTGGCCGAGCCCGCCCGCGCCGTCAAGCCGCGCGACGGCGGCGCCTCGGGCTACGTGGCGGACGCCGTGATGGACGCGCTCGACGACATCGTGGGCCCGGTCGAGGCCGACATCGCGGTCACCACCACGGTCAGCCCCGCGCTGGAGCGCGCCGCGGAGGCGGCCCTGTCCGGCGAACTCGACGCCCACGGCGGCAAGTACGGCGTGGGGGAGGGTGCGCTGGTGGCGCTCGCCCCCGACGGGGCCGTCAAGGCGCTGGTGGGCGGGCGCAACTACGCGGACAGCCAGTTCGACCGCGCGGTCTCGGCCAAGCGCCAGCCCGGCTCCGCCTTCAAGCCCTTCGTGTACCTGGCCGCCCTGGAGCACGGGCTCACCCCCGACACGGTGCGCGAGGACGGCCCCATCAACGTCAAGGGGTGGCAGCCCGAGAACTACAGCCGCGACTACTTCGGGCCCGTGACCCTCACCAAGGCGCTGTCGCTGTCGCTCAACACGGTGGCGGTGCGGCTCGGCCTGGAGGTCGGGCCCAGAACCGTGGTGGCCACGGCCCACCGGCTCGGGATCGCGTCCGACCTGCAGCCCAACGCGTCCATCGCGCTGGGCACGTCGGAGGTGTCCCCCCTGGAGCTCGCGGGCGCCTACGTGCCCTTCGCCAACGGCGGCGACGCCATGCAGGTCCACCTCGTGACGCGGGTCAGGACAACGGACGGCAAGCTCATCTACCAGCGCCGCGCGGGGGGCTTCGGCCGGGTGGTCGACCCCGCCCACCTGGCCATGATGAACGCCATGATGACCGAAACGCTGCTCACCGGCACGGCCCGCAAGGCCGAGCTGCCGGGCTGGCAGGCCGCGGGCAAGACCGGCACCAGCCAGGATTGGCGCGACGCCTGGTTCGTGGGCTACACGGGCGCGCTGGTGGCGGGCGTGTGGCTCGGCAACGACGACGGCGCGCCCACCCGCAAGGCCTCGGGCGGCAACCTGCCCGTCGACGTCTGGAGCCGCTTCATGCGCGCGGCGCTCGGCGGCCGGACGCCCGTGCCGCTCCCGGGCGGCGTGTGGCGGGGCG
>CAXTDZ010000218.1:0-4957 GCA_964243035.1 uncultured Lichenihabitans sp.
GGGCGGCAGGACGGAGGGTGTCGGGCGCGGCGGCAGGCCGGCGGGCAAGGGGCGTTTGGCGACCGGAGCGGGCGGCGGTGGCGGCGCGCTCGGCTGCGTCGCGGCGGCGGCGCCGATCTCGCCCTCCACCTGGGCGATCGCGTCGTCGAGGGCTTTGGTTTCCCGGTCGATCAGCTCCGGGTTGGCCTGCTCCATGGACTGCAACTGGCCCACCAGCGCCGCCCGGGCCCGCGCGTAGATCGCTTGCCGCTTCTCAGGGGGGCCGTCGCGCAGCGACGACACCGCTTTCGCCAGGAGTGGGTAGTATTCGGCCATTTCCTGTTCACACCACCCCGGGTCCGCTTCGTCAACCGGGCCCGCCTCCGTTGTCCCCCGTGGCGGCCGAGCCGCGGACGGGTCAGTCCCGGAACGGGTCCTGGACCAGGATGGTGTCGAGCCGTTCCGGGCTGGTGGACAGGAGCGCCACGGGCGCGCCGATCAGTTCCTCGATCCGGCGCACGTATTTGATGGCCTGGGCGGGCAGGTCCGCCCAGGACCGGGCGCCCCCGGTGGCGCCGTGCCAGCCCTCCATCCGCTCGTAGACGGGCTCCACGCGCGCCTGCGCGGACTGGCTCGCGGGCAGGTAGGACAGCGCGCGTCCGTCCAGCCGGTAGCCCGTGCAGATCCTGATCTCGGGGAAGCCGTCCAGGATGTCGAGCTTGGTGAGCGCGATGCCGTCGATGCCCGAGGTCCGCACCGTTTGGCGCACCAGCACGGCGTCGAACCAGCCGCAGCGCCGCCGCCGGCCCGTGTTGACGCCGTATTCGCGCCCCTTGTCGCCGAGGAGCTGGCCCGTTGCGTCGTGCAGCTCGGTCGGGAACGGGCCGCCCCCGACCCGCGTCGTGTAGGCCTTGGCGATGCCCAGCACGTAGCCGATGGCGCCGGGCCCGAGGCCCGAGCCCGCCGCCGCGGCGCCCGCCACCGTGTTGGACGAGGTCACGAAGGGGTAGGTGCCGTGGTCCACGTCGAGCAGCGCGCCCTGCGCGCCCTCGAACAGGATGCGGCGCCCCGCCCGCCGCTCGCCGTCGAGCAGGTCGAAGACGGGCGCCATGAAGGGCAGCACCTCGGCCGCCACGGCCATCAGCTCGTCGCGCACCGCGTCCCGCGACACGGGGGGGAGCCCGAGCCCGCGGCGCAGCGGGCCGTGGTGGGCGAGCAGCCGGTCGATCTTGTCGTCCAGGGCGTCCGGCTCGGCGAGGTCGGTCAGGCGGATCGCGCGGCGGCCGACCTTGTCCTCGTAGGCGGGGCCGATGCCGCGCTTGGTGGTGCCGATCTTGGTGCCGCCCTCGGCCGCGCCCTCGCGGTGGGCGTCGAGCTCGCGGTGGAGCGCCAGGATGAGGGGCACGTTCTCGGCGATCTTGAGGTTGTGCGGCCCGACCTCGACGCCCTGGGCCCGCACCTGGCCGATCTCGCCGAGCAGGTGGTGGGGGTCGAGCACCACGCCGTTGCCGATCACCCCCAGCTTGCCGGGGCGCACCAGCCCCGAGGGGAGCAGCGCCAGCTTGAACACCTTGTCGCCGACCACCAGCGTGTGGCCCGCGTTGTGACCGCCCTGGAAGCGCACCACCACGTCGGCGCCGACGGACAGCCAGTCGACGATCTTGCCCTTGCCCTCGTCGCCCCACTGGGCGCCGACCACGACGACGTTGGCCATGCCGCTAACCGTTCCGCCCGGGGATTGAGCCCGGACCGTTACTGCATCGGTCCGGGCGAGTAAACGAAGGGCGGCTAGAACCCCATGGGTCTGAACTCCGGTTAAGACCACCAGGGCCAGGCCATGCCCTTCTCCCCTCAAGGGGAGAAGGGCAGAACCGGCGACCGCTAACCCGGGGTCGAAGCCCTGGGCTAAAACCGGAGCGGGTTCACGGCCTTGACGCCGGGGATGACCTTGATGGCGGCCAGCACCGCGTCCGGCACGGCGCCGTCCACCTCCACCAGCGCGATGGCCGAGCCGCCGGGCCCGTCGCGCCCGAGCGCGAAGGTCGCGATGTTGACCCCCGCGTCGCCCAGCGTGGTGGCGAAGCGGCCGATGAAGCCCGGCTTGTCCTCGTTGGTGACGTAGAGCATCGAGGGCGCGAACTCGGCGTCGACCTTGATGCCCTTGATGGCCGTGATGCGCGGCTTGCCGTCGGTGAACACCGTGCCCGCGATGGCCCGCTCGCCCGCGTCGGTGACGACCGCGAGCGTGACCAGGGACTCGTAATCGCCCTCGGCCGCCCGGGTGACCTCCTCCACCGCCATGCCGCGCTCCTTGGCGACCGCCGGGGCCGAGACCACGTTGATGGCCGCCAGCGCCGGGCGCAGCAGGCCAGCCAGCGCCGCGGCCGTCATGGCCTTGGTCTTGAGCCCCGCCACCTCGCCCTCGTAGGTGACGCGCACCTCGCGGATCGGCGCGTCCGTCAACTGGCCCGCGAAGGAGCCCAGCCGCTCGGCCAGCTCGATCATGGGTCGCAGCCGCGGCGCCTCCTCGGCCGTGATGGAGGGGAAGTTCAGCGCGTTGGAGATGGCGCCGCGCACGAGGTAGTCCGACATCTGCTCGGCGACCTGCAGGGCCACGTTCTCCTGCGCCTCGTTGGTGGAGGCGCCGAGGTGGGGCGTGCAGATCACGTTGGCGTGGCCGAACAGCACGTTCTCCTTGGCGGGCTCGGTCGCGAACACGTCGATGGCGGCGCCCGCCACGTGGCCCTCGTCGAGCAGCGCGCGAAGCGCCGCCTCGTCGATCAGCCCGCCCCGCGCGCAGTTGACGATGCGGACGCCGCGCTTGGTCTTGGCGAGGTTCTCGGCCGACAGGATGTTCCTGGTCTGCGGCGTCATGGGCGTGTGCAGGGTGATGAAGTCGGCGCGCGCGAGCAGGTCGTCGAGCTCCACCCGCTCGACCCCGAGCGCCAGCGCGCGCTCGGCCGACAGGAAGGGGTCGAAGGCCAGCACCCGCATGCGCAGGCCCACCGCGCGCTCGGCCACGATGGAGCCGATGTTGCCGCAGCCCACGATGCCGAGCACCTTGCCGGTGATCTCCACGCCCATGAAGCGGTTCTTCTCCCACCTGCCGGCCTGGGTGGAGCGGTCGGCGGCGGGGATCTCGCGGGCCAGCGCGAACATCAGCGCCACCGCGTGCTCGGCCGTGGTGATGGAGTTGCCGAACGGCGTGTTCATCACGATCACGCCCCGGGCGGTGGCGGCCGGGATGTCGACGTTGTCGACCCCGATGCCCGCCCGGCCCACCACCTTGAGGCGGCCCGCGCGCTCCAGGAGCTTGGCCGTCACCTTGGTGGCGGAGCGGATCGCCAGGCCGTCGTAGTCGCCGATGACGGCGGCGAGCTCGTCCTTGTCGAGGCCGGGCTTGACGTCGACGGCGACGCCGCGCTCGGCGAAGATCGAGACGGCGGCGGGGGACAGGCTGTCGGAGATGAGGACGCGGGGCGCCATGGGGGGGATCCTCGGAAGGAAGGGCAGGGGCGAGCCCGTCCCCGGCGGTGCGGAGAGGGGGCGCGTTTCGTCGCGAAGCTGGGAGCCGGCGGACGGGTCTTTCCTCGTCCGCCCTGTTGGGTTCCCTCCTCCCGCGCGTCGGGTGGAGGGCCGGGAGCGTAAGGCTAGGCGGCCTTGGCGGGCGCGCCGGCCGAGACGGTCGCGAAGGCCCAGTCGAGCCAGTCGGTGAGCGCCTCCACGTCGGCGCGCTCAACCGTTGCGCCGCACCAGATGCGCAGGCCGGGCGGGGCGTCGCGGTAGCTCGCCACGTCGAACGCCACCGCTTCCGCCTCAAGCCGGTCGGCGAGCGCCTTGGCGAAGGCGGCCTGCCCCTCGGGCGCGAGCGCCGCCACCGCGGGGTCGACGATTTTCAGGCAGACGGAGGTGTTGGAGCGCGTGGCGGGGTCGGCCGCGAGGTGGTCCACCCAGGGGGTGCGGGCGACCCAGTCCGCGACCGCCTTCGCGTTGGCGTCGGCGCGGGCGATCAGGGCGGGTAGGCCGCCGAGGCTCTTGGCCCAGGCGAGCGCGTCGAGGTAGTCCTCCACGCAGAGCAGGGAGGGCGTGTTGATCGTCTCGCCCTTGAACAGGCCCTCGATGAGCTTGCCGCCCGAGGTCATGCGGAAGATCTTGGGCAGCGGCCACGCCGGCTTGTAGTTGAGCAGGCGCTCGGCGGCGCGCGGCGACAGGATCAGCATCCCGTGCGCGGCCTCGCCCCCCAGCACCTTCTGCCAGGAGAAGGTGACCACGTCGAGCTTGGCGAAGTCGAGCGCCTGGGCGAAGGCGGCCGAGGTCGCGTCGCAGATCGTCAGGCCCCCGCGGTCGGCGGGGATGAAGCCCGCGTCGGGCACGCGCACGCCCGAGGTGGTGCCGTTCCAGGTGAACACGACGTCGCGCCCGAAATCCACCTCCGCGAGGTCGGGCAGGGCGCCGTAGGGCGCGGTCAGCACGCGGGCCTCGGCGAGCTTGAGCTGCTTGGCCGCGTCCGTGACCCAACCCTCGCCGAAGCTTTCCCAGGCGAGCATGTCGACGGGGCGGGCGCCCAGCAGCGACCACATCGCCATCTCCACCGCGCCCGTGTCGGAGGCCGGCACGATCGCGATGCGGTAGTCGGCGGGCACGCCCAGGACCTCGCGGGTCCCCTCGATCGCGGCCTGCAGCTTGGCTTTGCCCACCTTGGCGCGGTGGGAGCGTCCCAGCGCCGCCTTCTGCAGCGCTTCGAGGGACCATCCGGGGCGCTTGGCGCAGGGCCCGGACGAGAAACAAGGGTTCGCCGGCCGCCGGCCGGGTTTCGCGGTACCGCTCATGATCCATCCTCGCAGATGGGCGCCTCTCGTTGGGGAGAGGTGTCCCGCCGCAAGGGGTAGCGGAGGGCGGGGGCCGCGGTCAAGCGGGCGAGTGCGGGAACCGGGGCTTCGACCTCGGGTTAACGGTCGCCGGTTCTGCCCTTCTCCCC
>CAXTDZ010000219.1:0-4938 GCA_964243035.1 uncultured Lichenihabitans sp.
CCGCCGACCTCGCTGCGGGCCGCCGCGTCATCCTGGGCGCCACGCTCCACCCGCTCGCGGCCGAGCCGCCCCCGACCGTGCTGCGCCCCGCCCCCGCGGACGCGGCCCCCGCCGTGGGCGGCCTGCCCTCCGTCCGCGACGACCAGCTCCCCGGAGCCGCCCCGTGACCGCCATCCCCGACTTCGCCGCGCTGCCCTGGCGGCCCACCGCGGCCCCGCCCTCCGGCGTCCCCGACCGCCCCGCCGTCCCCTCGCCCGAGGGCCTCGCGCTCAGGCCCGCCTACGGGCCGGCGGACCGCGACGGCCTGCCCGGCGTCGACGGCTTCCCGGGCGCCGCGCCCTTCCTGCGCGGCCCCTACCCCACCATGTACGCGACCCAGCCCTGGACGGTGCGCCAGTACGCGGGCTTCTCCACCGCGGCCGAATCCAACGCCTTCTACCGGCGCAACCTCGCGGCCGGGCAGAAGGGCCTGTCGGTCGCCTTCGACCTGCCCACCCATCGCGGCTACGACTCCGACCACCCGCGGGTGGCGGGCGACGTCGGCACCGCAGGGGTCGCGATCGACTCCATCCTGGACATGCGCGAGCTGTTCGACGGCATCCCGCTCGACCGCATGAGCGTGTCGATGACCATGAACGGCGCCGTGCTGCCCGTGCTGGCGCTCTACGTGGTGGCGGCCGAGGAGCAGGGGGTCGCGCCCGCGCGGCTGTCGGGCACGATCCAGAACGACATCCTCAAAGAGTTCATGGTGCGCAACACCTACATCTACCCGCCCGCGCCCTCCATGCGGATCGTGTCCGACATCTTCGCCTACACGTCGCGGCACATGCCGCGCTTCAACTCCATCTCGATCTCGGGCTACCACATGCAGGAAGCGGGCGCCTCCGCGGATCTGGAGCTCGCCTACACGCTGGCCGACGGCCTCGACTACGTCCGCGCCGGGCTGGCCGCGGGCCTCGCGGTGGACGACTTCGCGCCGCGCCTCTCCTTCTTCTTCGCGACCGGCATGAGCTTCTTCACCGAGGTCGCCAAGCTGCGCGCGGCCCGCCTCCTGTGGGCCCGGCTGATGGCGCGGTTCGCGCCCGGGTCCGCCAAGTCGCTGGCGCTGCGCACCCATTGCCAGACCTCGGGCTGGTCGCTCACCGCGCAGGACGTGTTCAACAACGTCACCCGCACGATGGTGGAGGCCATGGCCGCCACCGGGGGCGGCACGCAGTCGCTCCACACCAACGCGCTCGACGAGGCGCTCGCGCTGCCCACCGACATGTCCGCCCGCATCGCCCGCAACACCCAGCTCCTGCTCCAGGCCGAGAGCGGCACCGCGCGGCTCATCGACCCCTGGGGCGGCTCCTTCTACGTCGAGCGGCTGACCGCCGACCTGGCGGAGCGGGCCTCCGCCCACATCGCCGAGGTCGAGGCGCTGGGCGGCATGGCCAGGGCCATCGAGGCCGGGCTGCCCAAGCGCCGCATCGAGGAGGCCGCGGCCGCGACCCAGGCCCGCATCGACGCCGGCACCCAGGCCGTGGTGGGCGTGAACCGCTTCCGGCCCCGGGACGAGCCGCCGCTCGACGTGCTCAAGGTCGACACCAACGCGGTGCGCGAGGCCCAGGTGGCCAAGCTCGCCCGGCTCCGGGCCGCGCGCGACGACGGCACCGTCCGGCGCGCGCTCGACGCCCTCACGGGGGCCGCGCGGGACAACGCCGGCAACCTGCTCGCCCTGTCGGTGGAGGCCGCCCGCGCGCAAGCCACCGTGGGGGAGATGTCGGCGGCGCTGGAGGCAGCCTTCGGCCGCCACGCCGCGCGCGTGGAGCTGATCTCGGGCGTCTACCGGCGCGCCGCGGGCGACGATCCCGCAGCCGCCCGCGCCGCCCGCCTGGCCGCGGACTTTGCCGAGGACCACGGCGCGAAGCCGCGCATCCTGGTCGCCAAGGTGGGCCAGGACGGCCACGACCGCGGCCAGAAGGTGATCGCCTCGGCCTTCGGGGACCTCGGCTTCGCGGTGTCGGTGGGCGAGCTGTTCGCCACGCCCGCGGAGGTCGCGGCCCGCGCGGTCGCCGAGCGGGCCGACATCGTGGGCGTGTCGTCGCTGGCGGCCGGGCACCTGACCCTGGTGCCGGCCGTGCGCGCCGCCCTCGACGCCGCGGGGCGCCCCGACGCGCTGCTGGTGGTGGGCGGCGTGATCCCGCCCGGCGACGTCGAGGCCGTCAAAGCCGCGGGCGTGGCGGCCGTGTTCCCGCCCGGCACGGTGGTGGCGGAGGCCGCCGAGGCGGTGCTCCGGGCGCTGAACGCGCGCTTCGGCTACGCCCAGAAGGACCCCGCGGCCTACGCGGGCGGCGCGCCGTGATCGGCCGCCTCAACCACGTGGCCCTCGCGGTGCCGGACCTGGACGCCGCCGTCCGCACCTACCGGGACGGGCTCGGCGCCGCGGTTTCCGCGCCCCGGGACCTGCCCGAGCACGGCGTCCGGGTCGTGTTCGTGACGCTGCCGAACGGCAAGGTCGAGCTGCTGCACCCCTTGGGCGAGGCGTCGCCCGTGGCGGCCTTCCTGGCGCGCAACCCGGGTGGCGGGATGCACCACATCTGCTTCGAGGTGGAGGACATCCGGGCCGCGCGCGACCGGCTGCTCCGCGAAGGGCTGCGCGTGCTGGGCTCGGGCGAGCCCGCGGTCGGCGCCCACGGCAGGCCGGTGCTGTTCCTGCACCCGAAGGACCTGCACGGGACGCTGGTGGAGTTGGAGGAGGTGGGAGGCTGAGTCGGGGCGCCGCCCCGAACCCCGCCAAAGGCCGGGGGCCTTTGGGAACCGGCCGCTATCCGTGCTTGAACACGGGCGGGCGCTTCTCCACGAAGGCCGCCATGCCTTCCTTCTGGTCGTGGGTGGCGAACAGGGCCTGGAACACGCGGCGCTCGAACCGGACGCCCTCGGTCAGGCCCGTGTCCTGCGTGCGGTCCACCGCCTCCTTGATCATCATGGTGGCGGGCAGCGACATGGACGCGATCGTGTCGGCCACGCGCAGCGTCTCCTCCCTCAAGGTCGCGGCGGGCACCACCCGCGACACCAGCCCCGCGCGCTCGGCCTCGGCGGCGTCGATCATCCGGCCCGTCAGGCACATCTCCATGGCCTTGGCCCGGCCCACCGCGCGGGTCAGGCGCTGCGTCCCGCCCATGCCGGGCATGATGCCGAGCTTCACCTCCGGCAGCCCGAACTTCGCGGTCTCCGACGCCAGGATCACGTCGCACATCAGCGCGAGCTCGCAGCCCCCGCCCAGCGCGAAACCGGACACCGCCGCCACCGCAGGCTTGCGCCGCGCCACGAACCGGTCCCACCCCGCGAACAGGTCGTCCACGTAGCTCTGCGGGTAGGTGAGCGCCGCCATCTCCTTGATGTCCGCGCCCGCCGCGAAGGCCTTCTCCGAGCCGGTCAGCACCACGCAGCCGACCCCCGCGTCGGCCTCGAACCCGGCCACCGCCGCCGTCACCTCGCCCATCAGCGCCGCGTTGAGGGCGTTCAGCGCCTTGGGCCGGTTCAGCGTGATCACCCCGACGCGGCCGCGCGTCTCGACCAGGATGGTCTCGTAGGACATGGGCTCAGCCCTCCGTCTTGCCGCGCAGGAAGTTGATCACGGCGGAATAATCCTTGCCCCCCTGCCCCGCGGCCTGCAACAGCCCGTACAGCGCCGCGGCCTCCGCGCCGAGCGGCGTCGCGGCGCCGGAGGCCAGCGCCGCGGCTTGGGCGAGCCGGAGGTCCTTGGTCATCAGGTCAACCGCGAAGCCGGGCTCGTAGCCGTGGTTGGCGGCGCTCGCGGGCACGGGGCCGGGCACGGGGCAGTGCGTGGTCAGCGCCCAGCACGAGCCCGAGGAGGTCGAGGCCACGTCGAACAGCGCCTGGTGCGACAGGCCCAGCCCCTCGGCCAGCACGAAGGCCTCCGAGATGCCGATCATCGTGATGCCCAGGATCATGTTGTTGCAGATCTTGGCCGCCTGCCCGGCCCCGGGGCCGCCGCAGTGCACCACCCGGCGCCCCATCCGTCCCAGCAGGTCGCGGCCTTGTTCGAACGCCGCGGCCTCGCCCCCAACCATGAAGGTCAGCGCCGCCCCCTCCGCCCCCACCGTGCCGCCCGACACGGGCGCGTCGAGCGCGGGGAGGCCCCGGGCCGCCGCCAGCGCGTGCGCGGCCCGCGCGGCCTCCACGTCCACCGTCGAGCAGTCCACCATCAGCGTGCCGGGCCGCACGGCCTCGACGAGCGCGGTCCAGACCTCCACGACGTGGCGGCCCGCGGGCAGCATGGTGAGCACGACGTGGGCCTCGGCCGCGGCCTCCCGCGCGGACCCCGCGATCGCGACGCCCGCCGCCCGCGCGGCCTCCGCCGCGGCCGGCACGAGGTCGAAGCCCGCGACGCGATGGCCGGCGCGGACGAGGTTGGCGGCCATCGGCCGGCCCATGTTGCCCAGGCCCACGAAGCCGACCGTCGTCATGCGACCCGTTCTCCCGGCGCCCGAAGGTCGAGGTCGCGCGGCCCCAGCGGCGCGAAGTACCCGTCGAGACCATCGTCCGGCACCTCGCCCAGGCGCGCGGGCGACCAGCGCGGGTTGCGGTCCTTGTCCACCACCGCGGCGCGGATGCCCTCGGCCATGTCGTGGCCCGCGAGGCAGCGGGCCGCCACCCTGAACTCGGTCACCAGGCAGGCTTCCAGGCTCGCCCGGCCCCGCGCCTCGCGCAGGGCGCGTAGGGTCAGCTTCAGCGAGATCGGCGAGTTGCGCCGGATCTGCGCGGCCGCCGCCGCGGCGCCCGGCTCGGGGCGCCCGTCCAGGGCTTCGAGGATCGCGCCCACGTCGTGGCTCGCGTAGGCCGCGTCGATCCAGCCCCGCGCCCCGTCGAGCCCGCCCGCGGCGGGCGGCGACGCGACGGCCGCGACGGCCCGGCCGACCGCCTCCCCCGGGC
>CAXTDZ010000220.1:0-4921 GCA_964243035.1 uncultured Lichenihabitans sp.
GCTGCGGCGCGAGCGGCCGGTTGAACCCGCCCGAACCCGGACCCGGTCGCGGGCCGCCTTCCGGCTGGGACATGCCGCCCGGGCCCGGGCGAGGCCCGCCCGGCTGCGCCCCACCCGGGCGCGGCCGCAGCGGCGACTGGCCCGGAACGTCGGCCTGGGCGATGCGGGCGTCGGGGGTTTCAAGCGGGCCGGCGGCCCCAGCCAAATCGAATCCCACGGTCAGCAGGGGGACGACGGTGCCGGCCAGCAGCCACTCGCGCGCGCTTCTATGCAATGGAGCCTCGATCTTCGCGAACTCGGTCGGTCGTAGATCGGTGCGCGCCCGCGAAAGGCAAGTCGCGCTCAAGGTGGCGCGGCGCCCCCGCCCGCCCGGGCGGGCTACATGGTGGCGTAGTTCGGGCCGCCGCCGCCCTCGGGAGGCACCCAGGTGATGTTCTGCGACGGGTCCTTGATGTCGCAGGTCTTGCAGTGCACGCAGTTCTGGGCGTTGATCACGAAAGACGGGTGCCGGCGCGCCTCCGGGTCCTCGTAGACGATCTCGTAAACGCCGGCCGGGCAGTAGAGCCTGGCCGGCTCGCCGTATTTCGGCAGGTTCTCGCGGACGGGGATGGTGGGGTCGGTCAGTACGAGGTGGGCAGGCTGTCCCTCCTCGTGGTTGGTGGAGGACAGGAACACGCTGGACAGCCTGTCGAAGCTGAGCACGCCGTCGGGCTTCGGGTAGGTGATCGGCTTGACGCGGTCCAGCGTCTTCAGGCCCTCGTGGTCGGGCTTGCCGTGGCGCAGCGTGCCGAAGGGCGAGCCCCCGAACAGCTGGTGCATCCACATGTCGAGCCCGCCCAGCGCCACGCCCAGCGCGGTGCCGAACCTGGACCACAGCGGCTTCACGTTGCGGACCCGGCGCAGGTCCTCGCCGATCGCGGACGAGCGCCAAGCGTCCTCGTAGGTCTGCAGGGTGTCGTTGGCGCGGCCCGCGCGCAGGGCCTCCACGAGGTGCTCGGCCGCCATCATGCCGCTCAGAACCGCGTTGTGCGACCCCTTGATGCGGGGCACGTTCACGAAGCCCGCCGCGCAACCCACCAGCACGCCGCCCGGGAACGCGAGCCTGGGCACCGACTGCCACCCGCCCTCGGTGATGGCCCGCGCCCCGTAGGCGAGCCGCTTGCCGCCCGCGAAGGTGTCGGCGATCATCGGGTGCGTCTTGAAGCGCTGGAACTCGTCAAACGGCGACAGCGTCGGGTTCGAATAGTTGAGGTGGACCACGAAGCCCACCGACACGAGCCCGTCCTCCAGGTGGTACAGGAAGGAGCCGCCGCCGGTCGCGTTGTCGAGCGGCCACCCGAAGGAGTGCTGCACCAGGCCCGGCCGGTGCTTCCCGGGCGCGACGCGCCACAGCTCCTTGAGGCCGATGCCGTATTTCTGGGGGTCGCGGCCCGCGCCGAGGTCGAAGCGCCGGATCAGCCCCTTGGCGAGCGAGCCGCGGGCGCCCTCGGCCACCACGACGTATTTAGCGCGCAGCTCCATGCCGCGCGTGAAGCCGTCGGTCAGCGTGCCGTCCTTGGCGACGCCCATGTCGCCGGTCGCGACCCCCACGACCTCGCCTCCGTCGCCGTAGAGCACCTCCACGGCCGCGAAGCCGGGATAGATCTCGACACCCGCGGCCTCCGCCGCGCGACCCAGGTAGCGCGCGACGTTGCCGAGCGAGCCCACGAAGTTGCCGTGGTTGCTCATCAGCCCCGGCATCAGGACGTTCGGCAGCCGGGCGCCCCCCGCGGGGCCGAGATACAGGAACTGGTCGGCCGTGACGGGAGTCTTCAGCGGCCGGTCCGGGTCGTCGCGCCAGCCGGGGCAGAGCTTGTCGAGGCCGCTCGGGTCGATCACCGCGCCCGACAGCACGTGAGCGCCAACCTCCGACCCCTTCTCCACCACCACGACCGAGAGGTCCGCGTCGAGCTGCTTCAACCGGATCGCCGCCGCGAGCCCCGCCGGACCCGCGCCCACGACGACGACGTCGAACTCCATGCTCTCGCGCGCGGGACGCTCGGGTGACGAGGATGCGTTCGGCGCGGCAGGCATTCGGGGACGGGTCCGTCTTGGGTCGGAGGGCGATCCTGACATAGTCAAAATCGAGGGTCGTTGCACGCGACAAAGAGGCCGATCGCCGCTGCCGCGTGATCTGCCGACATCCTTGGGGAGTTTCGACAGGAAGTGGTCGGAGTGAGAGGATTCGAACCTCCGACCCCTAGTCCCCCAGACTAGTGCGCTAACCGGGCTGCGCTACACTCCGACAGGGGAGCTTCCCTAGCGGTTCGGGCTCGGGGACGCAACCGGAAATCCAGGCTCGTGCCGGGGTCGCCAGCCATGAGTGCTCCCATCCGCCGAACCGTTGCGGGCCGTTCGAGCGGCCTGTCCCTGTCCGTGCTCGACGCGGGTCCGGAGGATGGGCCGCTCGTGATCCTGCTGCACGGCTTTCCCGAAACGGGCGCGAGCTGGGGCAAGCAGATCGAGGCGCTCGCGGGCGCGGGGTGGCGCGTGGCGGCGCCCGACGGGCGCGGCTACGGGGACAGCGCCAAGCCGCCCGGCGTCGCGGCCTACGCGATCGACCACCTGGTCGACGACGTGCTCGACGTGGCGGCGGCGCTCGGCCGCGCGTCCTTCGCGGCCGTGGGCCACGACTGGGGCGGGCTGGTCGCGTGGTGGCTGGCCGCCACCCGGCCCGGCAGGGTCGAGCGGCTCGCGGTGCTGAACGCGCCCCATCCCGCCGTCGTGCAATCTTTCATTCGACGCCACCCGACGCAGCTGCTGCGGAGCTGGTACGTCGCGGCCTTCCAGATTCCGGGCCTGCCCGAATGGCTGCTGGCCCGCCGCGATCACGCGGCCATGGTGCAGGCCGTGACCGACTCGGCCCGGCCCGGCCTATTCGCGCCCGCCGAGCTCGACCGGCTGCGGGAGGCCTGGGGCCGCCCCGGCGCGCTCACGGCCATGCTGAACTGGTACCGGGCGCTCCCGCGTCATCCGCCCCGCACCCGAGACCCCCGGGTCACATGCCCGTGCCGCGTCCTCTGGGGGATGCGGGACCGCTTCCTCGACGCCCGCCTCGCGGACGCGAGCCTGGAGCTTTGCGCGCGCGGGTCGCTCGTCCGCTTCGCTCACGCGACGCACTGGCTCCACCACGAGGAGCCCGAGGCCGTGTCGCGCGAGATCATCGCCTTCCTCAGCGCCTGAGGTGGCGCCGCGCACTCAGCCGAGCAGGCGCAACCCGCGCCGCGCCGCGTCGGCCTCGTCCGCCTCGCAGGCGTTCACGAAAGCCGCGATGCGGTCGATCGTGGGCTTGTCGCCGAGCAGCGGCGCGTGGCCCTGGCCCGGCACGGTGAGGCTCGCGAAGACGGGGTGGCGGGCCGCCATGGCGTCGAGGGTCGCGCGCGACAGGAGGTCGGAGTTCTCGCCGCGCACCGCCAGAACCGGAACGGCCCGCAGCGCCTCGAACTGCGGCCACAGCACGGGGATCTTGTCGAGGTCGAGCGCCTCCAGGCCCTTCATCAGGGCGGGGTCGTAGAGCGGCACGAAGCGGCCGTCGCGCTGCTCGAAGGTGGTCTCGGCGTAGGCCCGCCAATCGGCCTCGGCCAGGCCCGTGAACTGCGCGCCCGCGATCCGCTTGAGCAGGTCCACGGCGTCGGTCCAGGACTTCGGCTCGGGCAGCTTGCCCACGTAGCCGCGGATGCGGGCCAGGCCCAGCGGCTCGATCACCGGGCCGATGTCGTTGAGCACGACGCCGCGCAGCAGCGTCGGGCGCAGCACCGCGAGCAGCATGGCGTGCAGCCCGCCGCGCGAGGTGCCCACCACCACGGCCGCGTCCACGCCCGCCGCGGTCAGAACGGCCTGGATGTCGGCCGTCTCGACCATGACGTCGTAGTTGTCCGGGTTGGGGTCGCGCTCCGAGCGCCCGCGGCCGCGGTAGTCGAGCGCCAGCACGCGCCGGGCGGGCGAGGCCAGCGCCCCGGCGAGCGCGTCGAAGTCCGCGGCGGTGCGGGCCAGGCCCGGCAGGCACACCACCGCGGTGCGCGCTTCCGGCCCCCCGCCGTACTCGCGGTGGTGCAACCGCAAGCCGTCGGGCGCCGTGGTGAAGCGGCTCGCGAAGGACAAGGGGGTCAGGTGCCCCGGCCGGCCGCGGCCTCGACCTGGCGGGCCGTGCCGGTGAGGGAGGCCAGCGGCAGGCCGAAGCGGGCGCGGTAGGCCTGCATGTTCTCGAACACGCGCTGCACGTAGTTGCGGGTCTCGGTGAAGGGGATGCGCTCGATCCAGTCCACCGGGTCGACGCCGGGCTTGCGCGGGTCGCCGTAGGCCGCGATCCACTCGGCCACGTGGCCCGCGCCCGCGTTGTAGGCCGCGAAGGTGAGGATGTACGAGCCGCCCTCGTCGGCGAGCAGCCGCCCGAGGTGGGCCGCGCCGATCTGCGCGTTGAAGGCCGGGTCGCCGATCAGCCTGGCGTCGCTGTAGTCGACCCCGGCCTGTTCGGCGGTGCGCCGGGCCGTGGCGGAAATGAGCTGCATCAGCCCCCGCGCGCCCGCGGCCGAGGCCGAGCGCTGGTCGAACTCGCTTTCCTGGCGGGCGATCGCGTAGACGGTCGGCCGGTCGGCCGAGCCCGCGAGCGGCTGGTAGCCGGGGATGCCGAAGGTCGGAAAGGCGGCCTCGTCCAGCGCGAGGCCTCGCTGGGTCGCGGCCTTGCCCACCTGGAGGGTGGCCTTGGCGTCCCCCGAGGCCGCGATCATGGCCGCCGCCGCCGCCACCTGCCCGGCGTCCGGATCGGATTTCGCGATGGCGAGCGCGAGGCCGGTGGCGAGGTCCCGCTCGCCCAGCGCGAGCAGAATCGCCACGGCCCGCGTGCCCTCGCGCTGCCGCGCGGGCGCCGCGGCGGGCGCGGGGG
>CAXTDZ010000221.1:0-4921 GCA_964243035.1 uncultured Lichenihabitans sp.
CGGCGGGGCCGCGAGCGCCGCCACCGCCCGGCCCTCGGCCGTGATGGCGCCGTCGGCGTCGACCGCGCCCAACCCTTCGAGCAGCCGTCGGGCCTCGGCGAGCGCGGGCCGGGACGGAGGGTCGAGCCAGCGGAGCGCGGTGGGATCGCGGGCCCCCCACAGCGCCAGGTCGAGCACGAGGCCCGACAGGTCGGCGCTCATGATCTCGGGCTGGTTGAAGGGCCGCAGCGCGCCCGTCCCGGCTTCCTCCCACAGGCGGTAGCAGACGCCCGGCCCCGTCCGTCCCGCGCGGCCGCGGCGCTGGTCGGCGCTGGCGCGCGACACGCGCACGGTCTCCAGCCGCGTCAGCCCGAGGTCGGGCTCGAAGCGCGGAACCCGCGCCAGGCCGCTGTCCACCACCACGCGCACGCCCTCGATGGTGAGCGAGGTTTCAGCGATTGCCGTGGCGAGCACCACCTTGCGGGTGCCGGG
Source organism: uncultured Lichenihabitans sp. (assembly GCA_964243035.1). Taxonomy (GTDB): domain Bacteria; phylum Pseudomonadota; class Alphaproteobacteria; order Rhizobiales; family Beijerinckiaceae; genus Lichenihabitans. The sequence goes on from CAXTDZ010000221.1 coordinate 472, forward strand.
CGGGGCGGGCAGCACGGCGCGGTCCTGCGCGGCGCGGTCCAGCGTGCCGTGGAGGGGCGCAACCGTCACGGATGGGTCGCGCAACCGGGTCGCGAGCCGCTCGGCGACGCGCTCGATCTCGCCCTGGCCGGGCAGGAAGGCCAGCACGGAGCCGGGCTCGTCGGCCAGGGCCCGCCCCACCGCGTCCGCCACGGCGTCCTCGATGCGGCGGCCGGGGTCGCGCCCGAGATAGCGCGTGTCGACCGGGAAGGCGCGGCCCTCGCTCTCGACCACGGCCGTCCCGGGCCCGAGCAGGCCCGCCACCCGGGCCCCGTCGAGCGTCGCGGACATGACCAGGATGCGCAGGTCCTCGCGCAGGCCCGCCTGCGCGTCGAGCGCGAGCGCGAGCCCCAGGTCGGCGTCGAGCGAGCGCTCGTGGTACTCGTCGAACACCACCCCGGCCACGCCCGTGAGGGCGGGGTCGTCCAGCACCAGCCGCGTGAACACCCCCTCGGTGACGACCTCGATGCGGGTGCGGGCCGAGACGCGCGTGTCGAAGCGGGCGCGCAGGCCGACCGTGTCGCCGACGCGCTCGCCCAGGGTGCGGGCCATGCGGTCGGCGGCGCCGCGCGCGGCCAGCCGGCGCGGCTCCAGCACGATCAGCCGCCCGCCCGCGGCCCAGGGCTCGTCGAGCAGCGCCAGCGGCACGCGGGTCGTCTTGCCCGCCCCGGGGGGCGCCCCCAGCACCGCGTTGGGCGAGGCCGCGAGCCCCGCGCGGAGCGCGGGCAGCGCCGCCTCGATGGGAAGCGGAGGCGCCGCCGTGTTCGTCACCGCGTCGGGGCGAGCCGCGGGTCAGCGGGAAAGGCGGCGGTGGTGCCGGTGACGGCGCACGTGCTGGAGCCGGGGCGTAGTGCTGGTGCCCACGCCGCTCCTGCTGTGGCCGGACGCGACGGCACCCGGCACCCCCGTCCCGCCGCCGGGCGCGCCCGTGCCGCCCTGGTCGGCGCCGCCGCCCGAGGCGCCGCCCGAGGCGGGCTGCGCGAAGGCGGGACCGGCGGCCAGCGCGAGCCCGAGCGCCACGAGTGCGGCCTTGGCGTAAACGTTCAACGACATGTCAGTCTCCCAGCCTCGATGCGAGGCTGGAACAAACGATCTGCAAAGGTCAAGGTTGCGCGACGCTTCCGTGACACTTCCCTCGTCCTACCGCGCGAACTTCTTGTACTTCAGCCGGTGCGGGATGACGCTGTCGATGCCCAGGCGCCGCTTCTTGTCCTCCTCGTAATCGGCGAAGTTGCCCTCGAACCATTCCACGTGGCTGTCGCCCTCGAAGGCCAGCATGTGGGTCGCGACGCGGTCCAGGAAGAAGCGGTCGTGGCTGATGATCACGGCGCAGCCCGCGAAGTCCTGCAGCGCGTCCTCGAGCGCGCGCAGCGTGTCCACGTCGAGGTCGTTGGTGGGCTCGTCGAGCAGCAGGAGGTTGGCGCCCGACTTCAGCATCTTGGCGAGGTGCACCCGGTTGCGCTCGCCGCCCGACAGCATGCCCACCTTCTTCTGCTGGTCGGAGCCCTTGAAGTTGAAGGCCCCGCAGTAGGCGCGCGAGTTGATCTCGCGCTTGCCCAAGTAGATCACGTCCTGGCCGCCCGACACCTCCTCCCACACGGTCTTCTTGTCGTTGAGCGCGTCGCGCGACTGGTCCACGTAGCCGAGCTGCACGGAGTCGCCCACCGCGATGGTGCCCGCGTCGGGCGTCTCCTGGCCGGTCAGCATGCGGAACAGCGTGGTCTTGCCCGCGCCGTTGGGGCCGATCACCCCCACGATGCCGCCCGGCGGCAGCTTGAACGACAGGTCGTCGATGAGCAGCCGGTCCCCGAACCCCTTCGACAGGTCCGTGAAGTCCACCACGTTCTGGCCGAGCCGCTCCGCCACCGGGATGACGATCTGCGCGGCGGTCGGCGCCTTGTCGTTCTGCTTGGCGACGAGGTCCTCGTAGCGCTGGACGCGGGCCTTGGACTTGGCCTGCCGGGCCTTGGGCGAGGACGCGATCCACTCGCTTTCCGCCTCGATGGCGCGCTGGCGCGACTCCTCCTCGCGGCCCTCCTGGGCGAGGCGCTTCTGCTTCTGCTTGAGCCAGGACGAGTAGTTGCCCTCGTAGGGGATGCCCCGGCCGCGGTCGAGCTCCAGGATCCAGCCCGTGACGTTGTCCAGGAAGTAGCGGTCGTGGGTGACGATCAGGATGGCGCCGGGGTAGGCGCGCAGGTGGCCCTCCAGCCAGCTCACCGTCTCGGCGTCGAGGTGGTTGGTGGGCTCGTCGAGCAGCAGCATCTCGGGCTTCTCGAGCAGCAGCCGGCAGAGCGCCACGCGGCGCCGCTCGCCGCCCGAGAGCTTGGTCACGTCCGCGTCGTCGGGCGGGCAGCCGAGCGCCTCCATGGCCTGGTCGACCTGGGCGTCGAGGTCCCACAGCCCCTGCGCCTCGATCTCGTCCTGCAGCCGCGTCATCTCGTCGGCGGTCTCGTCCGAGTAGTTGGTGGCGAGCTCGTTGTAGCGGTCGAGGATCGCCTGCTTCTCCTTGACGCCCAGCATGACGTTGCCGCGCACGTCGAGCGCCTCGTCCAGCCTCGGCTCCTGGGGCAGGTAGCCGACCTTCGCGCCCTCGGCCACGAAGCCCTCGCCCGCGTAGTCGCCGTCGATCCCCGCCATGATGCGCAGCAGGGTCGACTTGCCCGCGCCGTTGACGCCCAGCACGCCGATCTTGGCGGTGGGGTAGAAGGACAGGTGGACGTTGTCCAAGACCTTCTTGCCGCCCGGGTAGGTCTTGGTCAGGCCCCGCATGTGGTAGACGTACTGGTGGGCAGCCATGGCGGTCGCGCTTCTCGGTTGCGATGGATGTGTCGGGGGTTGCCGCGACAGGTAGCAGGCGGGAAAAACCCGGGCAAGCGCGGCCGAGCCGCGTCGGGCGCGCGTGCACCCTCCCGCCCCGTCGCGCGTTTCACCTCCCGGCAAGCCCGGGAGGTTGGTGGTGAGCGAGGGATTGATCGGGGGGTTCGAGCGCCGAGCCGTGCCCGGCGACGGGATCGAGGTCGACGCGCTGGTCGCGGGCTCCGGACCGCCGCTGCTGCTGCTGCACGGCTGGCCCCAGACCCGGATGGCCTGGGCCGCCGTGGCGCCGGCCCTGGCCCAGGTCTTCACGGTCGTGGTCCCGGACCTGCGCGGCTACGGCCGCTCCGGCAAGCCCGAGGGCGGCGGCGACCACGCGGCCTATTCCAAGCGGGTCATGGCGCGCGACAGCGTCGCGACCATGCGGGCGCTCGGCTTCGAGCGCTTCGCGGTCGGGGCGCACGACCGCGGCGCGCGCGTCGCCTACCGGATGGCGCTGGACCACCCGGAGGCGGTGACGCGGCTCGCGAGCCTCGACGTGGTCCCCACGGCCGACGTGTGGGGCACGATGGGGGCCGCGGAGGCCGTGAAGATGTGGCACTGGCCGTTCCTCGCGCAGCCGAACGGCCTGCCCGAGAAGATGATCGGCATCGATCCCGCGTGGTTCGTCCGCACCATCCTGGCCAAGCAGGCCGCGCCGGGCTTCGCCTTCCCCGAAGCGGGCGTCGCCGACTACGTGGCCTGCGCCCGGGATGCCGCGACCGTGCACGGCTGGTGCGAGGACTACCGCGCGGGCTGGACGGTCGACCGCGCGATCGACGAGGGCGACCGCGGGCGCAAGCTCGCTCAGCCGCTGCTGGTCCTGTGGGGCGAGAGCGGCTCGCTGGCGGGCAAGGATGCCGTCGACCTGTGGCGGCCGTGGGCGGAGCGCGTCGAGGGGGAGGCGCTTCCCTGCGGCCACGCCATCCCGGAGGAGCGGCCCGACGCGGTGGTGGCCCACTTCCGCCGGTTCTTCGGGGCCGACCGGTAACCGGTCGCATCCACGGCGCCCCGACATTACCGCCCGCGCGCGGAAGCCGGGCCGCCGGGCGCCGCAGCAGGGCACGCCGAGCGGGTCCGGCTGCCTTCAAATGGTCACGCCGCCGCGCCACGTCCCGCCCCGGTTCAGTGGCGGGGAGCACGGGCGTGAGCGAAGGCGAGACCACGGTTGGCGAGGTCGAGGCCGCCCCGGTCGACGCCGTGCCCCCCGGACCCGGGCCGCTCGCCGCGGCCCCGCCCGGGACCGCGCCCGACGGGTCCCGCACCGCGGCCGATCCCGGGCGTGGCGCCCAGGCCGCCTTCCTGGCCGAGGTTCTGGCGCACGCCCGGGCCGAGACGCCCTTCACGCTGGCCGTGTTCGGTTCCGCGGGCGCGGGCAAGAGCACGCTCGTCGACGCCATCCTCGACGCCGCCGGGGCGCTGGGCGCGTCCGCTCCCGGCGCGGACGGCCCCTTCGTGCCCGGCCTCGTGACGGCGCGGGTCGACGCGCGGGGCGCCGCGGCCGATCCCGCCGCCGCCCTGGCGGACGCGGTGGCGGCCGCCCTGGCCCTGTCCCACC
>CAXTDZ010000222.1:0-4894 GCA_964243035.1 uncultured Lichenihabitans sp.
GCCCTGGAGCGCCTGGCCCGCGCCGGGACGCGCGTCGGCAAGGCGTCGCGCCGGGACCTCGGGGCCGTGCTCGCGTCCGGCGGCACGGCGGGCACCACGGTGTCGGCCACCATGATCGCGGCCCACGGCGCGGGGCTCGCGGTCTTCGCCACGGGCGGCATCGGCGGCGTCCACCGCGGCGCGGAGCAGACCTTTGACGTCTCGGCCGACCTGACGGAGCTGGGCCGCACGCCCGTGGCCGTGGTCTGCGCGGGCGCCAAGTCGATCCTCGACATCGGCAAGACGCTGGAGGTGCTGGAAACCCAGGGCGTCGCGGTGCTGGGCTACCGGACGGACGAGTTCCCCGCGTTCTTCGCGCGCGCCAGCGGGCACCGGGTCGACCGCCGCGTCGAGAGCGCGACCGAGGTCGCGTCCATCCTGGCCGCGAATCGCGCGCTCGGGCTCGCGAGCGGCACGCTGATCGCCAACCCCGTGCCCGAGGCCGACGCGCTGGACCCCGCGGCCATCGAGGAGCGGATCGCGCGGGCGGTGCGGGAGGCCGAGCGCGCCGGCGTGTCGCGCAAGGACCTCACGCCCTACCTGCTCGGCCGCATGGTCGAGCTGACCGAGGGGCGCAGCCTCGTCGCCAACATCGCGCTGGTGAGGAACAACGCGGCGCTCGCGGCCGCCGTCGCGGTCGCGCTGGCGGCCCACCCCGCGTAGCGATGCCGCCACCCCGCGTGCTGGTCGTGGGCGACGTCATGCGCGACGTCGTGGCCCGGCCGCGGGGGCCCGTCCTGCGCGGCACCGACCAGCGCGCGGCGGTCAGCATCGGGCCCGGCGGCTCGGGCGCCAACCAGGCCGCGTGGCTGGCCCGCTTCGGCGTCCCGGTCCGGTTCGCGGCCTGCGTGGGGCGGGACGACCTCGACGCGCAGACCCGTCTGCTGCGCGCGCACGCCGTTGAGCCGGCCCTGGCCGGCCACCCGACCCTGCCCACCGGCACGCTCGTGGCCCTGGTCGGACCCGACGGCGAGCGGTCCTTCCTGACCGACCGGGGCGCCAACGACGGGCTCCGCCGGGCCTCCTTGCCGCCCGACGTGCTGGGCGGCGTCGCGCACCTGCACGTGTCGGGCTACGCCCTGGTGGGCGCCGACACCCGCGCGACCGTGCTGGAGCTGCTCGGGGAGGCGCGGCGGGCAGGGCTCACCGTGTCCTTCGACCCGGGCTCCGCGGCCTTCGTGGACGAGCTCGGCCCGGCCCGGGTGCTGGACTGGATCGGCCGCGCCGCGCTCTGCGCCCTGAACGCCGACGAGGCCGCTGCGCTGACCGGGACGGCGGACGGGGACGCGCAACTGGACCGGCTCGCGGGGCGCTTCGGCCTCGCGGTGCTGAAGCGCGGGGCTGCGGGCGCCGCGGCGGCCCGGGCGGACGGGGCGCGCTGGCACGCCCGTCCGCGCCCCGCCCCGGTGGTCGACACGGTGGGAGCGGGCGACGCCTTCCTGGCCGCCTTCCTGGCCCGGTGGCTCGCGGGCGAGGCCCCGGACGGCTGCCTCCGCGCCGCGGTCGAGGCGGGTGCAGACGCCGTCACGCGCGTGGGCGGTTGGCCGCCGCGGCCAGTTTTGACATAACGAAGACGGGGCGTTCCGCATTGTCGCCGAGGCAGAACGGGGGAGAGCCAGCATGCCGGGCCGGATCGAGGATTACGCGCTGATCGGGAACTGCGCCAGCGCCGCGCTGGTGGGCCGCGACGGCTCGATCGACTGGATGTCGCTGCCGCGCTTCGATTCGGCCGCCTTCTTCGCCTGCCTGCTGGGCGGCCCGGAGAACGGCCGCTGGCAGATCTTCCCCGCCGACGCCGACGCCACCACCGTGACGCGCCGCTACCGCCCCGACACGCTGGTGCTGGAAACCCGCTTCGAGACGCCGACGGGCGTCGTGACGCTGATCGACTGCATGGGCCGGCGCGGCGACAACGCCGACCTCGTGCGGCTCGTGCGCGGCGAGCGCGGCAGCGTGGCGCTCCGGATGGAGCTCAGCGTCCGGTTCGACTACGGCTTCCTGGTGCCGTGGGTGCGGCGCCTGGAGGACGGCCGGCTCACCGCCGTGGCCGGGCCCGACCGCCTGACAATCGCGGCTTCCGTTCCCCTGCAGGGCCGGGACATGCGGACGGTCGCCGAGTTCACCGTGGCGGGAGGGGAGCAGGCCTCCTTCGCGCTGGGGTGGTCGGCCTCCCACCTGCCGATTCCGCCCTCCATGGACGCCAACGAGGTGATCGAGCACGCCACCCAGTCCTGGACCACCTGGTCGCAGACGCATTGGAAGCACGACGGCCATCCCTGGTCCGACCTGGTGCTGCGCTCCGTCATCACCCTGAAGGCGCTCACGCATTTCGAGACGGGCGGCATCGTGGCGGCCCCCACGACCTCGTTGCCGGAGCAGCTCGGGGGCGCCCGCAACTGGGACTACCGTTACTGCTGGCTTCGCGACGCCACGCTGACCCTCTACGCGCTGCTCAACACGGGCTTCGTCGAGGAGGCGGGGGCCTGGCGCGACTGGCTGGTACGCGCCATCGCGGGCGCCCCCGAGCAGATGCAGATCATGTACGGCGTCGCGGGCGAGCGCCGGCTCGACGAGTTCGAGCTGCCCTGGCTCAAGGGCTACGAGGGCGCCTCGCCGGTCCGCGTCGGCAACGCGGCCTCGACCCAACTCCAGCTCGACGTCTTCGGCGAGGTGATGGACGCCATGTACCAGGCGCGCCGCTTCGGGATGCCGCCCGACGAGTTCGGTTGGGCGATCGAATGCGCGCTCGTCAACCACCTCGGCACGATCTGGGACCAGCCCGACGACGGCATCTGGGAGATCCGCGGCGAGCGGCGCCACTTCGTCCATTCCAAGGTGATGGCCTGGGTGGCGTTCGACCGCGCCATCCGGTCCGCCGAGGACTACGACCTGAAGGGCGACCTCGACGGGTGGCGGGCGACGCGCGACGCGATCCGCGCGCAGGTGCTGGACAAGGGCGTCGACCCCGCCCGCGGCTGCTTCACGCAGTACTACGGGTCCACGGGGCTCGACGCGAGCCTGCTGCTGATCCCGCTCGTGGGCTTCCTGCCGCCCGACGACCCCCGCGTGGCCGCGACCGTCGCGGCGATCGAGGCGACGCTCCTGCGCGACGGCTACGTGCTGCGCTACGACACGGGCGAGGCGGTCGATGGCTTGCAGGGCGAGGAGGGCGCCTTTCTGCCCTGCTCCTTCTGGCTCGTCGACAACTACACGATGCTCGGGCGCTGGGACGAGGCGCGCGCGATGTTCGAGCGGCTGGTGGGCCTCTGCAACGACGTGGGCCTGCTGTCGGAGGAATACGATGTCCGCGCCAAGCGGCAGGTCGGCAACTTCCCCCAGGCCTTCACCCACGTGGCGCTGATCAACTCCGCCACCAACCTGTGGGCCGAGAAAGGCCCCGCGATGCACCGCTCGGAACCCGCGGAGGCCGCCGAGGCGGCGTGACGGCGAGGTGGGGGGCGGGCTCCGTCAGCCGGAACCCGCGCCCGTGCCGACGCCAGCCGGCGTTCAGTCCCGCCCGTGGATCAGCCAGGCCAGGAAATAGCCGGCCGCGGCGGCCATCATGATCTCGGTCAGCGGCGCCGACCCCAGGCGGTCGCGCACCACCTGGCTGCCCTGCCGGTAGTAGCGGGCGCCGCTGTCGAGCGCGTCGTCGAGGTAGCGGGGAGCGTCGCCCGCGACCTGCCGCGCGGCTTCCTTGACGCTGCCGTAGGCGTTCTGCGCCGACCCCGCCACCTGGTCGACGAGGCCGTCCGTCTTGGTCTTGTTGTCGCCCAGAACGTCGCCCGCGGTTTCCTCGACCTTGCCGCCGATGTTGCGCGCCGCGCCTTCGATGCGATCACTGTCCATCACCCACCTCCGCTACGGCCAACAGGCCTTCCGAACCGGAACGGGCCACCGCGGCCCCGGCCAAACGGCTCGGCCGCGGCGACGACCCGGTTCCTTTCACGGCAACGTTGGCGCTTTGGACAGGTTCCGTGCGGGTCCGACGGATCAGGCCCGGACCCTGGCTCCCGCGACCATGCGGCGGACGGGCCGGCGCTCCACCACCACCGCGCGGGTGTGCCCGTCGGAGGTGCGGGACGCGATGCGGGAGGTGTTGAGCTTCAGGGGCGCCCGCTTGACCAGGGCGGCTTTCACGGTCTCGCGGGGCAGGTCGATCAGCGAGGATGCGATCTCGACCTGCGCGGCGAGGTCGTCGCTCAGGCCCTGGGCCGCGAAGATCGCGTCCTCCAGGGTCGGTGGCTCCTTGCGGACCCGGCGCTTGCCGTACTTGGTGTTCCAAACCTCGTCCACGACGGTCTCCCCGATCTCTCCCGCTTCGACCTTCTCAATTTTGCTGCGGTGCAGCAAGTTCCAAATGCATCGCGGGATGGCACGGCAGCCATGCGCGCGGCGTCAGCCTCCGAGACTGCGCGCCAGGGCTTGCGCGAGCCCTGCGTCGGTGGTGATCGAGCCCACGACGGGCGGCGAGGCGACGGCGTCCTGAAGCACGGCCGCGATCGGGTCCGACAGGCAGACGTGGCGGAGGCGGGCAAAGGCGTCGCGGCAGTGCGCGGCCTCCGCGAAGGCCAGCGCCAAGCGCGCGCTCCGGGCGGAGTAGTGCAGGCAGGCGTCGATCCCGCCCCTGCGGAGCAGCCCGACGACGGCGTCGTCCCACGGGTCGGCCCGGTGCGCGTCGTAGGTTTCCGCGACGTCCACCGCGTAGCCGGCCGCGCCGAGATCCCGCTCCAGGCCCGGTGTGCGGACGCGCCCCGCGAGGTAGAGCAGCCGGGCGGGTGCGGGCAGCGCGGCCCCGATGAGGCCGGCCAGCGCCGCCGCGTCCCCCGCGGCGACGCGGACGTCGGCCCAGCCC
>CAXTDZ010000223.1:0-4868 GCA_964243035.1 uncultured Lichenihabitans sp.
AACGCGGCCAGGGCGGCGCGGGCGCGCCGGTCCGCGGCTCCCGCGAGCGGGCGTGCCTCGGCCGCGACGGCCTCGGCCTCGTCCAGCTTGCCGTTGCAGTGGAGCAGCAGGTCGCAGCCGGCCTCGCGCGCCGCCGCGGCCCGCTCGCCCAGCGAGCCCCGGAGCGCCTCCATGGACAGGTCGTCGCTGAACAGGAGCCCGTCGAAGCCGATCGCGCCGCGGACCACGGTCTCGATGATGGTGCGCGAGGTGGTGGCGGGCCGCTCGGGGTCGAGCGCCGTGTAGCGGACGTGGGCCGTCATCGCGGCGGGCAGGTCGGCCAGCGCGCGGAACGGCGCGAAGTCCGTGGCCTCCAGCGCGGCGCGGTCGCAGCTCACGACGGGCAGGTCGAGGTGGCTGTCGACCCCGGCCCGGCCGTGGCCGGGCACGTGCTTGATCACGGGCAGGACGCCGCCCGCGAGCAGCCCCTCCGCGAACGCGCGGCCGAGCCGCGCCACCGTGCCGGGCTCCGCAGCAAAGGCCCGGTCGCCGATCACGGCGTGGCTGCCCGGCGCGGGGACGTCCAGCACGGGCGCGCAATCCACCGTGATGCCGCAGGCGCGCAGGTCGTGGGCGATCAACCGGCCGCCGAGCCGGGCCGCCTCCGCGCCGCGCTCGGGTCCGAGCGCGGCGTAGCGCGCGGCGGCCGGGCGGTCGGGCCACTCCGGCGGCCGCAGCCGCTGCACCCGTCCGCCTTCCTGGTCGACCAGCACGGGCGCGTCGGGGCGGCCCACCGCGGTTCGGAAGCGCGCCGTGAGGGCGTGAAGCTGGGCGGGCGACTCCACGTTGCGGCGGAACAGGACGAGCCCCCACGGGTTCGTCCGCGCCAGGAAGTCAAGTTCGTCGGGCGCGAGGGCCGGGCCGGCGCAGCCGCACACGAAGGCCAGGGTCATGCGGGCTCCGGTCGGATCAGGTTTGAAGAAAAGCCGGCGAAGCGCGGCGAGGCCGCATCCGGCGCACGCCGCGCCGTGCAGCACGGCCGGCCGTCACCGGGGGGCGCGCGGGGCAGCCTCGACCGGCCCGGCTCCGCCGAACGCTAGCGTCGAGGTCGCCTCAACGCTCGGGCGAGCGACCGCGAGGTCGCCGCGAGACGCCGGCCTTCCGGCCCGCGCACCGGCTTAGTTATGCACCACGAAGCACGCGCCGCCGCCCGCCTGGAGCTTGGAGCAGAGCGCCCTGGCGTCATCCTGCGACAAGCCGCCCACGCGGATGCGGAACACGGACTTGTCGCCCGACTTGGCCTCGTGGATCGACGGGCGGTTGCCCCCGAGCTGTTCCGCGAACTTCCTTTGCAGGCGCAGGGACACGTCGTGCGCCTCCTGGGCCGTGGGCGGGGCGCCGAGCTGCACCGCGTAGCCGCCGGCCGCCGTGGGGGCGCCGCTGTCGGGCAGCGTGGTGAGCGAGGCTTCCTCGGTCTGCACCGGCTTGGGCCGGGCGTGGACGGGCGCGGAGGCCTGCCTGGGCTTGGGAGCGGGGGGCGTCGTGTCGGTCGTCTCGTCGGCGGCCCGCGCCGTCACCTTGGCGGGCGCGGCGGGACGGGGCGCCGCGGCCGCGGTGCTGCCGTCCGAGGGCGGCGCGTCGCGGTCGGGCATCGGGATCGCGGTGCGGGGGTCGAACGCCAGGCCGGCCTCGGACAGGTCCGGTCCGCGGGCGCCGCCGCCGCGGGCGGCACCCGCGCCGGCGAGAATGCTCCCGTCGGGCCGCACCACCACCGTTCTGACCTTGCGGGGCTCGGGAAAGGCGCTGGACGCCTCGGGGGAGGCGGGCGCGGGCTTGACGGCCTGCGACAGGTCGACGGGCTGCTCGACGGTGTCGACGACCTTGGCGGTCGCGGTGCCGTCGCTCCTGTTCTTGTCCAGCAGGGTGCTGGGCTCGGACTGGCCGCCGTCGCCCAACGTGGAAGGGGCGGGCTGGACCTTGGCGGGGCCGGACAGCGCCATGATGGTCGGGGCGGCTTCCCGCGCGACGCTGGCCACGGCGCCGGACGGCCGCGCCAGGAAGCTCGCCGCGAGGCCGCCGCCGGTCAGCACCACCACGGCCGCCAGCACGATCAGCGTGCGGCCGGTCGAGGCCGGGGCTTCCGGGGCGGCGGGGGGAGCGTGCTGCGTCTCGACCGGCTCGGCTTCGCCCTGGGCCCAGGCGTCCGGGCTCGGCTCGACGGGGTAGGTGCGCGGATCGAACGGGGCCGCGAGCGCGGGGGCGACGGCCGCCTGTTCGGCTTCGAGCGGCTCGAAGAGGGTGGGATCGTCGTGGGCGAACGCCGCGAACTCATCCGGCAGGTCCGCGTCGCGCGGCGCGTCCGCGACGGGGGCGCGAACGGCGGGCGCGAGCCCGAACACCGGCTCCGCCCGGTCGGGCTTCGGCTTGCCGGCGGGCTTGGCGAACAGCGCCTTGAAGGGATCGTCCTGGCCGACCAGGCGGGCCAGTTCGGCCAGCGGGTCTTCGGTCGCGGCGGGGCGCCCGATCGCGCGCAGCCGGCGCTCGAAGTCGTCGGCGCCGTCGGCCGGTCGGGACATCGCGGGCGTCTCACTCATCCTGCACCTCGCATCGGGCCGCGTCGGAGCCGGGGGCGCCGTCGGCCACGCCGATACCGAACTGATCGCGCCCGAACCCGCCCTCGACGAGGCGAACCCTAACGCATCTCTTCCGGTGCATCCACACCCAGAATACCAAGTCCGGACGCGAGAACCAAGGTTAATGATGAAACCAGGGCGGTCCTCGCGCCCGTCAAATCTCGCCGTTCTTCATTAACAAAGCGTAGCCTTGGCTGATCCTTGCCGCGGTTCCAGTGCGCGTGGAAGGCGCTCGCCAGATCGTGCAGGTGAAAGGCGATCCTGTGCGGCTCGTGGCTGGCCGCCGCGGCCGCGATCTGCCGCGGATACTGGGCGATCAGCTTGACGAGGCCCTGCTCGCCGGCGTCGTCCAATAGCTCAAGCTGCGCTTTACTGAGCGCGTCGGCCCCCGTGTCCATGTCGGGGAAGACGCTTCGCGCCTGCCGCAGCACCGACCGGCCGCGGGCATGGGCGTACTGGACGTAGAAGACCGGGTTGTCCTTGGATTGTTCCACGACGCGGACGAGGTCGAAGTCGAGCGCGGCGTCGTTGGAGCGGAACAGCATCATGAAGCGCACCGCGTCCGCGCCCACCTCGTCCACCACCTCGCGCAGGGTGACGAAGTCGCCGGAGCGCTTGGACATCTTCACGGGCTCGCCGTCGCGCATCAACTTGACGAGCTGGCAGAGCCTCGCGTCGAGCGCGGCCGTGCCGCCCGACAGGGCGTTGACGGCCGCCTTCATGCGCTTGACGTAGCCGCCGTGGTCGGCCCCGAGCACGTCGATCAGCGTCCGGAAGCCGCGGTCGAGCTTGGTCTTGTGGTAGGCGATGTCGGCCGCGAAGTAGGTGTAGGAGCCGTCCGACTTGAGCAGCGGCCGGTCCACGTCGTCGCCGAAGGCGGTGGACCTGAACAGCGTCTGCTCGCGGTCCTCCCAGTCCTCGACCGGCGCGCCCTTGGGCGGCGGCAGGCTGCCGCGGTAGATGAGCCCCTTGTCGCGCAGCAGGGCCACCGCGCGCTCCACCGCGTTGCCCCCCTCCCCCACCGCCGTCAGCGACCGTTCGGAGAAGAACACGTCGTGGGTGATGCGCAGCGCCTTCAGGTCGTCGCGGATCATCGCCATCATGCCCGCGACCGCGGCGTCGCGGACGCGGGGGAGCCACTGGTCCTCCGGCAGGTTGTGGAGCGCCGCGCCGTGCTCCCGCGCGAGGCCCTCCCCCACGGCCCTGAGGTAGTCGCCGGGATACAGCCCCTCGGGAATGACGCCGATGTCCTCGCCCAGCGCCTCGCGGTAGCGCAGGAAGGCCGAGCGCGCGAGCACGTCGACCTGCGCGCCCGCGTCGTTGATGTAGTATTCCCGCGCGACCGTGTGGCCCGAGGCCTCCAGGAGGTTGGCGAGCGCGTCGCCGAACACCGCGCCGCGCCCGTGGCCCACGTGCATCGGCCCGGTCGGGTTGGCGGACACGAACTCGACGTTCACGGGAGGCCGGCTCGACGGCGGCGCCCTGCCGACGCGCGGCCCGGCCTCCAGCACGGAGCGCAGCACGGCAGCAAAGATCCCCGGCCTGAGCCGGAGGTTGATGAAGCCGGGCCCCGCGACCTCGGCCGCTTCCACGTCCTCGTCGCCCGACAGGTCCGCGGCGAGCGCCACCGCGAACTGGCGCGGGTTGCCGTAGCGCGCCTTGGCCTCCCGCGCGTAGACCATGGCGGCGTTGGTGGCCACGTCGCCGTGCGCGGGGTCGCGCGGGGGCTCGACCGAGAAGCGGCCGAGGTCCAGGTCGGACGGCAGCGCGCCGCTCGCGACCCGTCCCTGCAGCGCGGACGCGATCCGCGTCCGGAACTCGGCAAAAATATCCATGGCCCTGCTTCGCGGGTTCGCCCCGCGAGAGAGCCCAAGAATCCTGCCGGTCGCGGGGGTCGTGAGGGCCAGCCCCTAGCCGAAAGCCGGAGCGCCGTCAAAAAGGCGGCGGTGCTCGCGGAGCGCGTAGCGGTCCGTCATGCCAGACACGTAGTCGGCCACGACGCGCGGCACGTCGGCCGTCCGCGCGGCGGCCTCGGCCCAGCGCCCGGGCATGGTGGCGGGATGGGCCAGGAAGTGGGCCGCGAGGTCGGCCACCACCTCGCCAGCGCGCGCTCGGACCTCGACCAGCCGCGGGTGGCGGTACACGCGGGCGAACAGGAAGTCCTTCAGCGCGCGGCTCGCGGCCTCGCCCTCGGGCGACAGCGCGACGGCGGGCCGCCCCAGCGCGCGCAGCGCATCGGCGTCGGCGGGCCCGCCG
>CAXTDZ010000224.1:0-4835 GCA_964243035.1 uncultured Lichenihabitans sp.
CCCCTGTCCGGCGCGGGGGAGCGGCGCGCCCTGACCGGAGGGGCGCGGGCCCCGCGGGCCGGGCGCTCCCCGGGCCCCGCGCCCGCCGGTCAGATGGTCTGGCCGCCCGACACCTCGATCCGCTGGCCCGTGACCCAGCGGTTCTCCGGGCCGAGCAGGCCCGCGATCACGGGCCCCACGTCGTCGGGCAGCCCCACCCGGCCCAGCGCCGTCATCCCGGCGAACCGCGCGTTGAGGTCGGGCATGTCGCGCACGGCGCCGCCCAGGAAGTCGGTCTCGACCGCGCCGGGCGCCACCGTGTTGGCCGTGATGCCGCGGCTGCCCAGCTCCCTGGCCAGGTACACCGTCAGCACCTCGACCGCGGCCTTGGCGGCCGAATAGGCCGAGAAGCCGGGAAATGACACGCGGGTCAGCCCGGACGAGAGGGTCACGATCCGGCCGCCGTCCTCAAGGAGGGGCAGCAGCGCCTGGGTCAGGAAGAAGACGCCCTTCACGTGCGTGTCGAACAGGGCGTCGAACTGCGCCTCGGTCGTTTCCGCGAAGCCCGCCATCTCGCCCTGGCCGGCGTTGTTGACCAGGTTGTCGAAGCGGTCGCGGTTCCAGGTCGAGCGCAAGGTCGAGCGCACGGTTTCCGCGAAGGGCGTCAAGGTCGAGATCTCGGCCACGTCCAGGTGCAGCGCGACGGCCTTGCGGCCGAGCGCCTCGATCTCGGCCACGACGGCCTTCGCTTCGCCCGCGTTGCTCCGGTAGGTGAGGATGACGTCGCCGCCCCGGCGGGCGATGCTCAGGGCGGTGTTGCGGCCCAGGCCGCGGCCGGCGCCGGTGACGAGGGAAATGGCGGTCATGGGACTTGTTCTCCATCGCGTGGTGTGACCGGCTCACCCTCGGCGATCCGGACGCGGCGGAGTTGCCGGATGCTCGGCCGTTCTTGCCCGATCCTGCGAACCTCTGCCTCACGGGTTGGAAAGGTCCCTCGCGCGAGGCGCCGTCCGACACGCCATCGAGGGGTGACGCGGGCTCGTGGCATCCGGTCACCCCGCCACGTCGGCGTTGCGCGATGCTCCGCCCGGGCGCTACGCTCGGGCGCATGACGACCCCCCTGCTCGATGCCGCGCGCCGCCACGCGGACGCGCACTGCCGCGACGGCGTGGCGCCCACGCCCGTTCCCGGCCTCACGGTGCTCCGGGAAACGGCCCCGACCGCGCTGGCCTACGCGGTTTCGGCGCCGCTGGTCGCGCTGGTGCTGCAGGGCAGCAAGCGCGTGACGATGGGCGGCGGCACGTTCGACTTCGGCGCCGGCCAGTCGCTGCTGATCACCGCGGACGTGCCCACCACCAGCCGGATCACGCGGGCGACGGCCGGGATGCC
This sequence comes from uncultured Lichenihabitans sp., assembly GCA_964243035.1. Classification (GTDB taxonomy): domain Bacteria; phylum Pseudomonadota; class Alphaproteobacteria; order Rhizobiales; family Beijerinckiaceae; genus Lichenihabitans. Next base: position 1,369 of record CAXTDZ010000224.1, read on the forward strand.
CTATCTCTCGCTCGTGATCGACCTCGACCCGGCCGTGATCGAGACGCTGGTGGCGGAGATCGGCCCGGCCCCCGCCGCGGCCGGCGCGCCGGTCCGGGTCGAGCCCACCGACGCGGAGGTCGCGGATGCCGCGCTGCGGCTCATGCGGCTGCTGGACCGGCCGGCCTGCCTGCGCGTTCTGGGGAGCCAGCTGCTGCGCGAGCTGCACTTCTGGCTCCTGTGCGGTCGGCACGGCGGCGCGATCCGGAGCCTCGGCGTCACGGGCAGCCACGCCCGGCGCATCGCGCGCGCGGTCTCGGTCATCCGGGCGGGCTACGCCAGGCCGCTGCGGGTCGAGCACCTCGCCGACGTGGCCGGCATGAGCGCGTCGTCCTTCCACGAGCACTTCCGGGCCGTCACTTCGCTGACGCCCCTACAGTTCCAGAAGCAGCTTCGGCTGACCGAAGCCAGGCGGATGCTGCTGACCGACGGCAAGCGCATCAGCGATGCCGCCTATGCCGTCGGCTACGAGAGCGTTCCGCAGTTCACGCGGGACTACGGGCGCCTGTTCGGCCTGCCCCCCGCGCGCGACGTCAGAACGGCCAGGGCAACCCTGCGGGCGGCGGCCTGAAGGATCTTGTGCGCCAGAGGGGTCCGGGTGGCCCGGCTTCGAGCGCCTGCCGCAGCGCTGGATGCCCGCGCGGGGGTCGCCGCAGGCCGCCCGCCGCCCCTACTGCGTCGACCGCAGCGGCGCGTCGGCCAGGGCGGGGCTCGGCGCCCGGGCGCCCATCCGCACGAGCCTCGGCCAGATGTCGGCGAGGGTCTTCTCGGTTTCGGAGGACCAGCCCGCGGGAGCCGGGTGCAACGGGGTCGGGCCGGGGCCGGGCTGCACCGCGACGACGCGGTAGCCCGACGCCCTCAGCGCCCGGAGCAGGGCCGGCAGCATGGCGGCGGTCTGCGGCTTGACGTCGTGGAGCAGGACGATGCCGCGCTTGGCGGCGTCCAGCCGCCCCATGAGCAGGGCCAGCTCCGCCTCGGGCGTCTGCTTCACCCAGTCGGAGGCCCACAGGTCCGCGCCGAACACCGCCACCTGGCGGCTGCCCAGCCAGTCCAGCAGGGCGGGCGTGTCCGCGAAGCCGGGGAAGCGGAAGAACGGCACGCGCGGCGCGCCCCGGGCCGAGCCGTAGGCCGCGCGGTCGTCGGCCCCAAAACCCCGCTCGACGTCGGCCCGGGCCGCGGCGTCGGGCAGCCCGCGCTCCGTGACGGCAGGGTGCGACCAGGAATGGTGCCCCACCGTGTCGCCGTCCGCCACCTCGCGGCGAACGAGGTCGGGAGCGGCGGCCGCGTTGCGGCCGATCAGGAAGAAGGTCGCGCGCACGCACTCGTGTTCCAAGGCGTCCAGCACGCGGGACGTGGTGGCGCGCGCGGGGCCGTCGTCGAAGGTCAGCACGACCTCGTGGTCGGCGAGGTCGAGCGTTCGCGGATAGGTCTTCAGCCCCACGCGGAGCCCCGCGGCCGGGTCCACGGCGAGCGTGCGCGCGGTGCCGAGCGCGTCCGGGTTGCCGGGGCAGGCCGCGGGCGCGTCGGCCCGCCCCGGCAGGGGGGCGAGCGCGAGGGCGGAGGCGAGCAGGAGGGCGGGGGAACGGGTCATGGCGGCCATGGCTTGTGGCGCGGCTTCGTGGCGTAAGCTTGGGCCGGGCTGCCTTGAACTTGCCTCGGGCAAGCTTTAACGCGGCATTACGAAGTCAAGCCCATGCTGTGGATCGCCACCGCGTTGGAGTTCTCGACCGGCAATGAACGCGCTCAAGTTCCTCACCGCCTGCCTGGTTGCCGCTGCCCTGTCGGGCTGCGCGGCGTCGGTGGGGTCGATCGAGGCGTCAGACAACCCGATCCCGTCGGACTACGCGATCCACGGCATCGACGTGTCGAAGTACCAGGGCGAGGTGGACTGGAGCCGCGTCAAGGGCGCGGGCGTCCGCTTCGCCTGGATCAAGGCCTCCGAGGGCGGCGACCGCGTCGACTCGCGCTTCGCCGAGAACTGGGCCAATTCGCGCGAGGCGGGCGTGCGCCACGGCGCCTACCACTTCGTCTACTGGTGCCGGCCCTGGCAGGAGGAGATGGCCTTCTTCGAGAGCGTCGCGCCCGTCGAGGACGACGCGCTGCCGCCCGTGCTCGACGTCGAGGCCACGCCGACGTCCAAGACCTGCCGCCGCCATCTGGAGCGGGAGGAGACGCTGGCCGAGATGCGCCTCATGCTGGAGGAGATGGAGCGCCACTTCGGCAAGAAGCCCGTGATCTACACCACCGTGGACTTCTACGGCGCCATCGTGGCCGGGGCGCTGGAGGACTACCCGATCTGGGTGCGCAGCACGAAGTACTTCCCCTCCGTGAAGTACCCGAACCGCCGCTGGCACTTCTGGCAGTACCAGTCGGACGGGCACGTGGACGGCATCCTGGGCAAGGTCGACCGCAACGCCTTCTTCGGCTCCGCGGAGCAGTGGCAGGACTTCACCCACGGCACCAACCTCACGACCATGGCGCGCAATTAAGCAAGGTTTGCCAGGCCTGCTTACACTTAAGAAAGGAAGCAGCATTGATTTCGATTTGAAAAAGCGAAATCAATCGTGGCGTGAAGCCACGCAAGGCTGCTTAGGGGGCGCCTCACAGCCCCTTGCTGTTGCCGGGCTCCACCGTGAAGCGCATCGGGGTGCCGTCGTCGCCAACCGCCGTGCCCGCGGCCCCCGTGACCTCGAAGAACAGGCAGGTGCGCTCGTCGTCGTCGGGGAAGTCCAGGCACACCTTGTCGCCCTGCAGCGCCCAGGTGCCCGCCGACAGCCCGTTGCCGTCGACGTGGCGCACCGCCCCGCCGGGATCGAAGTAGTCGGAAAAATCCTCCCCCGCGGCCTTGCCCGCGACGGTGTTGCCCTTGATCGCGGCCCAGGCCGCGGCCCCCGACAGCGTGGCGGGGGCGGGCGGGGCGGTGTCGGCCGCAGCCCCCCAGAGGCCCGCGCCCGCGAGCAGGCCGGCCGCGGCGGCGAGGCGGAAGGGCAGGGGCATGGTGGTCGGACCTCCCGGGGACGCGGCCGGGCGCCGGGGCCCGCGCGGGCGTGCACCCTTGCAAAGGCCCCGTGAACCCGACATGAAGCCGCGCCTAGGGGAGCTGCGGCCTCCAAACACCTCGGATCCCTGCCGGCTTTGCCCTTCTTCCGCCCGGGGCGGGAGACGGTGTCCGAAGGACGGGTGAGGGCGGGTTCCCGCGCGGCAAGGCCTCTCATCCGCCCTGTTGGGCGCCTTCTCCCCGCGAGCGGGGCGAAGGGCATGGTGGCCCGGCCACGCGGAGGTGTGGGCCCGACAGCCCCGGAGAGGGGATCGCCCGATGTTCTTTCTCGCGTCCAAGCTGCTGTGGGTCGTGACCGAGCCCGTGGCCGTGCTGCTGGCGCTGGCGGTGGCGGGCGGCCTGCTGGCCGGCTCCCGCTCGCCGCGGCGGG
>CAXTDZ010000225.1:0-4771 GCA_964243035.1 uncultured Lichenihabitans sp.
GCCGGACCCGGCCGCCTTGCGCGAGGCCCGCGAGGCCGTCGGGCCCGTCGCCGACGACGGCCTGCGCGACGCGCTGGTGCGCCTGGGCGGCAGGGTTTTGGGGCGGCCCCGCCCCCCGTGACGGCGCTTTCCTTTTGCGGTGGGGCATGGAATATCCGCCTCGGGGCGGTGGTTGACCCGATGTCGAAGCGAGCGAAACCGATGACGCGTTTGTTTCCTCTCAGCCGCCGGTCCGTGCTGCGCGGCGCGGCCCTGGTGGCCGCGGGCGTCCTGCCGCGCGCGGCCGTGGCGGCCGACGCGCAAACCTTCCCCGCCGACAAGCTGCTCGCCCCCGGCCCCCTGCCGGACCTGTGGCTGGGCGCGTCCGGGGCCCCCGTGACGATGATCGAATACGCGTCGATGACCTGCACGCACTGCGCGGCCTTCCACGCGGAAACCTGGCCCACGCTGAAAGCCAAGTACGTCGACACCGGCAAGGTGCACTTCGTGCTGCGCGAGTTCCCGCTCGACCCGCTCGCCACCGCGGCCTTCATGCTCGCCCGCTCGGCGGGCGACGACAAGCGCAACGCCGTGGTGGACCTCCTGTTCGACCAGCAGAAGAACTGGGCCTTCGTGGACAAGCCCGTCGAGGCGCTCGCCGCCACCGTGAAGCAGGCCGGCATCACCCAGGCGCAGTTCGAGACCTGCCTCAAGGACCAGAAGCTCTACGACCAGGTGAACCAGGTGCGCGACACCGCCGCCAAGGCCTTCACCGTGGACGCCACGCCGACCTTCTACATCAACGGCACCAAGCATCCCGGCGAGATCAGCGTCGACGAGCTGGACAAGCTGCTCGGGCCGCTGCTGCCCAAGGGCTGACGGTCCCGTTGGACCCCAAGACCCTCGCGCGGCTGATCGACGCCGGCCGGGGCTCCGCGCCCGCCGACCTCGTGCTGAAGGGCGGCCGCGTGCTCGACCTCGTCACGGGCGAGCTGCGCCGCTCCGACGTGGCGGTCGTGGGCGACCGCATCGTGGGGACGCTGGACGACTACGCGGGCCTGCGCGAGGTCGACGTATCGGGCCGGGTGGTGGTGCCCGGCTTCATCGACACGCACTGCCACGTCGAGTCCTCGCTGATCCTGCCCGCCGAGTTCGACCGCTGCATGCTCGGGCGCGGCACCACCACGGCGGTCTGCGACCCCCACGAAATCGCCAACGTGCTGGGCCTCGACGGCGTCCGCTTCTTCCTGGAGGCCGCGGGCGCCACCGCGATGGACCTCCGGGTCAACCTGTCGTCCTGCGTGCCGGCTACCCCGCTGGAGACCTCCGGCGCCCGCATCGAGGCGCACGACCTCCGCAACGTCGCCCACCACCCCAAGGTGATCGGGCTCGCGGAGATGATGAACTACCCCGGCGTGCTCGCCAAGGACCCCGGCTGCCTCGACAAGCTGGCCCAGTTCGCGGGACGGCACATCGACGGCCACGCGCCGCTGCTGCGCGGCCGCGACCTCAACGGCTACCTGGCCGCCGGCATCCGCACCGACCACGAGTGCACGGGCGAGGCCGAGGCGAGGGAAAAGCTCTCCAAGGGCATGACGGTGCTGATCCGCGAGGGCTCCGTGTCCAGGGACCTCCGCGCCCTGCTCGGCCTCGTCACGGAAGCGCTGTCGCCCTTCGTGGCGTTCTGCACGGACGACCGCAACCCGCTCGACATCCACGAGCACGGGCACATCGACCACATGGTGCGCGAGGCGATCCGGCTCGGCGCCCCGCCGCTCGCGGCCTACCGCGCGGCCAGCCACTCGGCCGCCCGCGCCTTCGGCCTGACGGACCGCGGGCTGGTGGCGCCCGGCTACCGCGCCGACCTCGTGGTGCTGGACGACGTCGAGGCCTGCGCGGTCGCGCGCGTTGTTTCGGCGGGCCGGGTGGTGGACGACGCCGTGTTCGCGGCCCGGCCCCCGGTCGCGCCGGTCGGGCTCGACAGCGTCAAGGCGGCCCCCGTGACGGCGGCGGACTTCGCGGCGCGGGGTGCGGGGCCGTCCACCCGGGTGATCGGCGTGCAGCCCGGCCGCATCATCACGGGCGACCTGCCCATGGCGCTGCCCTACGCGGGCGGCGAGCGCCGGGTCGACCTCGACCAGGACGCCGTCAAAGTCGCGGTGGTGGCCCGGCACGGCGTCAACCGCAACATCGGGGTGGGGTTCGTGCACGGCTTCGGCATGAAGCGCGGCGCGATCGCGTCCTCGGTCGGCCACGACAGCCACAACATCTGCGTGGTCGGCGCGGACGAGGCCGACATGGCGGTCGCGGTGAACCGCCTCGTCGCGCTCCAGGGCGGCTTCGCGGTGGCGGAAGGCGGCGCGGTGCGGGCCGAGCTGCCGCTTCCCTCGGCGGGGCTCATGAGCCTGCTGTCCTTCGAAGCCGTACATGCGGCCCTGGTCCCGCTGCGCGAGTCCGCCCAGGCGCTCGGCGTGGTGCTGCCGGAGCCTTTCCTCCAGGTGGCGTTCCTGCCGCTGCCGGTGATCCCGCACCTGAAGATCACCGATATGGGGCTGGTGGACGTCGACCGTTTCGAACTGGTGGTGGATTAGCTCACCGGCTTTCTCCGGTTGGAGCGAGATCGGGCTGTTTTTCCCAACAAAGATATTATACTCGACCCCGCAGCGTAGGGGTGGATGCCCATCTCCAACTCGTCAAAGGATGCCTTCACGGCGGCTGGCCAGGGGGCCGAGCAGGCCCTGGGGCGTTTTATACTCACCTATGAGGAAAGTTCCGCCCGGTTGGGAAGACACCCGATATGTGGTTTAAACCCGGCTTACTTCTCTATCGGGATTGCAAGTTTCTAGATACTGTCACTCTGAAAGGAGTTGTCATGAGGAAGGTATTTTGTGCCTCGCGCCTTTTTTTATTTTTATTAATATGTTCGACTAAGCTAAATGCCGCGCCTGTAGTCGTAAATAACTACTATGAAGAGACTCAGATCACAAGTTGCGCCAATACGACTAATTGCGGTATTTCTTTCTCTCTGACACCGTCCAGTCAATTTCTCATCATTACAAACGTGACGTGCTCTTTTTCAAGTAGTTACGTACCTATAAGCTCGACCTTTGCAATTTCCACCAGCATAAACGGATCTACTCTCGGAAGAGAAATGTATTTTCCGGTAAATTCAGCGACTTACGTCAATAGCATTTATTATGTGGCCTTTAATCTGCCGGTTTATTTCAAATCGGGGCCGAGTCGATACCCGCAAATTATCTTCAAATCAGCGCAAGCTGCTTATGCAAATGTAAGCTGCACGATTAGCGGTAATCTATCTAGTCAGTAGCGCTTTGCTGAGGGTAGAAGTGCTTAGGTTTTGCAGCCACACGCCAACCCTCTCACGTTCGGGTGTTCCGGCTTGACATCCAAGGCCGCTTGGCCTGCATGGAAGTGCTAACCTCTGAGCAGAAGAGGATGGGCTTTCGCCTGCCGCTTATTCCAGCCCCGCCCGCCTAAACGTCACCTTGGCCAAGGCCGTCCAGTCGAGGCTGCCGTCGCCGTGGGCGATCGCGTCCAGGAAGCCGTCCCGCAGGAGGCTCGCCACCGGCATCGGGACGTGGGCGGCGTCCGCCGCCGTCAGCGCCAGCCGGATGTCCTTGGCGCCGAGCGTCAGCTTGAACGCGGCCGGCTCGAACTGGCCCTTGGCGATCAGCCCGCCGTAGTTCGTGTGCACCCGGCCGCCGAACAGCGTCCCGGTCAGCACCTCCATCAACTCGGCGGGCTCCACCCCGTTGGTGCGCCCGAGCGCCAGCGCCTCCGCGATCGTCTGGATGGAGGCCGCGATCATGTAGTTGGCGGCGAGCTTCACGACGTTGGCCCGGAACGGCTCCTCGCCGAGCCGCCACACCTTCCGCCCCATCGCGTCGAACAGGGGCGCGACCCGCTCGACCAGGGCCGCGGGGCCGGCGGCCAGGATGTTGAGCTCACCCGCTTCGGCCACCTCCGTGCGACCCAGCACCGGGGCCGCCACGTAGCCCACGCCCGCCCGCGCGTGCGCCTCGGTCAGCGCCTTGGCGTAGGCGACCGAGATCGTCGCCATGTTGACGTGGACCAGGTCTTTCGGCGCGCCGTCGAGCAGGCGGTTGCCGCCGAGCACGCCGTCCAGCGCGGCGTCGTCGGCGAGCATGGACACGACCGCGTCACCCGCAAAGGCCTGCTCCGGGGCGTCCACCGCCTTGGCGCCCAGCTCGACGACCCCGGCGGCCGCCGCGGGCGACCGGTTCCAGACCCGCACCGCGTGCCCCGCCTTGAGCAGGTTCGCGACCATGGCGCGGCCCATGCCGCCCAGGCCAATGAAACCGATGTCCATGAAACGTCTCCCGCGAGCCTCGGCGCCTAGCCCGTCTGCGGCGCGGGACGGTTCTCGGCCAGGACCCCTGCCAGCGCCTCGTCCAACGCGGCGCCCGGGATTTCAGTCGCAACCGGCCCCGCGGTCCAGACCAGGAAGGCGCGGACGGGCAGGGCGGGGTAGAGGGGCTGCACGGCGGCGCGGTAGAGCGCGAGCTGCGCCACGTAGGAGGGCGGCGCGTCGGCGGCGGTCCGCGGCCTCCCGGTCTTGAAGTCGGCGATGAACACGGCCGCCTCCGTCACGGCCAGGCGGTCGATGCGCCCCGTCACCGGGAGCGGCGGCCCGACGCCCGCCGGGATCCGCGCCGCGAGCGCCACCTCGGCCCGCGAGCCCGGGCCGAACAGCGCCGCCAGCTCGGGGTCGTCGAGGATGGCGAGCGCGTCCCCCGCGAGGGCGTCGCGG
>CAXTDZ010000226.1:0-4748 GCA_964243035.1 uncultured Lichenihabitans sp.
GCGCCACCCCGGCCGCGCGGGGCCGCGCGTCGGGCAGGGCCGGGGCCCGACGGCTGCGCGACGCGCGGCGGCCAAACCGGCCCCTGAGAAAGGCGAGCACACGCCCGAACACGCGGAAACCTTCATGCTGTCGAACCGGGCTTAGGCACATACAGCCGGTTGATGAGGTGGTCGAGACAGTACTGGCCCGCCAGGTTCAGCGCCCGCTCCTCCCGCGCCTCGACGAGGCTCTGCCAGAACAGCAGCACGGCCGCCATCAGCAGCGCCACCAGCGTGCCGTCGAACGACACCGCGAGCCGCGCCGTGACCTCCGTCAGCAGGGTGGGCTGCTGGTAGCGCCCCGGCTCGCCCGCGTAGGACAGCGCGTGGCCGATCCCCGTCACGGTGCCGATGAAGCCGAGCGAGGGGATCAGCCACGTCATGTAGCGCAGGGGGCTGTAGCGAAGCTCGACCTCGTTGGACACGAGCTCCAGGGTCGCGGTCATCAGCGCCGTGCACTGCTCCACCGAGGAGCTGATCTGGAACTGCAGGATGCAGCGCGACATCAGGCGGAGCAGGAAGCGCTGGTCCGCCACCCCGGTGTCGCGCATGCGCCGGTAGAGCGGGCCGAGGTCGTCGGCCTGGAGCACGGTGCGGGCGTCCTCGGGCAGGTAGCCCATCCGCAACTCGCGCATCTCGCGCGCGGCGGCCCGCATCCGCAGCGTGAGTTCGCCGGCCGCGACGCAAAACACGACCCACATGCCGTTCTGCACCGAGAAGGGGTAAAGCAACCCGCCGCGGTCGATCATGATCTTGGCGGCCCGGTCCGGCAGCGCGGCGGCGAACACGGCGCAGAGCCCGACGCCCATCAGCCCCGTGGCCACGGCGAGCCAGCCGCGGTGGCGCTCGGCGGTCCACCGGGGTCGGGACGGCCCCGGCGCCGCGACCGCCTCGGCCAACGTGGCGTCCGCGCTCATCGCGACCGCACCACGATGCGGCCGGTGTCCGGGTCGCGCTCGATCACCGTCGCGGGCGCGGGCTTCTCCGGGGCGGGGGCGTTAGGGGCGGGCGCGGCGGGCTCGGCCGCGCGGGCGAGGAGATCGGCCAGGGTGGTCTCGTAGTCGCCGAGCCGCAGCACGTCGCAGCCCCGCACCTCCGCCCGCGTGAGCGGCTGCCAGCCGCCCTCCACCATGCGGTAGCTACCCGACGTGCTGCCCCGGTCGGTGAAGGCGAACAGGTCCGGGCCGACCTCCACCAGCTCGGCATGGCGGCGCGAGACGGTGGGGTCGACCACCACGATGTCGCAGGACGCGGCGCGGCCGATCGACAGGGTCGTCATGGGCTTCGCGTCACGGGTACCGGTAGCCTCTGAAGACGAAGCCGCCGGACCTGCCGCCGTGTCCCCTGCCGCTGCGTGCCCTGGTGCTGTGCGCGCTGCTGCTGTGCGCGCTGCTGCTGTGCGAGCTGCTGCTGTGCGCGCTGGTGCCGCGTGCGCTGCCGCCGGTGTGCGCGCTGCTCCCGCCACGGGCTTCCCCGTCGCCGCCGTGAACCTTGACGGTGACGCGCTCCGACATGACGGGCGGGTCGAACATCCGGTCCTGCCGGTCGGTGAAGACGAGTTGCAGCGTGTGCCGCCCGGGCGGCAGCGACAGCTCGGTCTGGGTCGCGCCGTCGGGGAAGTTGAGGTGGTGGTCGTCGGTGGGCAGCGTCGCCTGCGGGTCGGGCGGGTCGGCGTCGATGAGCAGGTGGTGGTGCCCGGTGTTGGGCGAGGTGACGCTGGCGGGCGCGACGCCCATGCCCTGCAGCCCGAAGTAGACCGTGGCGTGCTCGGGCAGCCCCTGGCCCTCGGGCAGGTTGATGAACGACACCTGCGTGCCCGGGGCCGAAGGCGTCAGCGGCGCCGCCGCGACGACGTGGATCACGGGCGAGGCCACCGGCGGATCATGCGGGATGTGATCCTTGTCGCCCATCAGGAGCTGCAGGGTGTGCGGCCCCGGCGTGAGCGGGATGTCGACCTCGGTTTCCCCGCTGCCGAGGTGGATGTGGTTGTCGTCGAACGGGATGGGCTTGTCGAGCGGCGGCAGCGGCGCGTCGATCAGGATGTGGTGGTGGCCGACCTGGGGGAACTCGACCCCCGCGGGCGCCACGCCCATGCCGACCAGGCCGAAGCGGACGTGCAGGGCGAGCGGCACGCGGGCCCCGTCCTTGAGGTCGATGAAGTACACGCGGGCCGACAGGGGAAAGGGCGACGGCGCGGGAGCGGACTCCGGCGAGGGCGCGGGGGTCGGGGCGGCGGCGGGGGCCTCCTGGGCCCGCACCGGCGCGACGCAGGCCGCGAACAGGGCGAACGCGACGGGACCGAGCCGCAGCCCCCTTCGGCCCCCGCGCGCGGGGGCCTCGGGGCGGCGGGACGGGGGCCGCGTCAGGAGGCACGCTGGCCGGATTCTTCGCATCGACGGTGTGACCATGGTGTTTCCGAAACTGGCTGAAGCTGTGTCTATCCGCGGGGCCTCCCCGGCGCCACACGGGTCGGCCGACGACCCGACCCGCTCCGGGCGCCGCCGCGGTCCGGGCCCGGCGCCCTCAGTTGTCAAAGGGCCACGGCTTCCGCGGCCCGGTCGCGACCGCCTCGGGCGGGGACGGCAGGCCCGGCACCGCGAAGCGCTGGCCTGGCGGACTGCGCACCGCGGAGGGCGGGAAGGTGTCGTTCTGCATGGCCACGGCCATGCGCCGCGCCCGCTGGGGCGAGTCGGAGCGGTACCATTGCGAGCTTTCCATGGACTCCACGGCCGCGTCCCAGTTCTGCGCCTTCACCCCCGCGATCAGGCGCCCGAAGCGGCCGAACCCGCCTTCCCCGATCTGGTAGACCATGGCGGCGAGCACGACCTGGCGCGGCATGTCGATGGACGTGAACTGCGGAAAATAGTTGCGCACGCCCCTCAGCGCGACGTTCTCGGCGATGAGCAGCAGCGACTGCGCCTCGGCCTCCGTCAGGGTCGCCTGCTTGGCGATCAGGTTCCCCGTGGACTTGGACGTGACGCGCCTCAGGAGGCCGGCCGCCGCCCCGTCCTGGAGGTTGAAGCCGTAGCCGATCGTCGAGATGCCCTTGCTGTCCTTGTAGGCCACGTGGAGCCCGTCGCGCACCACGCGGCCCTCCTCGAAGATGAGGAGGTTCTTGAGCCGGTCGGTGACCTCGTCGGGAAGCGGGGCTTGGCTTTGGCATGCGACCGTCAGCGGCGTCAGGGCAGGTTGATGGTCACGAGCGCCGTTTTTTTTTGCGTGCAGGCCGTGTCGAGGCAGGCCTGGTCGAGCCAGAAGGCCCCCCGCGCGAGGCCGATCTCGTCGCCGCGCACGATCACCTGGCTGTCGTCCGTCACGTCCTCGCGCAGGTGCGGCGACTTGAGGAGCTTGCGGCCGAGGTCGCCCAGCTCGGTCTTGGGGACGACCTTGTTGACGGCGCCGTCGGTGATCCGCAGGTCGGGGCCGGCCTGGTCCACGATGGGGCCGAGGTCGCCCGAGGCCAGGCCCGTCGCGATGCCGTTGACGGCGCCCTCGAACTGGGCCGCGTCGAACCGGTGGGCTTCGAGGTCCTGGCGCAGCCCGGGCGACACGGTGTAGGTTTGCCGGACGGCGGTTTGCGCCGCGGCGCCCGCGGCCGCGAGCACGAGCAGCAGCGAGGCGGCCGCGAGACGCTTCGATCGGTGGGCCATGGGGCGAGGGGTCTCCTGCACGGGTCCGGACGGAAGGCCGGGGCGGTTCACGGCGCGTCGACGTCGCTGACGACGCGGAAGCCGTTCGCGTAGTAGCGGACCGCCGTGCCGTATTTGAGCCGCGCGGCCGAGCGCACGTAGGACGCGTCGTTGTTGAAGCTGCCGCCGCGGACGACGTGTTCCCGGCAGTCGGGCGCCGTCACGGCCCGGCCGTCGACGGGCGCGTCGTCGTAGCTAGCTGTCCAGCAGTCCTCGACCCATTCGGACGCGTTGCCGGCCGTGTCGTACAGGCCGAAGCCGTTGGGCGCGAAGCGCCCGGTGGGCACCGCGGTTTCCGGCGGCTTGGGGCCGCAGTTCGCGCAGTTCGCGTGGTCGTCGCCCACCAGGTCGCCCCACCAGAAGGTGGTCGCGGCGCCGCCCCGCGCCCCATACTCCCATTCGGCCTCGCTGGGCAGGCGGTAGCGGTGGCCGGCGGCCTTGGACAGCCAGGCCGCGTAGCCCTGCGCGTCGAGCCAGCTCACGTCCGTCACCGGATCGTCGTCGTGCCCGGGCCCCCCGCCCTCGGGCTTGTAGCTGCACCCGCCGCCCGCGACGCAGGCGGCCCAGTCGCGCACCGTGACCTCGCGCTGCCCGACCGCGAGGGGCTTGGCGATCAGCACCGGGTGGACCGGCAGTTCGTCGACGCGGGCCCGCGACCCCATCTGGAAGGAGCCGGCCGGCAGCACGCGCATGGTCGGGCAGTGGCTGCAGTCCTGGAAGGTCGCGGCCGCCCTCAGGTGCTTGGGCCGCTTGGGTTCGCTCGGGGCCGCCTGCGGCTGCGGCGCCGGGGCCTGCACCGGTGTGGCCTGGGGACGCGGGGCCACGGTTTCGGGAACCGTCCGTTCGGCCACGGGCGACACGGCCGGCGGGGCCGGATGCGCCGCGCCGTGGAATTCAACGGCGACGCCGCCCAACACGGGCAGCAGGGCGGCGGCGGCCACGACCGCCAGCCTGCCGACGCGCGGGCGCCCGGACCCGGGGTGCCGGAACCACGACGCCCCCCGGTCCGCGCCCCCGGTC
>CAXTDZ010000227.1:0-4687 GCA_964243035.1 uncultured Lichenihabitans sp.
CCACCTTCGCGCCGGTCGGTCGGCAGCCCGCGACGCCGTCCGAGGCCGAGCTCGCGCGCAACCCGCGCGCCCGCTCCGCCAAGCTCCGCGTCGCGTCCCGCACCGAGGCCCCCGCCCGCGACGCCGACCCGCAGCTCGTGGCCCTGGCCCGGCTGCCCGCAGCCCACGGGGCGCGCTGACATGTGGCGCTTGTTCAACCTCATCGCGGTGGGCCTGCTGATCGGCTCGGCCGCCTACGCCTACTCGATCAAATACGAGACCATCCTGTTCGGCGAGCAGATCATCAAGACCAGGCACCTGGTCACGGCCGAGCAGGACGCGATCGCCCGCCTCCACGCCGAATGGGCGCTGCTGAGCCGCCCCGAGCGGCTGCAGGAGCTGGCCGACAGGCACACCAACCTCAAGCCGCTCGACCTCAACCAGATCGTGCAGCTCGCCGACCTGCCGAACCGCCCCCCCAAGGTGGACGCCATCGGCCGCGAGCTCGACCAGCTCGGCCTGTCCAAGCCCACCAGCACGCCCGGCGGGCACGCGGGGGCGGGCGGCGGCGCCACGCCGTCTTCGAGGTGACGCCCGTGACGGCCGAACCCAACGTCGATCTCGTCGACCCCGAAACCCGCGCGGAACCCGACCCCGGCTTCCTCCGCCGCACGCTGCGCGACCTGATGCGGACGCGCCTCGACAAGAGCGGGTCCCGCCTCCGGCTGGTGGCGCTCGCCTACGCGGGGGTGTTCTGCCTGCTGTCGGGCAAGCTGCTGTGGATCGGGGTCCGGCCCGACACGTCGCAGAACCTGAAGAGCGCGGCCTCGGAGGCCGTGTCGGGCGCGCGGCCCGACATCCTGGACCGCAACGGCGCGATCCTGGCCACCGACATCAAGACCATGTCGGTGTTCGCCGAGCCGCGCCGGCTGATCGACAAGGACGAGGCGGTGGAGCTGCTCACCGCCGTGCTGCCCGACGTGGACGCGGGCGCGCTCCGCCAGCGGCTCGGCTCCCGCAAGGGCTTCGTGTGGGTCAAGCGCGGCATCACGCCCTCGCAGCAGGAGGAGGTGTACCGGCTGGGCCTGCCCGGGGTCGGCTTCGTGCCCGAGAACCGCCGCGTCTACCCCAACGGGCCGATCGGGGCCCACGTGCTGGGCTTCACCAACCTCGACAACCAGGGCATCGCGGGCATCGAGAAGTACATCGACGGCCAGGGGCTCGCGGACCTGCACGGGGCGGGCTTCAAACTCACCCCCGACGACCTCAAGCCCATCACGCTGTCGCTCGACCTCGACGCCACCCACGCGGTGCGCGACGAGCTCGCCAAGGGGATCGAGCACTTCAAGGCGAAGTCGGGCGCGGCCGCCATCATGGACGTGAACACGGGCGAGATGATCGCCTTCACGTCGCTGCCCGACTACGACCCCAACAACCCCGTGGACGCGCTGGACCCCCAGCACATCGACCGGCTGACGGTGGGCACCTACGAGATGGGCTCGACCTTCAAGTCCATCACGGCCGCGATGGCCATGGAGACCGGCAAGGTCACGCTGCGCTCGCAGATCGACGCCCGCGACAACCTGCGCTACGGGCGCTTCACCATCCACGACTTCGAGCCCAAGCACCGGATGCTGTCGGTGCCCGAGGCCTTCAAGTTCTCCTCCAACATCAGCTTCGCCCGCATGGCCATGATGGTGGGCGTGGAGGGCCACAAGGCCTTCCTCAAGAAGATGGGCCAGCTCGACCGGCTGCGCACCGAGCTGCCCGAGAACGCCGAGCCGATCGTGCCGCGCAACTGGAGCGAGCTCAACACGATGACGATCGCCTTCGGGCAGGGCATCAACGTGGCGCCCCTTCAGGCCATGATGGCGGTGGAGGGCCTGGTGAACGGCGGCAACCTGATCACGCCCACCTTCCTGAAGCGCGACACGGGTGACGTGCGCGCCCAGTTCCCCCGCGTGATCCGGCCCGAGACGTCCGAGTCGCTGCGCTACCTGATGCGCCTCAACGCGGTCGAGGGCTCGGCCAAGAAGGCCAACATCCCGGGCTATTTCGCGGGCGGCAAGACGGGCACGGCGGACAAGATCGTCCACGGCCACTACGACCACTCCAAGGTGTTCACGACCTTCATGTCGATCGTGCCGGCGGACCACCCAAGATACCTGTTCCTGGTGCTGATGGACGAGCCGCAGGCGGTGGAGGGCACCTACGGGTTCCACACGGCCGCTTGGAACTCGGGCACCACGGCGGGCAACATCATGCGGAGGGTGGCGCCGCTCCTCGACATGCCCCCGATGATCGCCCTGCCGCAGCAGCCGTTCCCTACCGTGGCGCGGCTCGGCATCGGCATGGACAACCTGATCCGGTGAAGCTCAGCGCGCTCATCCCCGGCGCCCCGGCGCTCGACGTGTCCGGCCTCACGGCCGACAGCCGGGCGGTCGCGCCCGGCCACGTCTTCTTCGCGGTGCCGGGCGCCAAGGCGGACGGGGCCCGCTTCGCCGCGCAGGCCGCGGGCCGCGGCGCGGTGGCCGTGGTGGCGGACCGGGCGCTAGCCCTGCCCGGCGACGTGCCCACGGTGGTGGTGGGGAACGTCCGCGAAGCCCTGGCGCTCGCGGCGAGCCGTTTCACCCCCGGCCAGCCCGGCACGATCGTGGCGGTCACGGGCACCAGCGGCAAGACCTCGGTCACGACCTTCCTGCGGCAGATCTGGGCGGCGCTGGGCCACCGGGCGGCCTCGCTCGGCACCATCGGCGTGGTGACGCCCGAGGGCTCGACCTACGGCTCGCTGACCACGCCCGACCCGGTGGCGCTGCACGCGACGCTTGACCGGCTCGCGGGCAGCGGCATCACGCACCTGGCGGTGGAAGCGTCCTCGCACGGGCTCGACCAGCACCGGCTCGACGGGTTGCGGCTCAGCGCGGGCGGCTTCACCAACCTGAGCCACGACCACCTCGACTACCACGCGGACCTGGCCTCCTACCTGCGCGCGAAACTCCGGCTGTTCGACGCCCTGCTCCGGGCGGGGCAGCCGGCCGTGGTCGACGCCGACGCGTCGGCCGGCGCGGATGTGCTGCGCGCCGCCGAGGCGCGGGGCCTGCGCCCCTACACGGTGGGCCGCGCGGGCCGCGACCTGCACCTTCAGTCGGCCGAGCCGCACGGCTTCGCGACGCGGCTCACCGTCAACCACGCGGGTCACACCTACGAAGTGACGCTGCCGCTGGCCGGCGCCTTCCAGGTCTCCAACGCCCTGCTCGCGGCGGGGCTCGCGATCGCGACCGGGGGCGAGCCGCGCCGCGTCCTGTCCGCCCTGGGGCACCTCGCGGGCGCGCCGGGGCGGCTGGAGCACGTGGGCGACGCGCGGGGCGCGCCCGTGTTCGTGGACTACGCCCACAAGCCCGACGCGCTCGACAACGTGCTCGCCACCCTGCGCCCCTACGCGGACGGCCGCCTGGTCGTGGTGCTCGGCTGCGGGGGAGACCGCGACGCCGCCAAGCGCCCGCTGATGGGCGCCATCGCGGCGCGGCGCGCGGATCTGGCGATCGTCACCGACGACAACCCCCGCTCCGAGGACCCCGCCGCGATCCGGGCCGCGATCCTGGCCGGGGCGCCGGGCGCGACGGAGATCGGCGACCGCGGCGAGGCCATCGCCCACGCGGTCGCGCTGCTGCGCCGGGGCGACGTGCTGGTGGTGGCGGGCAAGGGCCACGAAACGGGACAGATCGTGGGCGACACCACCCTGCCCTTCTCGGACCACGAGGCGGTGCGGGACGCGCTGGCGAGGCTGACCTGAATGAACACGGCTGACCTGTGGTCCGGCTTCGGCCTGGTGACGCCGCTCGACGCGCGCGTGCTGGGCACCCCGCCCGCGGCTGTGTCGGGCATATCCATCGACACCCGCACGCTGGAGCCCGGCGCGCTGTTCGTGGCGCTGCGCGGCGACAACGGCGACGGGCACGACCACGTGGGCGCGGCCTTCGTGAAGGGCGCCGCGGCCGCGCTGGTCGACGAGGCGCACGCGGACGGGCTGCGCGGCGGCGGCCCGCTCTACGTGGTGCGCGACACGCTGGAGGCCCTGCGCGGGCTGGCCCGGGCGGCCCGCGCGCGCGCCGGCGCCGGGATCGTGGCGGTCACGGGCTCGGTGGGCAAGACCGGCACCAAGGAGATGCTGCGCCTGGTGCTGGGCGAGGCCGGCCCGACCCACGCCTCGGCCGCCTCCTACAACAACCACTGGGGCGTGCCGCTCACGCTCGCGCGGATGCCCGCCGACGCCCGCTTCGGCGTGTTCGAGATCGGCATGAACCACGCGGGCGAGATCGAGCCGCTGGTGGCGCTGGTGAGGCCGCGGGTGGCCGTGATCACCACCGTGGCGCCCGTCCACCTGGAGTTCTTCTCGGGCGTGGCCGACATCGCCGACGCCAAGGCCGAGATCTTCTCCGGCCTGGAGCAAGACGGCACCGCGATCGTCAACCGCGACATCGACACCTATTTCCGGCTCGCGCGTCGCGCCGAGGCCTCGCCCGCGGGCCGGGTGCTGACCTTCGGCGAGCACCCCGACGCCGACGCCCGCCTGGACGCGGTGGAGCCCGACGGCGAGGGCGCGCGGGTGCGGGCGACCCTGCACGGCGCGCCGCTCGCCTTCCGGATGGGGGCGCCGGGCCGCCACCTCGCCACCAACGCCCTGGCCGTGCTGCTCGCGGCCGGGGCC
>CAXTDZ010000228.1:0-4647 GCA_964243035.1 uncultured Lichenihabitans sp.
GCCCGCGCCAGGGGCTTGGTCGCGCAGGTGGCGGCGCTCTACGCCGGCCGGCCCGACACCGCCGCGGCCCGCGCCGCGGTGGCGGGGTTCCGGGACGACATCATCGACGGACGCGACCTTCTCGACCTGGGCGAGCGCCACCTCATGGCGCCGCTCGACGCCCGTGCCCGGCGCGAGATCGCGCTGGCGGCCCGGCGCGTGTCGGTGATGACCGCGGTCAGCCCGCGCGCCGCGCTCGACCTCCTGTTCGTCGCGGCCCAGGTCGCGGTGCTGGTCCGGCGCATCGCGGAGATCTACAGCGGGCGGCCGGGCCTGCTCGGCTTCCTGCGGCTCGCCCGCTCGGTGGGGGTCCACCTGGCGCTCACCGCCGGCATGGCGGTGGGCGACGGGCTGCTCCAGGGCCTGGTCGGCCACGGCATCGCGGCCAAGCTGTCGCGGCGGCTCGGCGAGGGCGTGCTCAACGGGTTGCTCACGACGCGGGTAGGGCTGTCGGCCATGGCGGTGTGCCGCCCCATGCCCTTCGCGGCGCTGAAGCCGCCCTCCGCCGCGCAGGTCGCCCCGTTCCTGTTCGGCGGCGAGGCGGAGGGGTGAAGACCGCGGCCCGGAGGGGGCTCAGTCCCGGCCGCGGCCGCCGTGATCAGGGGGCCGGCCCGGGCGCTCCGGAGAAAGCGCTTCGTCGACGGCTCGACGAGGCCGCCCAATGCCGGGAGGGCTGGTCTTCGCCACCGCCCGGCCGCCACGGGGGCAGCGGCGTGTCTCGCCGCCCGGGAGCCGGACAGCCCGTTGGTCGATGACAATCACCCGGCCGACCGCGCCGGGACGATCCCGGGTCCGGACGCGCCCGTCTTCCCGCTCACGAAGAAGACGTCGCAGGACACCACGATGCGCGGCGTGTCGACCGCATCCCACGACACCGGCACGGGGGCGTGGTCGACGAAGGAGGGGAACACGACCAGAAGTCCCTCGCGCGGTGAGATCGTCGTCGTGCGAGGCGAGATCATGTCCATGAGGTTGGCGATCGGGTTCACGAAAACCGTTCCGCCTTCCGGTCGATCGCTCAACTCCGGCGGCAGTCTCAGGTAGTAGACGGCCGAGAACAGCGCGGGAATGTGGTTGTGCATGGCTTGCGAAGCGAGCCGACGCTTCTCCTCCGCGTCGAGCTTCCCGTAACGGATCGCCCAGCGGCGGAGGTGGAACTCCCCGTCGCACCAGCGCTGGAAGTTCTCCTTCGCCAACCTGCTGAACGTCGCGGCGCAGTGCGCATCGAGCAGACGCCACCCGCGGCTCGGCAGAAGGAAGGGGTCGGACGAGGTTTGGTGGGCCAGGACGTTGGGAGACGCCTTGAGCGGGTCGGCGTCGATCATGTCTTCGACCTCGCGCGCCATCTCCCCGTGGAACGGCGTCACGTCGTCGAGCTGGTCGACCCAGCTCGGAATGTCAAACAGCGGCCTTCTCATCAACGTCATGGAGAACTTCCCAGAAAAGCCGGAGGCCCTGGAACGGAAGCATGCCGTCCTTGTACAAAAACAGCAGGTCTCCGTTTTTCAGCTTCTGCGTATCGCGTTTGCGATGCACAAATTGCTGCTCGTTGAATTTTAGTGACTTGGGTATCTTCTCGATGGTGAGGCTATACTCGGCCGTCGGTCTGTAGACGCCGATGAACTCCGAGTCGCGCCCGTTGTAGGTGCTTTCGAAACTGACGACCAGCGTTGCGGTCTTGCCCGCGGGGATCTCGCATGACAGGAGCAGGCCGCGTCCGGTCACGTTCTCCGGTTTGGTGGGATCGACCGGCCTTCCGTCGATGCTGGCTTCGGTGAATCGTTTGTTCCACCCAGCCGGGTCGAACTGCGCATCGTATTTGAGCGGCTCCTTCCGACGGTTGCGGACCTGGAGTTCCGCCGTGAACAGCACGCGCACGTCCCCGCTCGCGAGCGGCCTCAAGGCGACCTTGTACTTGGCTTTGTCGAACACGAAGTCGGCACGGACGACGCTTTCCTGCACCGCGCAGCGAACCGGACGAGGCAGCGGCGACCGGACAAAGTCGTCCTGCTTGCGGTAACTGACGATCCCGATCGCGAGGGGGATGCCCACGGCTATGGAGAGGTAGATCGTATCCAGTTTGCTGTGTGCCTGAGCAAAGCTGTTCAACTGCTCGAAGGAGGCAACCGACGATCCAGCGATCTTCAGGAAAAGATAGGTGAGCCCCGTGCAACCGCCCGCAAAGATCACGACGCAGCAGACCGCCGTGCCCAGGAAGTTGTCGCTGACCCAGCGACGGAAGGGGTAGACGATCGCGAAGCTCATGACGATCCCGCCGATCCAGACCCCGCCGTTGATGTATTGTTCCAGGCCGAAGTAGCTGATGATCGCCGGGACGATGATCAGGAGTTGAGACCATTTGATCCCAAACTCCTCCACGAACCCGGAGACGGTTTTCTGGAAGGACGGGTCCGATGGCGCGTGAGCGCTCGACGCGTCAACCGCGGCGCGCGGCGTCAGCGGCACGTCGGAGGCTCCCCGGCGGCCCGTGGCCCACCGTGACCCTCGGCGGTCGACCCGAGGCCGCGATGGCCAGCCGGGGCCTGCGGGAGGCGGTCGAGGGTGGTGGCGATTGCCGCGCGGTGGAGCGTCGCGAAACTCCGTGCTGTCTTGCTGCCTCGTCTCGTCGCGCGGTTGCCGTCGTCACGGCTCGACGGCGCTGCTCCCAAGTCTAAGCGCCGTCGTTTCCAGATCCTCCGCACGCGAGGCGTGGGGCTCCGGGGTCGGCGCCGGCCCCGCGGAAACGCCGTCCTTTCCGTTCGTGCCAACGTCGAGGCCGCGGCGGCCGAGACGGCTCGCGGCGGTCGGGATTTTACGGAGGGGATCGTGAGAGCGCGGCGCAACCCATCGAACCTGTGAGCTGACAGCAGAACCGTGAGAAACGGAGCGGTGAGGCGCACCGATGAGAACAGGGGTGTCCCGCTCGAAACCGCAGACCCGGTTGCGGCGGATGCGGCCCACCCGGACCAGGTGGGACGCTGTCGCGACACACCGGTCTGCTGTGATCGTTGATTTCCAGCCTAACCGTCGCAGGACGCCCGGCCGCGGCAATCCTAAGATGCGGCGGGCGACGCTTGCTCGATCACCCGCGCGTCGTCGTCCGGGTTGTTCGGCTGCTCGGGCGGTGCATCTGCCGCGACGGTGCCGCAGATCTTGGATTGCGATCCCGATCCCAAAATGAACTCAATATCTTTGCTTTCAATCATGTCCTGCTCGGGCATGTCTGAGCACTCCTCTCAACAATAGAATTGACCAACAACACCGGGGAGAGACCGCGCAGACGCGGTGACCCGAAGGGCCTGTCGATGTTCTCCACACGGCCTCGGCTTGGCGGTGACAAGGTTGCCAGCAGAGGACGACGCGCCCGAACCGCAACATCGACTGTTCTGAACAGAAATGCTGTTTAGCCTGGTGTTCACCAGGTCACGAAAATGCCTTCGCTCGTATTATGGTCTCGCCTGCCGCGCCGTTCCTTCCTCCAACGGCGGCTGAAACACGGGCAGCCGCCCTTCCAGGCAAGCCGATTGGGTAAAAACGGTGTCGAGCCGTGTCAGCCTGCCGCCATTCGGCATCGCGCGGAAGCCTGTGTCAAGAGGCAATCTCTTCTCGCCGGCACAATCTCAGGTTGGTGCGCTGGCCGACGTCGCCTGTCCGCCCGCGACCGGCGGATGGGTGCCGCGCGTGTTCCGATCGATGCTGACCACCGCTGACCACGGGTGCGGATCTGAAGGGTCTAGGGCCGGCCTCGCCCCCAGCGCCGGCCGGGTTTCAAGGGGAGGTCGGACCGATCGCGTGAGCCTGGCGGGTCAGGCCGGCCAGGCCGGACCGTCGTCGGCGAGCGACGAGCGGCAGATCGACACCCAGTCGTCGAACTGGATGTCCCAGCGGCCGACCCCGTTGCCGAGCTTCGGCACGAAGCCGAGCAGCAGGTCGTCGCCCGCGCGGTAGGCCCGGCCGGTCCGGATCGTGCCCCGGACCGCGTCGGGCGCCCTGGACAGCGGCTGCACGCAGAGCAGGCGAACCGGCCCGAACGCCCTCAGGGCGTCGCGCAGCCTTTCCAGCGTGGGCAGGTCGACGCCGTCCTGCTTCAGCACGCAGGTCTTGCGCGCGTCCCGCAGGTCGTCGAGGAACTTGTCCCGGAGATAGGCCAGGCGGGCGCACATCTTCCTGTGGATCACGTCCTCGGCCATCTCGTGCCTGGTCGTGAACGTGTGCATGCCGAAGTGCCAGCGGGTGTCGGTGACGTAGTATTCGGCGTCCGCCCACAGCGACACGCGGGTGTGCTCCGGGTCGCCCAGGCCCTCCAGCCCGGCCTCCACCGCGTCGGTCAGGGTGTGGACGGACACGCTGTTCCAGCGGAACAGGCCCAGCGGCTCCGCGCCGAACCGGCGCTGGACGAGGCCGAACTCGCAGTCCTGGCCCAGGCTCTCGAAGCCGAGCAGCAGAGTGCGGACCGCGTCGTCCCGCACGAGCCCGACGTCCTGCGGCCGGACGACCGGGGGCGTGTCGGGCGCCCCGGCCCGCGCGAACGCCACCTCCATGGTGGCGCGGCTCAGCGCCTCGCGGGCCTGGTCGTCGTCCGGGTAGCGGGCCAGGATCGCGGTGAGC
>CAXTDZ010000229.1:0-4639 GCA_964243035.1 uncultured Lichenihabitans sp.
CCACCGTGCCCACGCCCACCTCGGACACGAGCTTGACCGACACCTTGCCGTCGGGGTTGACGTTCTTCAGGTCGAAGATGAGCTGCGCCAGATCCTCGATCGAGTAGATGTCGTGGTGGGGCGGGGGCGAGATCAGGCCCACGCCGGGCGTGGAATGCCGCACCTTGGCGATCACGGCGTCGACCTTGTGGCCGGGCAGCTGGCCGCCCTCGCCGGGCTTGGCGCCCTGGGCCATCTTGATCTGCATCATGTCGGCGTTGACCAGGTACTCGGTGGTCACGCCGAAGCGGCCCGAGGCCACCTGCTTGATGGCCGAGCGCATGGAGTCGCCGTTGGGCAGCGGCTTGAAGCGGTCGCTCTCCTCGCCGCCCTCGCCCGTGTTGGACTTGCCGCCGATCCGGTTCATGGCGATGGCGAGCGTGGTGTGGGCCTCGCGCGAGATGGAGCCGAACGACATGGCACCCGTCGAGAAGCGCTTGACGATGTCCGCGGCGGATTCGACCTCCTCCAGCGGCACCGGCGCGCGGCCGTCTTCCTCGGCGGAGCGGATGCGGAACAGCCCGCGGATGGTGAGCAGCTTCTCGTCCTGCTCGTTGAGCAGGGCCGCGTAGGCTTTGTACTTGTCGAGCGCGTTGCCGCGCACCGCGTGCTGGAGCAGCGACACGGACTGCGCCGACCAGGCGTGCGCCTCGCCGCGCGTCCGGTAGGCGTATTCGCCGCCCACGTCGAGCGCGCGCCGGTAGATGGGCGCGTCGCCGAAGGCGTCGGCGTGCCGGCTCACGGTCTCCTCCGCCACCTCGGCCAGGCCCACGCCGCCGATGGTGGTGGCGGTGCCGGTGAAGTACTGGCGCACGAAGTCCTCCGCGAGGCCGATCGCGTCGAAGATCTGCGCCCCGCAGTAGGACTGGTAGGTCGAGATGCCCATCTTCGACATGACCTTGAGCAGGCCCTTGTCGATCGACTTGATGTAGCTCTTGACCGCGGTGCGCGCGTCGATCTCCTCCGGGAACTCGACCGCCAGCGCGGCCAGGGTCTCGAAGGCGAGGTAGGGGTTGACGGCCTCCGCCCCGTAGCCCGCGAGCAGCGCGAAGTGGTGCACCTCGCGCGCTTCCCCCGTTTCCACCACGAGGCCCACCGAGGTGCGCAGCCCCTTGCGGATCAGGTGGTGGTGGACGGCCGCGGTCGCGAGCAGCGCCGGGATCGGGATGCGGTCCGGCCCCACGATCCGGTCGGACAGGATGATGATGTTGTAGCCCGACTTGACGGCCGCCTCCGCGCGCTCGCACAGGCGCTGGAGGATGCCCTCCATGCCCCCCGCCCCGTGGCTCGAAGCGTAGGTGATGTCGAGCGTCTTGGTGTCGAAGGCGTCTTCCAGCGTGCCGATGTTGCGGATCTTCTCCAGGTCCCCGTTGGTGAGGATCGGCTGGCGCACCTCCAGGCGCTTGCGCTTGGAGACACCCTCCAGGTCGAAGATGTTCGGCCGCGGCCCGATGAAGCTCACGAGGCTCATCACGAGCTCCTCGCGGATCGGGTCGATCGGCGGGTTGGTGACCTGGGCGAAGTTCTGCTTGAAATAGGTGGGGAGGAGCTTGGACTTCTCCGACAGCGCCGAGATGGGCGTGTCGGTGCCCATCGAGCCCATCGCCTCCTGGCCGGTGGCGGCCATGGGCTGGAGCAGGATCGTCAGGTCCTCCTGCGTGTAGCCGAAGGCCTGCTGCTTATCGAGGAGCGACACGTCGGTGCGCGAGCCCCGCGCCTCCACGGCGCGCAGGTCCTCCAGCACGATCTGCGTGCGGTCGAGCCAGGCGCGATAGGGGTGGGCGGCCGACAGCTCCGCCTTGATCTCGTCGTCGGACACGATGCGGCCCTGCGCCAGGTCGACCAGCAGCATCCGGCCCGGCTGGAGCCGCCACTTGGTGACGATGCTCTCCTCGGGAATGGGCAGCACGCCCGCCTCCGAGGCCAGCACCACGAGGCCGTCGTCGGTCACGAGGTAGCGGGCGGGCCGGAGCCCGTTGCGGTCGAGCGTGGCGCCGATCTGCACGCCGTCCGTGAAGGCCACCGCGGCCGGCCCGTCCCAGGGCTCCATCAGGGCCGCGTGGTACTCGTAGAAGGCGCGCCGGTCCTCGGGCATCAGCGGGTTGCCGGCCCAGGCTTCGGGGATCAGCGTCATCATTGCGTGGGCGAGCGAGTAGCCGCCCTGCACCAGGAATTCGAGCGCGTTGTCGAAGCAGGCCGTGTCCGACTGGCCTTCGTAGGAGATGGGCCAGAGCTTGCCGATGTCGGACCCGAACAGGTCCGACTCGACGGACGCCTGCCGCGCGGCCATCCAGTTCACGTTGCCGCGCAGCGTGTTGATCTCGCCGTTGTGCGCCACCATCCGGTAGGGGTGGGCCAGCGACCAGGACGGGAAGGTGTTGGTGGAGAAGCGCTGGTGGACGAGCGACAGCGCGGAGGCGAAGCGCGCGTCGGTGAGGTCGGGGTAATAGGCCCCGAGCCGGGTGGCGAGCAGCAGCCCCTTGTAGACCAGCGTCCGGCAGGACAGCGACACGGGGTAGAAGCCGCGCACGCGCTGGTCCGTCAGCGCGTAGACGCGCGCCGAGATCACCTTGCGCACGAGGTAGAGCCGGCGCTCGAACGCAGCCTCGTCGGCCACGCCCTCGCCGCTTCCGATGAACACCTGGCGGATCACGGGCTCGCTGGCCCGCACGCTGTCGCCGAGCTGGGACGGGTCGGTGGGCACGTCGCGCCAGCCCAGCAGGGTCTGGCCCTCGTCGGCCACCGCCTGGCCCACGATGGCCTCGACCTGGGCGCGGCCGGCCGCGTCGCGCGGCAGGAACAGGAAGCCCACCCCGTAGCGCCCGGGCTCGGGCAGCGCGAAGCCCAGCCGCTCCGCTTCCGCGGCCAGGAAGGCGTGCGGGATCTGCACCAGCATGCCGCAGCCGTCGCCGCCGTGCGCGTCGGCGCCCACCGCGCCGCGGTGGTCGAGGTTCTCCAGGACGCGCAGACCCATCCGCACGATGTCGTTCGAACCGCGGTTCTTCATGTCGGCCACGAAGCCGACCCCGCAGGCGTCGTGCTCGCGCGAAGGGTCGTACAACCCTTGCGCGGGCGGCAGGCCCGGGTCGCGGGCCATGGCGGCGGCGTGGTCGCGGTCGGCGGCGCCGCGGTCCTTCAGGCTCTCGGTCATGGCAACGGGCCTCCCCTGCAAGCCGAACACGGCCACAAACCCCTCAAACCCTGTCCGCCCCGCGCTGAACGCGGGTTGGCGGAGCGGGGATCACATTGGTCAGCAACCCTGTCCTAAATCAACTTTAAAAGTCTTACAGCAACGGGCGGGGCGCACAAGGCGGATGCGGCAATTCACCAAGGCGGACGCCGTCCACAGCCTCCTCCGGAACCGGCCGGGGCCGGCACCGGTTCGGCCTGCGTCAAGATGGAGAAAGGGATCGCGATGGCCAGCGTCAAGCCGGGTGACACGGTGAAGTGGGGCACCTCGCAGGGTGAGACCCGCGGCACCGTCGAGAAGAAGGTGACGTCGCCGATGAAGATCAAGTCCCACAAGGTCGCGGCCTCGCCCAAGGACCCGCAGTTCCTGGTCAAGAGCGACAAGACCGGCGCCAAGGCGGCCCACAAGCCGGAGGAGCTGAAGAAGGCGTAGCGCGCGACCGCGGGTGGGCGCGAATATCCTTCCGAACGGGGCGCCGCGGGGGTAGAGTCCCGAGCCGTGCCCCAACTCACGACCTATGCCAACCCGACCAACTTCCTTCGCCTCGCGGCCCGGGCCCTGCCCTGGCTGTGGGGCGCGGCCGTGCTCGCGCTGGCGGTGGGCCTCTACGGGACGTTCACGGCGCCGCCCGACTACCAGCAGGGCGAGACCGTCCGCATCATGTACATCCACGTGCCCGCGGCCTGGGTGTCGATGCTGGCCTACGGGGCCATGACGGCCTCGGCGCTCGCGAGCCTGGTGTGGCGCCACCCGCTGGCGGACGCGGCCGGCAAGGCCGCGGCGCCGCTCGGGGCGGTGTTCACCTTCGTGTGCCTCGTCACCGGGTCGCTGTGGGGCAAGCCGATGTGGGGGACCTTCTGGGTGTGGGACGCCCGGCTCACCTCCGTGCTGGTGCTGTTCCTGATCGACCTCGGCATCGTGGCGCTGTGGCAGGTGATCGAGGAGCCCGGCCGCGCCGCGCGGGCCGCCGCCGTGATGACGCTGGTGGGGTCCGTCAACATCCCGATCGTCAAGTTCTCGGTGGACTGGTGGAACACCCTGCACCAGCCCGCCTCCGTGTTCCGCCTGGGCGGGCCCACGATCGCGCTGCCCATGCTGTGGCCGCTGCTGGTCATGGCGCTCGGCTACACGCTGCTGTTCTCGGCCCTGCACGTGACCGCCACCCGCAACGAGGTGCTCCGCCGCCGCGTGCGGCGCCTCGCCATGACGGTCGCCTCCGCGGGCGAGCCGGGCGCCGCGCGGCTGCGGCTCGCGACGGCGTCGCAACCCTGAGCGGAGCGGGACGCGTGGAGCCGCACACCGGGTTCATCGTGGCGGCCTTCCTGGCGACGGGCGCCGTGCTCGGGGGCACCGTGGCGGCCGTTCTGCTCGACGGCCGCGCGCAGCGCCGGGCGCTGGCCCGGCTCGCGG
>CAXTDZ010000230.1:0-4599 GCA_964243035.1 uncultured Lichenihabitans sp.
CGACGCGGCCGCGGCCCCGCCGCGGCGAGGGTGCCGCGGGCGCGCCGGATCGAAACGGCGCGGCGGGGCGTTGCACCCGGCCGCACGGGGCGGGCTTCACCGAGCCGGCCCGCACGTTGGGGGTGCAGGCAGCACCGATCTTGCTTCGACGAGCGGAGCCGACCGTGGCGGAGCCGCGCCACGCCGCTCAGGGGACCCGGGCCCATGAAACTTTTCGAATGCCAGAGCTGCGGGCAGGCGCTCTACTTCGAGAACACGGTTTGCGAGAAGTGCCACCGGCGGCTCGGCTACGTTCCGGAGGAGCGGCGCCTCCTCGCCCTGGAGCGCCCGGACGGGGAGGCGGATGACGCCTGGCGCGTCGCGGGCGCGCCGGAGCGGCGCTACCGCTTCTGCCGCAACGCCACCCACGACGTGTGCAACTGGCTGGTCCCGGCCGGCTCCCCCGCGCGGTTCTGCACGGCCTGCCGCCACAACCGCACCATCCCCGACCTCGACAAGCCCGACAACACGCTGCTGTGGCGGCTGATGGAACAAGCCAAGCACAGGCTGTTCTACACGCTGACGGAACTCGGCCTGCCCCTGGTGACCCGCGCCGAGGACGGCGACGAGGGGCTCGTCTTCGAGTTCCTGGAGGACGGCGCCAAGCCGGTGCTGACGGGCCACGACTCTGGCCTGATCACCATCAACATCGCGGAAGCCGACGACGCCGAGCGCGAGAAGCGCCGCGCCGCCATGCGCGAGCCCTACCGGACGCTGCTGGGCCACTTCCGGCACGAGATCGGCCACTGGTACTGGGACCGGCTGGTGCGCGCCGAGCCCGCGCTGTCGGCCTTCCGGGCCGTGTTCGGCGACGAGCGGGCGGACTACGGGCAGGCGCTCCAGCGCCACTACGCCCGCGCCGCGCCGCCCGACTGGCGCGAGCGGGCGGTCAGCGCCTACGCGACCAGCCACCCGTGGGAGGACTTCGCCGAAACCTGGGCGCACTACCTCCACATCGTGGACACGCTGGAGACCGCCAACGAGTTCGGGATCGGGGTCCACCCGCGCCACATCCGCAACGCCGCGGCGCTGTCCACCGACATCGACCTCGACGCCCCCAACGCGCCCTCGATCGGGCCGCTGATCGAGGCGTGGCTGCCGCTGACCTTCGCGGTCAACAGCCTCAACCGGTCGATGGGCCAGTCGGACCTCTACCCCTTCGTGCTGTCGCCCGCCGTGGTGGACAAGCTGGGCTTCATCCACGACCTGGTGCACGGCCGGGTGGGGGCGGAGGCGCCCGCGCAGCCGCGCGTCGTCAAGGAGGCCGGGCCGCCGCGGGACGCGACGGGCTGAGGGTTGCCGCCGGGCACGCGATTTGCAAAACCGCTCCCCCACGGGGTGCACCGCAGCATCCGAGCCGAGCGAGCCAGCCATGAACGCACCCTTCCCCGCGGACGCGGCCAAGGACGAGCCGCTCAACCGCGACATCCGCCTGCTGGGGCAGGTGCTGGGCGACATCATCCGCGAGCAGGAAGGCGGGGGGATGTTCGACATCGTCGAGCAGATCCGCCGCCTCAGCATCGCCTACCAGCGCCGGGCCGACGCGGGCGCGGGCCACGAGCTCGAACTCCTGCTGCGCGGCCTGACCCCCGCCCAGGCCGTGGTGGTGGCGCGCGCCTTCACCTACTTCGCCCACCTCGCCAACATCGCCGAGGACCGCCACCGCGTGCGCCGCCGCACCCTGCGCGGGGAGGAAGCGGCCGACGGCGGGCGGGCGCAGGACGGCAGCCTCCACCGCACCTTCGAGCGCCTGGCCGAGGCCGGGATCGCGCCCGAGCGGGTGGCCGAGACGCTCGCCACCGCCTGGGTGTCGCCCGTGCTGACCGCGCACCCGACCGAGGTGCAGCGCAAGAGCGTGCTCGACGCCGAGCTCGCGGTGGCGGACCTCATGGCGGCCCGCGACGGGCTGCGCGGCGCCCGCGACCTCGCCAACAACGACGCCCTGCTGCGCACCCGCATCACCCAGCTCTGGCAGACCCGCATCCTGCGCACGCGCAAGCTCACCGTGCGCGACGAGATCGAGAACGCGCTGAGCTACTACCGCACCACCTTCCTGCGCGAGATCCCGAAGCTCTACAGGGAGCTGGAAGCGCTGGTGGGCCGCCCCGTGGCGCCCTTCTTCCGGATGGGCAACTGGATCGGCGGCGACCGCGACGGCAACCCCAACGTCGACGCGGGCACGCTCACGACCGCGCTCCACCGGCAGAGCGAAACCGCGCTGCAGTTCTACCTGGAGGAGCTGGGGCAGCTCGGCGCGGAGCTGTCCATGTCGCTCACGCTGGTGGCCTGCGGCGCGGCCGTCACGGCGCTGGCCGAGGCGTCCGGCGAGGACAGCCCCCACCGCGAGGACGAGCCCTACCGCCGCGCCGTGCGCGGCATCCGCGACCGCGTCGCGGCCACCGCGCGCGCGCTCACGGGCACGAGCGTGCCCCAGCTCGCCGGCCGGGCCGCCCCTCCCTACCCCGCGGCCTCCGACCTGCTCGCCGACCTGCGCGCGGTCGACGCGTCGCTGCGCGAGCACTTCGGCGCCGTCATCGCGGACTTCCGGCTGGCGCCGCTGATCCGCGCCGTGGAGGTGTTCGGCTTCCACCTCGCCACCGTGGACCTCCGGCAGAGTTCGGACCGGCACGAGGAGGCGGTGGCCGACCTGCTCGCCACGGCCGGGGTCGAGGCCGGCTACGCGTCCCTGGGCGAGGACGCCAAGCAGGCGCTGCTACTGCGCCTGCTCGACGAGGCGCGCCCGCTGCGCCTGCCCTTCGCGACCTATCCGGAGCGCGCGCGAAGCGAGTTCGCGATCTTCGAGGCGGCGCTGTCCCTGCGGGCGCGCTTCGGCCCCGAGGCCATCCGCCACGCCATCATCAGCCACACCGAGACGGTGAGCGACCTGCTCGAAGTGCTGCTGCTCCAGAAGGAGTTCGGGCTCCTGCGCGGCACGCTCGCCACCGACGCCGTGGCCGACCTGATCGTGTCGCCCCTGTTCGAGACGATCGAGGACCTGCGCAACGCCGAGCCCATCATGCGGGCCTTCTACGCCCTGCCCGGCATCGAGGCGATGGTGGAGCGTTCTGGGGGCCAGCAGGACATCATGCTGGGCTACTCCGACAGCAACAAGGACGGCGGCTTCTTCACCAGCTCCTGGGAGCTGTACCGGGCCTCGACCGCGCTGGCCGAGCTGTTTTCGGGCAAGCCCGGCATCACGCCGCGCCTGTTCCACGGCCGCGGCGGCACCGTGGGGCGCGGCGGCGGCCCGAGCTACCAGGCGATCCTGGCGCAGCCGCCGGGCACGGTGGGCGGGCAGATCCGGCTGACCGAGCAGGGCGAGATCATCTCCTCCAAATACGCCAACCCCGAGATCGGCCGCCGCAACCTGGAACTCCTGATGGCGGCCAGCCTGGAGGCCACGCTGCTGGCCGACGGGGCCGCGCCCGACCCGGCCTTCCTGGCGCTGGCGGCCAAGCTGTCGGAGGCGGGGATGCGGGCCTACCGCTCAATCGTCTACGAGACGCCCGGCTTCACGGACTACTTCTTCTCCGCCACGCCCATCGCCGAGATCGCCGACCTCAACATCGGCTCGCGGCCCGCCTCGCGCCGCGCGACCCGCCGCATCGAGGACCTGCGCGCCATCCCCTGGAGCTTCTCCTGGGGGCAGAGCCGCGTGACGCTGCCGGGTTGGTTCGGCTTCGGCTCGGCCGTGGAGGCGGTCACGCGCGAGGACCCGGACGGCGCCCCCGCGCTGCTCGCGCGCATGAACCGCGAGTGGCCCTTCTTCCGGGCGCTGATGTCCAACATGGACATGGTGCTCGCCAAGGCCGACCGGGCGGTGGCCCGGCGCTACGCCGACCTCGTGCCCGACCGGGCGCTGGCGGGGCGCATCTTCGCGGCCATCGAAGCGGAGTGGACGAGAACGGTGGCGGCGCTCGACCGGATCACGGGCACCGCGGAGCGGCTGGCCGACAACCCGACGCTGGCGCGCTCCATCAGCCACCGCTTCCCCTACATCACGCCGCTGAACCACCTCCAGGTCGACCTCATCCGCCGCTGGCGCGCGGGGCAGACCGAGCCCAAGGTGCAGCGCGGCATCCTGATCTCGATCAACGGGGTGGCGGCGGGGCTGCGCAACACGGGGTAGGGGCGCGGCGTCGCGCGGGTTGCCCTTCGCCGAGCCGGACGATCCGCGACTGCGGCCTTTACCGCCACCCGTGACGCACCTCCGCCGTCATTGCGAGCGACAGCGAAGCGATCCAGCCCGCCGGTCCGGGCAACCCACGACCGTCGCGGCTGCCCCGACGCCGGATTGCGTCGCTGTCGCTCGCGATGACGGCCGGAGGTGTCGGCGCTCCTCAATCCTTCTCGGGGTCGTGGCCCCAGTTCATCAGCGAGTGGCGCCAGCGCGAGTCGTGCTTGCCCTCCGCCGGCCCGCCCTGGGCCAGGTGGCGGTGGACGTAGCCCGTGACCTTGCGCATGTGGGCGTAGTCCTCGTCGGTCAGGTCGGCCTTGTGCTTGCGCTTAGAGCACCTAACAGAACCGTTTGATCTGGTTGAGGGTGATGAGGCTTGCGGC
>CAXTDZ010000231.1:0-4598 GCA_964243035.1 uncultured Lichenihabitans sp.
CTGCTGGCGGGCGCGCTGCTCGCGGGCCTGCCCCCCACCGCGGCCCGGGCCGACGCCGCGCCACCCCCCTCCCACCGCGACGTCGAGGCCGCGCTCACCACCAGGCTCGGCTACGTGGTGACGGGCGAGGGCACGGTGGACGAAGCGAGCCGGCTCGGGCTCGCGACCCTGTCGCGGGCGCTCGCGGACCGCACCTCGCTCGCGCCCGGCGACCCCGTGGGGCTCGACCCCGCCCGCGACGAGCTCGCCTTCTACCCCCTGCTCTACTGGCCCGTGGTGGCGGGCGCCCCGCAGCCCGACGCCGCCACGGCGGCCCGGGTGTCGGCCTTCATGAAGAACGGCGGCACGGTGGTGTTCGACACCCGCGACGCCCTGCGGCAGCGGCCGGGCGAGGGCCCGACCCCCGAGGTGGAATGGCTCAAGCAGTTCCTGAGCGGCGTGGACGTGCCCGAGCTGGAACCCGTGCCCGGCGACCACGTGGTGACCAAGACGTTCTACCTCCTGTCGGGCTTCGTGGGCCGCTACGCGTCCGGCCAGACCTGGATCGAGGCGCTGCCGCCCGCGGCCCGCGACGGCAACCGCCCCGCCCGGGCGGGCGACGACGTGTCCCCCATCGTGATCACCGCCAACGACCTCGCGGGCGGCTGGGCAGCGGATCCGGACGGCGAACCGCTCTACCCACTCGTGCCGGGCGGCGCGCGCCAGCGGGAGCTGGCGATCCGGGGCGGCATCAACCTCGTGATGTACACGCTCACGGGCAACTACAAGGCCGACCAGGTCCACGTCCGCGACCTGCTCGAACGCCTGGCGCACTGAACCGGGGCGGCCGTGACCAGCTTCTCGCTCGACTGGGCCCCCCTGCTGCCCGTGCCGCTGCTGGTGGCCCTGGGCCTCGCGGCCGCGCTCGTGGCGGGGCTGGGGATCTTCGGGCGCCGCCGCGGCGCCATCCCCCGCGCCGCGGCCCTCGCGCTCCTCCTCGCGGCGCTGGCCGACCCCTCGGTCGTGCGCGAGAACCGCGAAGGCTTGAAGGACGTGGTCGCCGTGGTGCTGGACGGCAGCGGCAGCCAAACCATCGGCGAGCGCGCGGCGCAGACCGCGCAGGCCCGCGCGGCCCTGGCCAAGCAGCTCGCCGCGCTGGGCAACGTCGAGCCGCGCTTCATCGACAGCGCCCGCGCCGACGTCACCAACGACGGCACGCGGCTGTTCGCGGCCCTTCAGGCCGGGCTCGCGGACGTGCCGCCCGACCACATCGCGGGCGTCGTCATGGTGACCGACGGGCTGGTCGACGACGTGCCCGCCAAGCCCGAGGCGCTCGGCTTCGCGGCGCCCCTGCAGGTGCTGGTCACCGGCCACGAGGGCGAGCGCGACCGCCGCGTGGAGCTGATCGAGGCCCCCCGCTTCGGCATCGTGGGCAAGACCCAGACGATCGTGGCGCGCGTGCTCGACACCGGGCAGGGCACCGAGCCCGTCACGGTGAACGTGCGCCGGGACGGCAACCCGGTCGCGACGCTGCGGGCGGAAGTCGGGCAGCGCATCTCCATCCCCGTGCCGGTCGAGCACGCGGGCGCCAACGTGGTCGAGCTTGAGGTGCCCACGATCCCCGGCGAGCTGACGGGGCTCAACAACAAGGCCGTGGTGACGATCGAGGGCGTGCGCGACAAGCTCAAGGTGCTGCTCGTGTCGGGCGAACCGCACGCGGGCGAGCGGATGTGGCGCAACATCCTGAAATCGGACGCCAACGTGGACCTCGTCCACTTCACCATCCTGCGCCCGCCCGAGAAGCAGGACGGCACGCCCATCAACGAGCTGGCGCTGATCGCCTTCCCCACCAGCGAGCTGTTCGGCTCCAAGATCGGCGACTTCGACCTCATCATCTTCGACCGCTACTCGAACCAGTCGATCCTGCCCTACGTGTATTTCGAGAACATCGCGCGCTACGTGCGCGACGGCGGCGCGCTGCTGATCGCGGTCGGGCCCGACTTCTCGGGGCCGGACGGGCTCTACTATTCGCCGCTCGGCGACCTGTCCCCCGCCCAGCCCACC
Source organism: uncultured Lichenihabitans sp. (assembly GCA_964243035.1). Classification (GTDB taxonomy): domain Bacteria; phylum Pseudomonadota; class Alphaproteobacteria; order Rhizobiales; family Beijerinckiaceae; genus Lichenihabitans. The sequence goes on from CAXTDZ010000231.1 coordinate 2,044, forward strand.
GGCTCGGTCAGCGAGGGGGCGTTCCGGGCCGCGATCACGGCCGAGGGCGAGAAGCACCCCGTCACCCGCGGGCTGCCGGGCGGGGACGCGGCGCCCCCCGCCTGGGCGCCCTGGTTCCGGCAGGTGGACGCGACCCTGACCCGGGGCACGCCCGTGCTGTCGGGCGCGGACGGCAAGCCGCTGCTGGTGCTGTCGCGCGAGAACAAGGGCCGGGTGGCGCTGATGCTGAGCGACCAGATGTGGCTCTGGGCGCGCGGCTATCAGGAGGGCGGACCCTACCTCGACCTGCTGCGCCGCCTCGCCCACTGGCTCATGAAGGAGCCCGACCTGGAGGAGGAAGCCTTGCGCGCCACGGTCCGCGGCGACCGGATCGCCATCGAGCGCCAGAGCGTGAAGGGCTCCACCGCGCCCGTGACCGTCACGGCGCCGTCCGGCAAGACCCAGACCGTGACGCTCGCGGGGGCCGGGCCCGGCCTGTCGCGCGGAGAGGCCGCGGCCGACGAGCTCGGGCTCCACCGCCTGACCGACGGCACCTTGACGGTGCTCGCCAACGTCGGGCCCGACAACCCGCGCGAGTTCCAGGACGTGGTCTCGACGCCCGAGCGGCTGCGCGGCCTGGCCGAGGCCACCGGCGGCTCCGTGCGCCGGATCGGCGGCCCCGGCGACGCGGTCGCGATGCCGCGGCTGGTGGCCCTGCACGACGCCGTCCGCTACGCGGGCGGCGACTACATCGGCATCCGGCGGACGGACGCCTCCGTGGTGCGCGGGGTGGGCGTGGTGCCGCTCGCGGCGGGCGTGTCGGGGCTCGTGCTGCTGCTGGGCTCGACCGTGCTGGCGTGGCTGTGGGAAGGGCGCAGGTTCCCGCGGGGCGCGGCGGGGCCGCGCGGCTGACCGGGCCCGCGCGCGCGCCCCAGAGGTCACGCGGTCGGGCCACCCGGCTTCGGGCGCCCTCGCTTTCCCCGGTCCGGCCGTTGTCGCGGGCGATGGCGCGCATAGATGCGGGGTTCCGGCAACGTCGCGAGGTGACCCGTGCTCGAACACACACCCAGGATCCTCGGCGAGGTGCTCAAAGATGTCAGGCCGGGGCTCGACAAGCTCGCGTCCGCGGCGTTCGCGGACGTCCCCGACACGGTTGTGGTCGAGTCGCCCGCCTTCGCGGACGGCGGCGCGATCCCGGCCGACCACACGGCCGACGGCCGCGGGTTGTCGCCGCCGCTCCGGTGGCGCAACCTGCCGGACGCGACGGCCGCGGTGGCGCTGCTGGTCGAGGACGCGGACAGCCCGACCCCGCAGCCGCTCGTTCACGCCATCGTGCCCGATCTGCCCGGGGCCGACGGCGCGCTGGCCGCGGGCGCGCTGGCGGGACCGGCCGGACCCGGCGGGCCTCACGCGCTCGGCAAGAACTCGTTCCTGAAGGCTGAGTACCTGCCGCCCGACCCGCCGACCGGGCACGGGCCGCACCGCTACGCGTTCCAGGTCTTCGCGCTGCGCGAGGCGCTGCCGCTCGGCGCGGGACCGGGGCGGGGCGCCCTGATCGAGGCCCTGCAAGGCCGGGCCCTGGCCAAAGGCCTCCTGATCGGCACCTACGAACGGGCGTGAGGGCCGGCCCGCGCCGGACGCTTCGTTGACAGAACCGGTCAACCAAGCCTTGTTGCCAGCCCCGTCATCCTCGCGCGAGCCGCCCCGCCATGGACCTGCACTGGATCAACCCGCTTTATTCCGTGTCGGGCCTGGGCGTCGGCCTGCTGGTCGGGTTGACGGGGGTGGGCGGGGGCTCGCTGATGACGCCGCTCCTGGTGCTGCTGTTCGGCATCCACCCCGGCACCGCGGTCGGAACCGACCTGCTCTACGCGGGCCTGACCAAGATCACGGGAACGGCCGTCCACGGGTCCAACCGGACGATCGATTGGACGGTGACGCGCCGCCTGGCCGCGGGCAGCGTCCCCGCCACGGTCCTGACCCTGCTCGTTCTTGCCTGGCTCGGCCGGGAATCGAGCGGCGCCAGCCACCTCATCACCACGATGCTGGGCGCGGCCCTGATCCTCACCGCGGTCGCGCTCCTGTTCAGGGGCCTGCTGATCGAGCGGCTGGCGCCCCAGACCGAGGCGCTGTCGGAGGCGGCCCGGCGCCGGCTCACGGTGGGCCTCGGGTTCGCCCTGGGCGTGCTCGTGTCGATCTCGTCGGTGGGGGCGGGTGCGATCGGGGTCACGGCGTTGGTGCTGCTCTACCCCAGGCTGCCCACCGCGCGGGTCGTGGGGTCCGACATCGCCCACGCGGTGCCGCTCACGCTGATCGCGGGCGCGGGCCATTGGGCGCTGGGCTCCATCGACTGGCCGCTGCTGGGCTCCCTGCTGATCGGCTCGATCCCCGGCATCATGGCCGGGAGCGCGCTCGCGGGCCGCGCCCCGGACAGGGTGCTGCGCCCCGTGATGGCCGGGACGCTCGTGCTCGTCGGCGTCCGGCTGGCGTTCTGACCGGGGGCCAGGGTTGTAAATCCAGGTTAATACCACCGTTGCCAAGCGATGCCCTTCGCCCCGCGATCAGCGGGGAGAAGG
>CAXTDZ010000232.1:0-4550 GCA_964243035.1 uncultured Lichenihabitans sp.
CACGAAGGCCAGGGCTGCGCGCACCACCTCCAGCCCGGCGCCCGGCCTGGGGGCCTCGGTCGCGAGGTGGCGCCGCCAGGCCCGGGCGCCCGGCAGGCCGCCGAACAGGCCGAGCAGGTGGCGCGTCATGTCGTGCAGCCGCACGCCTTCGGCGAGCCGCGCCGCCATCACGGGCATGAAGCGCTCCACCGCCTCGAACCCGTCCGCCACGGGCGCGGGCTCGCCGAACAGGTCCGGGTCGACGCCGAGCAGCAGGCCGGGGTCCTGGTAGGCGGCCCGGCCCAGCATCACGCCGTCGACGTGGGCCAGCGCCGCGCGGGCCTCGCTCAGCGTGCCGAGCCCGCCGTTCAGCGCCACGGGCCAGTCCGGATGCCCGGCCTTGAGGGCGTGGACGAGGCCGTAGTCGAGCGGGGGCACGTCGCGGTTCTGCCGGGGCGACAGGCCTTGCAGCCAGGCCTTGCGGGCGTGGACGATCAGCGCGTCGGCGCCCGCCCGGCGCACGGCCTGGGCCATCGCGGGCAGCGCGTCGCGCGGCTCCTGGTCGTCCACCCCGATCCGGCACTTCACCGTGACGGGCACGGCCACGGCGGCCTTCATGGCGGCCACGCAGTCGCCCACGAGCGCCGGCTCGCGCATCAGGCAGGCCCCGAAACGGCCGTTCCGGACGCGGTCGGACGGGCAGCCCACGTTGAGGTTGACCTCGTCGTAGCCCCGGTCCGCGCAGAGCCGCGCGGCCCGCGCGAGCTCAGCCGGGTCGGCGCCCCCGAGCTGCACCGCGACCGGGTGCTCGGCGCCGTCGAAGGCGAGCAGCCGGTCGCGCGGCCCGTGCAGGAGCGCGCCCGTGGTCACCATCTCGGTGTAGAGCCGCGCCCGCCGCGACAGGACGCGGTGGAAGGCCCGGCAGTGGCGGTCCGTCCAGTCCATCATGGGGGCTACCGAAAACCGCCATGGGCTGTGCTCGCCCGCTCCAGGCTGGCCGAGGCCGCCGTGCCGATGCCCGTTGCCGTCCATTTTGCCTCTTCGCTGCCCGCACCACCCGGCGCCACCCTACGCTGTGGCAGGGGGCGGAGCGATATAGCAAGACGGGACCCGATACGGCACGCAAGCGTGGCGACGGTACGACCGGCCAGCGGCGAGGCGATCAGCACCGCCTTTCGGGGAGGTTTGCTCCACCTCGGAGCAAACCTCCCCGAACCGTTCCAAAGCCTCGGGGTGACGCTCAACGACCTTGCGGATATTGCTGGGCCGGTCAAAGCCGAGCGTCTCGGCCCGCCGCACGTCAAGCGCGCGGGCCAGGCGGTTCACGGTCGTGTTCAGGTCGGCGGCAGTGAGGAAAGAAGAGCAGTGGTCAGGTTGGCCCGCTCCCCCGCGAGGCTGTGACCGTGGCCGGCGCGCCGGCGGGCAAGCTCCGCCGGTGGCCTGCGGATTGCTTGATGGCGGGGCAGGCCCGGCGCCAAAGGCCGCCGCTGCGACCTGTGGCGGTTGGGGAAGGGGAACAGCATGGTGGGTCACCTCAAGGCGGCGCTCGGGGCGGCACTGCTTCTGGCGCTCGGGTCGGGCACCTTGCGCGCCGAAACGATCAAGGTCGGCGCCAACGTGGGCAATGTGCCTTGGGAGTTCCAGGATGCCTCGGGCAAGCTCGTGGGCTTCGAGATCGACCTGATGACCGCGGTGGCCAAGCGGCTCGGCGACGAGGTGGAGTTCACCAACATCCCCTTCAACGGGCTGTTCGCGGCCGTGCAGTCGGGCCAGGTCGACGCGGCGGTCTCCTCGATCACCGTCACCAAGAAGCGGCTCGCGAGCGTCGGCTTCGCCCAGCCCTACTACGACAGCGACCAGTCGCTGACGGTGGCCAAGAGCTCGGGCATCGCGGACCTCGGGGGCATGGCGGGCAAGGTCGTGGGCGTGGACACCGCCTCCACCGGAGACATGTGGACCACGGCCCACCAGGCGGAGGACAAGTTCGCCGACGTGCGCCGCTACGAGGGTCTCAGCCCCGCGATGCTGGATCTGGCCGCGGGTCGCATCGACGGCTACATCTCCGACATCCCGGCCCTGCTCTACTACGTCAAGGACAAGCCGCAGTTCGCCGTCATCCAGCGCATCAAGACCACCGAGCAGTACTCGGTCATGACCGCCAAGGACTCGCCCCTTCTGCCCAAGATCAACGACGCGATCACGGCCATGAAGAAGGACGGGTCATTGGCCGCCATCCACAAGACCTGGTTCGGCACCGACCCCGACCCGGCGCTCGCCACCGCCACCGTGCTGCCGATCCCCACGCCCTGACCCGTGCGCGGTCCGAGCCGCGGTGGGCCTGTTTGACACGTTCCTCAACGGCCGGGTGTTCTGGGACACCCTGCCGCTGATCCTGCGCGGGCTGTCGACCACGCTGCTGCTGGGCGTGGTGAGCATCGGGGTGGGCACGGGGCTCGGCCTCGCGCTGGCGCTCGCCCGGCTCTACGCGCCCCGCGCGATCCGCGCGTTGGCGATCGCCTACGTCGACGTGTTTCGCGCCTTTCCGGTGCTGGTGCTGCTGATCATCGTCTACTACGCGCTGCCCTTCGTGCGGGTGCGGCTCACCCCCTTCGCGTCGGCGGCCTCCGCCTTGGCGGTCGTGGGTGGCGCCTACAGCGCGGAAATCTTCCGTGCCGGCATCCAGGCCGTGCCGCGGGGCCAGGTGGAGGCCGCGGAAGCCTTGGGATTGCACGCGTGGCTCGTCATGCTCAAGGTCGTGCTGCCGCAGGCGGTCCGCCTGGTGGTGGCGCCGCTGACCTCCAACTGCATCGCGATCCTCAAGGACACCGCGCTCGCCTCCGTGGTGGCCATGCCCGACCTGCTCAAGCAGGCGACGCAGGCCCAGGCGCTCGCCGCCAACCCCACGCCGCTGATGACGGCGGCCGCGGTCTACCTGGCTCTGCTCCTGCCCCTGGTGCGCTTGGTCGCCCGTTTCGAGCGCCGGTGGACCCCCGACCTCGGGCGGGGTTAAGCAGGGCGCCCCCACCTCACGTCCCGGAGTGTTCCGCCCCCGATGCCACCGCTCGACATCGACGCCGTCCGCGCCCACTTCCCCGCGCTCGCCTCGGGCTGGGCCTTCCTCGACAACGCGGGCGGGTCGCAGGTGCTGCGCACCGCGGCCGAGCGGGTGGCGGACTACCTGCTGACCACCAGCGTGCAGACGGGCGCCTCCTACGCGGTGTCCGCCCAGGCGTCCGCCCGCATGGGCGACGCCAGGGCCAAGGTGGCGCGCCTCATCAACGCCCACCGCCCCGAGGAGGTCGTGTTCGGCCCGTCCACGACGGTGCTGATGCGCTTCCTCGCCACCGCGATGGCGAGCCGGTTCGAGCCTGGCGACGAGGTGGTGCTGACCGAGTTCGACCACGAATCGAACATCGGTCCGTGGGAGCTGCTCGCGGCCCGCGGCGTCACGTTCAAGACGTGGCGCGTCAACCGCGACGACCCCTCGCGGCCCGACCTCGGCGCGCTCGACGCCCTGCTCACGGAGCGCACCAAGCTCGTCTGCGTGACGCACTGCTCCAACATCCTGGGCGCGCTGAACCCGGTGCGGGAGATCGCCGACCGCGTCCACGCGGCGGGCGCCCGGCTCTGCGTGGACGCGGTCGCCTATGCGCCGCACCGCGCGGTGGACGTGCGCGCGTCGGGCGCCGACTTCTACCTGTTCTCGTTCTACAAGCTGTTCGGACCGCACTTCGCGGTGATGTGGGGTTCCTACGAAGACCTGCTCGACCTCGACGGGCTCTATCACTACTTCTACGGCCGCGAGCGCGTCCCCCACAAGCTGGAACCCGGCAACGTCAGCTACGAGGCGGCGTGGGGCTGCACGGCCATCGTGGACTACCTGGACGCGCTCGGCGGCGGCACGGGCGACCACGCCGCGATCGAGCGGGCGTTCGACGCGGTCGCCGAGCAGGAGGAGCGGCTGAGCGCGCGGCTGCTCGGCTGGGTCGAAACCCGCCGCGACCTCGCGGTGGTGGGCAGCCCGCGTCCCGACCGCGACATCCGCGTCCCCACGATCTCCCTCAAGCTCGCGAGCCACGACGCGGCCGCCATCGTGGCCCGCGTGGACGGTGCCCGCGTCGGCATCCGCCACGGCGACTTCCATTCCCGGCGGCTCGTGGAGGCGCTGGGGATGGCGGACCGCGGCGGTGTGGTCCGTGTCTCGATGGTGCACTACAACACGGTGGACGAAGTGGATCGGCTGATCGGGGCGTTGGAGGAGGCCATCCGGTGAGGTCGGGAGCGCTGAACACGATGGCGCCCGGCGGCCGTGCGGCCGTCTTCGAGACCGGTCATCCTGTGCGCCGACGCGACGGGTGAGGCGCGGTAGGGGTGGTGCGCCAGAGCACGCACCTGCTCCGCCTCGGCGCCGGGATGGCGGTGCCGGCCCGGCCCTTGGTCACTTCCGTGACCCTGCGCTCCAGGTTGAGGCGAACAGGCTGACCCCGGGTTAACCCCGGAAAAGGGACGCAGGGCTTCGACCTCGGGTTAACGGTCGCCGGTTCTGCCCTTCTCCCCGCTGATCGCGGGGC
>CAXTDZ010000233.1:0-4544 GCA_964243035.1 uncultured Lichenihabitans sp.
GGGGTCACGACGGGCGCGCCGCGTCCCGCGCCCGCGCAACGGCCGCCACCGCGGCGCGCGCCCGCGCGCTGATCTCGCCCCACCGGCCCCCGCGCATGTCGGCAGGCCGCGCGACCCAGGTGCCGCCCACGGCCAGCACGGCCGGGTCGCGCAGCCAATCGCCGAGGGTGGCCTCCGTGACGCCGCCGGTCGGGATGAAGCGCGGGCCGAGGTGCCTGAACGGCGCCGCGATGCCCTCCAGCGCCGCGGGGCCGCCCGCGATCCCCGCGGGAAAGAACTTGAGCAGCCGCACGCCGAGGGCCAGCGCCGCCCCGAGTTCGCTGGGCGTCATGACCCCGGGTGCGAAGGGCAGGCCCGCGGCCCTCGCCTCGGCCACCACCGCGGCGTCGAAGCCCGGCGCCAGCCCGAACGACGCCCCGGCCGCCCGCGCGGCCTCGACCGAGGCCCGGTCCAGAACCGTGCCCGCGCCCACCAGCAGGCCGGGCCGCTCGGCGCTCAGGCGCGCCATGACGGCCGCGGCCGCCGGCGTGCGGAAGGTGATCTCGACCACGGGCAGGCCGCCCTCCAGCAGGGCGTCGGCGAGCGGCAGGGCGTGGGCCTCGTCCTCGATGGCGATCACCGGCACGACGCCCGCGGCCTCGATCTTCGCGAACAGGTCAGCCATCGGGACGGCGCTCCGGGGCGAGGGCGAGGGGCCGGCGTGCCCGGGCCGGCAGCCACGAGACTCCCAGGTCCGTGACCCGCGGGCAAGCGCGTCGCGGGCTGGACGCGCCATCCCTGCGGCACGGGCCACGGGGCGCCGCCCGGGGCCGCGGCTCGGGATGACAAGCGCGGCCCCGCCTCCTAAGATCGGCGGGGCGAGACCGGCCGCCACGTCGCCCCGCCCTCCTCCCGGAACCCCGCCTTGCGCACCGAGGACCTGATCAGCAGCCTGGCCCAGGACCTGTCGCCGCGCTGGCCGCTCGGCCGGGTGTTCGGCGTGGGGGCCGGGGCGGGCGTGCTGGCCGCGGGGCTGTTGTTCGCCGCGGGGCTCGGTGTCCGGCCCGACATCGAGGCCGCGCTGGGGACCGTCCGGTTCGTCCTCAAACTCGCCCTCGCGCTGGCGCTCGCCTGCGCCGCGCTGGGTCTGCTGCTGCCGCTGGCGCGCCCGGGCGCGGCGCGCGGCGGCTGGACGTGGGCCCTGGCGGCGGTGCCCGTCGTGCTGGGCCTGGCGGTTCTTTGCGAACTCGTCGCGATGCCGGAGGCGACCTGGGGGCCGCGGTTGATCGGTCGCAACGCGCTGACGTGCCTCCTGGCCATCCCGGCCCTGGCCGCCGCCCCGCTCGCCTGTCTGATGGCTTGCCTCCGGTTCGGGGCGCCCACGCGGCCGGGGCTCGCGGGGGCCGTGGCGGGCCTGGCCGCCACCGGCATCGGGGCGAGCTTCTACGCGTCGCACTGCCCGGACGACAGCCCGCTGTTCGTGGTGACGTGGTACGGAACGGCCGCCGTTCTCGTGACGAGCGCGGGCTTCCTGGCGGGGCGTCGCCTGCCGCGGTGGTGAGGGACCGCCCTGCCCCTGCCGCGGCGGGCGGGGCTTCGAGCCCGGACCGAGGCGACCGCCGCGGCGCCGGGCCTGGACCTCACCCCGGCGCGACTGTATGACTCGCTCCAACCGCGACGGGGCTGCCGACGCCGGCCGCGCGGGCCAAACGATCACGGATCGACGCGCAACGATGGCCGAACGGCGCCACCCCTTCGTCACGCAGCCGAACCGCGCTTTCTGGCGGCGCGCCGTGGACGGGGTGCATCCGCTGGAGATCGACGGCTGGTACCGCAAGAAGTTCTCGCTCGCGGGGCGCCGGCTCGCGACGGGCGGCAGTTGCTTCGCCCAGCACATCGGCCGCGAGATGCGCCGCCGCGGCGGCCCCGTCGTCGACGTCGAGCCGCCGCCCGGGTTTCTGCCGCCCGACCTGCACCTCGACTACGGTTACAGGATCTATTCCGCCCGCTACGGCAACATCTACACGTCCCGCCAGCTCCTGCAGCTCCTCCAGCGCGCCGCGGGCGAGATCGAGCCGGTTGACCGCGCCTGGGCGCGCGGCGACGGCTTCGTGGACCCGTTCCGCCCCAACATCGAGCCGGACGCGGTTGGTTCGGTCGAGGAGGTCGAGCACCTGCGGAGCCATCACCTCGCCCGCGTGGCCGCGCTGTTCGAGCAGGCGGACGCGTTCGTGTTCACGCTCGGCATGACCGAGACCTGGATGTCGGCGGCCGACGGCGCGGTGTTCCCCGCGGCGCCGGGGACGGCCGGCGGGGTCTGGGACCCGTCGCGCTACCGCTTGCTGACCCTGCGCTACGACGAGGTCGTCGCCGACCTCGAAGCCGTGATCGCCCGCCTGCGGGCCATCAACCGCGACATGCACGTCCTGTTCACCGTGAGCCCGGTCTCGATGCTGGCGACCGCCACGGCCGACCACGTGATCGTCGCCAACAGCTACTCCAAATCCATTCTGCGCGGCGCGGCCGGCTACCTCGCCAACAAGTACCCCTTCGTGGACTACTTCCCCAGCTACGAGATCATCCTGGCGCCGCCCATGCGCGCGATGTTCTGCAACGCCGACATGCGCACGGTGTCGGCCGCGGGGGTGCGGCACGTGATGGGCCACTTCTTCGCCGAGCACGGGTCCCCGGCCCGGCCCGCCGCCCCCGTTCCCGTCAGGGCGGCCCGCCCCGCCCCTGGGCCCCGGCCCGGGCGCGTGAGGGTCGGCCGGCAGGCAGGCGCGGACGCCCTGCCCGCCCTCGCGACGCCGGGCCCCGATCGCGTGCTGTGCGACGAAGAACTCGCGGCCGTCTTCGGGCGCGCGTGAGCATGGACGTCCTGATCACGGGCGACTCGCACACGGCCGCGCTGCGGCGCGGGCAGCTGGCGCTCGAAGCCGACGGGCTGTGGCCCGCGGGCATCGACGCGACGATCGCGCCGCTCGGGGGCGGCCACATCGCGACCGAGCCCTTCTTCGTCGACCGCGGCGACCATGCCGAGCTGTCCTCCCCCGAGTATCGCCGACGCTTCAAGCGCCTGCCCAGGCCCGAGGACGGTCCGGGCACGGTTTACGGGCTGTCGGCACCGCTGCACTCGGCGCGGCTGTGGCGCCACCCCGCCTGGCAGAGCTTCGTGCCGGCCGGCGCAGGGCCGGGGCGGGCGGGGAGCGGCGGCGCGACGCCCGTGTCGAGCGGCATGGTCCGCCGCCTCGCGGTGGGGGACCAGCGCCACGGCCTGGGCCTGCTGGCCTTGCTGAAGCGCCTCGGGCACCGCGTCTTCGCGATCGAGCCGCCGCCGCCGTTCCGGCATCACCGGGCCCTGAACAGAACCGCGGCCGAGGTCGCGATCCGGATCAACCGCCTGTATCGCGACGCGATCCTGGCCGAGCTCGCGCGGCTCGACGTTCCGGTCGTGGCCGTGCCGGCCGCCTGCCTGGACAACGGGTTCACGCGCCCCGAATACGGCACCGACGGCGATCCCCACCACGGCAACGCGCGCTACGGCCGCGTGATGATGGACGCCATCCTGGACCATCTCCGCCGCCCTGCCCGGGCCGCGGCATGAGGAGCGGGTCATGAGTTCGACCGACCAGACCACCCCCGGGGCCCGGCCGTCCGGGATGCGGGCCAAGGTCGTCGCGGAATACGCGGCCATCTTCCAGGTCCACGGCCTGGGGGGGCCGGTGCTGGAGATCGCCTACGGACCGGGGAAGAACGCGGTCGCGTCCGCGCCCTTCCTGGCCGAGTTCGAGCGCCACGCGGTGGTCGGCCGCGACGAAGGCGAGACCGGCGGCACCCAGTTCCACCGGGGCTCGCCCAACGACCTGACGCCGCTGTTCGAGGACGGCTGCTTCGGAACCGTGATCTGGGACCGCGGGCCGGAACGCGACCGCAAGTTCTGGCTCACGGCGGCGGAGATCCGCCGGGTCCTCATGCCCGGGGGCGCCGTGGTGGTCTGCACGCGCGGGTTCGGCAGAACCAACAAGTTCGGCGTCAAGGTCGTGGGCGCGGGCGGCAAGCCGCTGCCCTCCCTGATCGCCACGGCCGCCATCTCCGACCGGGCCGGCGACAACCTGCGCTTCAGCCCCCAGGGCGTCCGCCGGGTGGTGCTCGACGGCTTCGACGTGAAGGAAACCCGCGCGGCCTTCATGGTGCCTCACCTGTTCGTCGTCGCGAAGAAGCCGGAATGAGGGGCACGCTCCCCGCCACCGCGGCCCGCGTCGCGGCGCGCCGTCCCGCGGGGGCCCTCACCGGTCCGGGGCCGCGTCACGGCCCGGACGCGTCGCGGAACCTCGACCGTGTCGTCCCGGAAGGCGCGGGCGCGCCCCTGGCGCCGGTGGCCGCCGCCGACACGCGCGGCCGGGGCGGCTTCGTCGCCCCGGCCGCGGGGTTCCGGTTGAAGCTCAACCGTTGACCGGCGACCACGCCCCCACCGCGGAACGGCCCGGTCCCGGGCGGCCTTCCGGAAGCCAGGCCGGCGCGGGCCAGACGGCCGCGACGGCGGGCGGAGCGCGCGACGCCATGGC
>CAXTDZ010000234.1:0-4542 GCA_964243035.1 uncultured Lichenihabitans sp.
TCCGGCAGCAGCCTCGGCATCTCGCCCTTGTCGTAGGCCAGGGCCATCTGCGGCTCGATCCAGTCCCCGACGGTCCGGCCGTCCGGCAGCACGGCGACCGCCAGGAACTCGCGCTCCACGGTGCTGATCTTCTGCGCGACGGCCTCCAACTTGGCTTTGATGACGAGCAGCAGGGCGCGCCACTTCGCCCGACGGCCCTGATCCGTCATGGCGCCGTCCACCGCGACCTCGATCTTGTACCAGCGACCCGCCATGACGAAGCCGACGATCAGCTCCAGCGGCTCGTCCATGGTCAGGATGCGCTCGCCCTTGTTGGCGCGGAGCAAGGCCTCGATCTCGCCACGGGTGCGGTCGCTGGAGACCTCGGTACGGGCGCCGTAGCGGCCTGCCTCACGGAGCATGGTTGCCTCCCGCGCGCTCGGATACGGGCCGCTTCGGTGCAGCGGTGGGCGGGGTGATTGGCTTCATCTCAGCTCGGATCGCCACTGCGATAGCATCGCGCCCGCCACCGAGATCATGCTGCATCGCGAGCGCCAACATAACAGCGTCGGAGCTGTCAGCAGCGATCTTCTCGCCTCGCGGAAGGGGTCCAGCCGACCCCTCAGCGATCTTGGCCGCGCGCTCAAAGGCTTCGTTGACGCCGCCAGCCATCGCGGCGGCGAAGGCGCGGGCGTCGCGATCCCGCACCTCCCCGGCAATCCGGCCGTCTGGGCGGCACAGATCCCACCAGTCGGAATTGCAGGCTTGGCGGTTCAGCGACCACCGGCCCGGCAGATCGATCCGGTCCGCGGACGCGGCGTCGGGGATGTCAGGCATGGGGGTGCTCCAGAAAATCGACAAGGTCGCCTTGCGCCATCTTTCTCCGCCGCGTGCGGGCCGCGTTGGCCGCGTGATGCTTGGCGTCGTAGGTCAGGTGGCAGCGCTGGCAGAGCGCGCGCAGGTTGCCGCCGTCGTGGTTGGTTTCGTGGTGGTCGAGGTGCGCGACGGTCAGCACCACCTTGGACCCCGTCACCGGATGCGGCTCGCCCTGCGCGGCGCGGCAATCCGGAAACTGCGGGGTGCCCTGGCAGCGCCAGCCCGCGGCCTCGCGGATCTCCAGGCTGATCGCCTTCCAGTCCGGCCCGTAGAGATGGCGGCGCTCAGCGCGGATCGGCATGTCAGCCTCCCACCCCAAGGCACGCGGGGGCGGCCGGGTCGATGCGGAGGACGGGGATGTGGGCGGCCTCGGCTTGGCGCAGGTCCACGCTGTCCCGGAACGGGCACTCGAAGTCGCAATGCTCGGTTCCGGCCAGCATGCAGCCACCGTCGAAACGGCCGCATTCATCGGCTGGGTTGTAGTCGTCCCCGCGATCATCGGGCCCATCATCGATCTCGTCCCAGGAGTTCCAGCCCGGGTCGGAGATGCGCCTCCCCTCGTCAGGATGCGGACAGGTTGGGCGGGGCGGGAGGGTCATGCCCAAGACTCCCGCCCGTCGTTCCGGAAGGTGACCACCACCGTGTTGCAGGCCGTTCCTGCCTCGGCGAACGAACCTGCCGGCAGGTCGCGCCAGCGCCCCTTCTTGGCCGCCACGATGTCGCGGAACGCCCGCGCCTTCTTCGTGTCGCGGAACTCCGTCCCGGCCGACATGATTGCGGCGAGCCGCCCGTCGGGCTTGAGGAAACGCATGGCGTGATGGACGTGATCAATGTCACGCTCTCGGTCGAACGGCGGATTCATGACGATCCGGTCGTACAGCTCGGGCCCGGGCTGGAGCGCCAGGAAGTCAGCCGCGATCACTCGACGGTAGCGCTTCGCCGCCGCGAGCACGCCGGCCCGCTCGGCGTGGACCTCGACGCAATCGACCAGCGCGCCCGCTTCGACACAGCGCCGCGCCAAGTTGCCCGTCCCAGCGCTAGGTTCAAGCACGGTCAGGGGCGCCTCATCCTTCCGACGCCACCCGAACTGTGCTTCCTCAATCAGCCTGTCCGCCGCGGCGTCCGGGGTCGGGAAGAAGCCGTAGTTTTTTGCGAGCGTCGTCTTGGGAGCGTGTAGCCCATCATCCGCATCAGCGTCCCTATCCTCTGGGATGGGCGCGCCGTAGTAGTCGCCCAACAGCCGGTTGACCCGCTCTAGCAGGTCGTCGCGCTTGAACCAGAGGTGGAGGTTACCGTTCTTGAAGCAGCGCGCGGTGAAGTAGTCGCTCTCGGCCTCGCTCTGGCGGGCGCCGAACGCGCCGTGACGGCTCTGCTCGACCGCGCCCACGATCCCCGCATAGCTCAGCGGCATCGGCTTGCTGTCCAACACGTGAAACACGCGCTCGATGTCCTGGAGCGCGTCACGCTGGTTCCGATAGTGGCTCCAGTAGCCGTCGAGGCTCAACGCGCCATCCAGGATCACGCGCCCGCCGATCTTCCAGCCATCGTGCGAGCGAAACCGGCGATCAAGCGCCGAGAACACGGTGGCGAGTCCGCGCTTGAAGATCGTGTCGGCGTCGAGCACGAACTGCTCCAGCGTCGCTTCGACGTTGCCGACGGTCACCTCGGGCGGCTCGCGGTGGAGCTGCTGGCGCAGACCGTCCTTGGCGGTCTTGTCCATCAGCCGCTCAAGGTCGGTCACGGTGACGAGGTGGCCCCAGACGCGCCGGTCAGTGACGAGCTGGGCCGCAGCCAGGAAGTCCGGTGCCGCGGGCACCTGGACCACGGGAAGGAGCGCGGCCGCCTGCCGGTCGCCGTTCAGATCGTAGGAGGTGGAGCCCGGACGCCCCGGCAGCGCGGCGAACGCCTGACCCAGCCGGTCGTAGGCGTCGGCCAGTGCCGCGTGCGCCCCGGCGAACAGCGAGACGGCGCGGTTGCGACGGTCGACGATCTCTTGGATCGTCTCGCGGGGAACTGGAAGAGAGGTCACGGCGCCCGCCCTCCCGCGGCAGGACGGGAAAGGGGTGCGGGCTCGAATGTCACCGGATCGACGATCCACACGTCCTCGCCCGTGTTCTGGGCGAAGTACCGGCCATCCTGCTTGTCAGCCCGCACGTACTTGGCGAGGAAGTCGACGCTGTTCTCGCGCTCGACGCGCCACACGGCACCCTCGGCCTTTTCGGCGCCGTGGTAGCCGCACGCGCCAAGATTGATGTCGGCCTGCTCGACGCTGTAGCCAACCGGCCCGTCGCTCAGCACCATGGCTTCCGCGATGCCGTTCGCTTCCACGAAAGCGCGGAACTCGTCCCGCAACACGCGGTCCTTGCCTCGGATCAGATCAAAGGCAATGAACGGGGCGAAATAGGGATGGCGCGGGTTGAACATGGTCCCGTGCGCCATAACGAGCCATTCGCCGCAGATGCGTTCGCCCGGGCGTAGGGCATTGAATTTTGAGCGGTTGTACTCAACCCATAGGTGGAAGGCGCGCAGGTGGCGGTAAATGCCGTCGCTGGCTCGGTAGCCGGATCGCGTCAGCGCGACGATCTCGCCGTCCACGTTGGCCACCGCCATGCAGGCGCCGTCCAGCTTCTCCGTAACGATGACACGGTCGCCCTTACGGGGCTTGGCGGTGCAGATGCGCGCCTGCCCCTCGTGGACGTGCCAGTCGCCCAGTCCGAGCCGAGAATTCGGCAGGTGGCCGATCGAACCGTAGGCTTTGGCGTTAAGGGGCTTGGTGGGAAAGGTAGTCCCACGATCCTTCAATCGCACGTCAGCAGCAGTTTCGGTCATGGTCGGGGTCCGATGTTGGAGGGAGGGGCCGTGCGGCGTTGGGTTGCTCCCCTGCCCTTCCGGGCCATGTCCCGCGCGTTATCGCGAGCTGTGCCGAGCTTGAGGTGAGCCGGGTTGCAGCACCGCGGGTTGTCGCAGGTGTGCATGACGAGGTTGCCGTGATAGCCGCGCCCAACGGGGATCGGGCCATGCTCCAGCGTGTAGGCAACCCGATGGGTGGAGTAGAGTTTGCCGAAGATTTTGACTCGGCCGTAACCCTCGACGGAGGTCGCGCCTGACCACTCGTGGCATTCGCTGCCGGGCACAGGCTTGACCCCCGCCAGGAAAGCGTGAGCGCCGTACCAGTTGCTCAGATCGGGGATCGGCCGAACCCGACATCCTTTTGGCACGGCAGGCGCGACGAACTTAGCCCGGAAGGGCACAAGCATTTCAGCGACGGTCAATCGATCTTGCGCATCGGCGTGGTCGTCGATCCACCGTAGGCTGAGCTTGGCACGGTTGATGAAGGCGCGCTCTCCCGGCACGAATCCCGTGGCGTCGCGAACAATCTCTGGGTGCTTGGCGAGCGCCTTCAGATAGGGTCGGCGCCGCGTCTCGCTCAGACACAGAATACCGGCCAACACCCCGTTGTGGCGCTGTGCGTCGTCACTGAGGACGCTCGGTTTCGGCAACGCCCTATGGGCCAGCCAGGGCTGGTCAAACCGATACCTGTTCCAATCGAATTGCAGGCTCATCAAGCCTCCGGCAGGTTAGCCAGAAGCGGAAATTTCCCTTGTAGTTCAGTGAGGCATTCTAGGTGGGTTAGCCACCGCAAGCCCTTACTGGATCAAGGTCCGGCTAATCCCTTCCGGGACGCCA
>CAXTDZ010000235.1:0-4499 GCA_964243035.1 uncultured Lichenihabitans sp.
GGGGCGGCTGCGCGACCTCGCGGCCGCGCTCGCGCCGGGCGGGCGCCAGGGCGTGGACGTGGTGGCCGACCTGGCGGCGCTCCGGGTCCCGGCCCGCCTCGTGTGGGGCCTCGACGACCGCATCCTGCCCTGGACGCAGGTCGCGGCGGCGCCCCCGCGCGTCCCCATCCACCTCATACCCGATGCCGGCCACATGCCCCACTGGGACAGGCCGCAGGACCTGGCCGCGCTTCTCGCGTGACGGCCGGCACCAACAAGACCCGCGAAGGGCGTGAAACAGGAAACGCGAAAGGAGGACATGATGATCAGGTATCCCGACACCCCGGGCGGCCCGTCCCGCCGCAGCCTGCTCGGCGGCCTCGGCCTCGTCGGCACGGCTGCCGCGGCCGGGGGCACCCAGCTCGCCGACTTCCTCCTGGGCAGCACCCCCGCGCTGGCCCAGGAGACGGCCAAGCCGCTGAACGTCGCCGTCGTGGCCCAGCAGATGGCCGCGCAATCCGACCAAAGGTCGTGGGACGGATTTCAACAGTGGCTGAAGTTGACCGGCCTCGACAAGAGCTGGCACGTCACGCAGACGGACGCCAAGGGCGACCCCGGCCAGCTCGTCAGCCAGGTCGAGGACGCGATCACCGCCAAGGCGGACGCCATCCTGGTGCTCTACGGCACGCTGACCGCCGCCCACAGCGCGCTGGAGGACCTCGACAGGTCCAAGATCCCGTTCTTCAGCCTCGACTCCGGCTGGCAGGCCCCGGCGGTCGGCGACATCACATCCAACAACTTCGTGATGGGCTCGCAGACCTCGCAGTACATGGTCGACCGGCTGCTCGGCCAGGGCAAGAGCAAGGCCAACATCTGCGCGGTGATCGCTAATTTCCACCACGGCACCCGCAAGCGCGGCAAGGTGATGAAGGCGGTGCTGTCCGAGAACGAGTGGATCTCGCTCAAGAACGAGCGGGTGATCCAGTACAGCGGCTTCTACGAGACGACGCAGAACACGGTCAGCGACTGGCTCACCACCTACGGCGAGGACCTCGACTGCATCTGGTGCCCGTGGGACGAGCCCGCCATGGCGGCCGCCGAGGTGATCCAGTCCCGCGGCCTGCAGGACAAGGTCTTCGTGATCGGCCACGACGGCCACCCCACCGCGATCGAGCGCATGCGCAAGCCCGACTACCCGCTCGTGGCGACCGTGGCCCAGGCCTTCGAGGTGTGGGGCGCCTACACGGGCTGGCTGATCAACGAGATCGTCGGCAAGAGCCGCAACGCCAAGGAGGTGGTCCCGGTGCCCACCGTCGAGTTCCCGGCGCCGCTGCTGGTCAAGGGCGTCAACCTGCCCGACGCCGGCAAGCCGACCTGGGACGCCACCGACCTCTACTACATCTACCGCGACCGCGCGATGGCGGGGATGAAGGCCTGAGGCCGAGGGGCGATCGACGGTCTCCCCTCGTCATCGCGAGGCGGCGAGGCCGCCGCGGCAGTCCAGCCCTGCGCCGAAGAGGCTGGATTGCTTCTTGCCGGAAGTCGGGACCTCGAACCCGGACTGACGCTTGCCGGTTCTGCCCGTCTCCCCTTGAGGGGAGAAGGTGGCCGACAGGCCGGCTGAGGGGGGGAGAGCACGCGCGGGGTCGGCCCCTCATCCGCCCTGTCGGGCACCTTCTCCCCGCTCGTCGCGGGGCGAAGGACGTCGGCCGAGACCGGCGGTGTCAGCCGGAGGTCAGAGCCCTGGTCTCCGCCGGAGAAGGATGAACTTGTCGGGTTTCCCCATGCACGCTCCCACCCCCGCCCAACCCCGCCTCACGGTCACGGGCATCGGCAAGACCTTCGGCGGCACGGCCGCGCTGCGCAACGTCGACCTGTCGGTCGCGGCGGGCGAGATGCTGGCGCTCGTGGGCGCCAACGGCGCCGGCAAGTCGACGCTCGTCAAGATCATCTGCGGCGCCTACCCGGCCGACGCGGGCACGGTCGCGGTGGACGGCCGCCCCGTCAGCTTCCGCACCGTCGCGGACGCGCTCGCGGCGGGGATCGCGGTCGCGCACCAGCAGGTGGCGATCATCCCCTCGCTGACCGCGGCCGAGAACATCATGCTGGGGCACGAACCCGGGCGCGGCGGCTTCATCCGCAACCGCCCGCTCCGCGCCGAGGCCCGCGCGCTCGCGGCCCGGTTCGGGGTCGACGTGCCGCTCGACCGCGACTGCGGCGACCTCGGCATCGGCGAGAACAAGATCCTCGACATCCTCAAGGCGCTGAAGAGCGAGCCGGCCCTGCTCATCCTCGACGAGCCGACCGCCTCGCTGACCCTGAACGAGAGCCGCAAGCTGTTCGGCTTCCTGCGCGACCTCCGGGCCAAGGGCCTCGCGATCCTGTTCATCTCGCACCACATGAACGAGATCTTCGCCCACTGCGACCGGGTCGCGGTGCTCAAGGACGGCGCGGTGGTGCACGACGGGCCCGTGGCCGGGACCACGCCCGAGGCGGTGGTGCGCCTGATGGTCGGCCGCGCCATCGAGGACGCCGACTGGCACAGCCACGCGCGGCCGGGGGCCGTGGCGGTCGCGGTTCGCAACCTCGCCGTGGGTCCCCTGCGGGTGCCGGAGATGGTCGTGCACCGCGGCGAGGTGGTGGGCCTCGCGGGCGTGCTCGGCGCCGGCCAGACGGACCTGATCGAGTGCCTGGCGGGCGCCCGGCCGCCCGCCGCGCTCGGCTCCGCGACCGTGAACGGGCTCGGCCGGGTGCCGGGGAGCGTGGCCGAGGCCACCGCGCACGGCGTCTACCTCGTCGCGGACAACCGCCTCAGGAAGGCGCTGTTCCCCGGCCTCAGCGTGGCCGAGAACCTCCTGACCGGCTCGCTCGGGCAGGTGAGCCGCTTCGGCTTCGTCCGCGGCGGCGAGGTGCTCGGCGCCGCGCGCGACATCATCGCCCGCCTCGCGGTCAAATGCGCGGGGCCCGCGCAGGACGTCATGCAGTTGTCCGGCGGCAACCAGCAGAAGCTCGCCTTCGGGCGCTGGCTCGTGCGCATGGGCCGCG
Organism: uncultured Lichenihabitans sp.; assembly: GCA_964243035.1. Lineage (GTDB taxonomy): Bacteria > Pseudomonadota > Alphaproteobacteria > Rhizobiales > Beijerinckiaceae > Lichenihabitans. Next base: position 3,025 of record CAXTDZ010000235.1, read on the forward strand.
GGTCCGCGCCCACGCCGCCCCTGCTGCTGCTCGACAACCCCACCGAGGGCGTGGACGTGGGCTCCAAGGCCGAGCTCTACGGCCTGATCCGCCGCTTCGCGGCCGAGGGCGCCGCCGTGCTGATCGCCAGCGCCGAGATGGCCGAGCTGCTGACGCTCTGCGACCGCATCCACCCCATCGCCGACGGCACGCTCGGCCCCTGCCTCGACCGCGCCGACTTCTCCGAAGAGCGCCTGCTGCTGGAGGTGAACTGACCATGGCCCCGAACCCGCAAGCGGCGGCGCGCCGGACCCTGCCGGCCCCCGCCCGCCTCGACTGGCACGGGATCGCGGCGCGCTACGGCACGGTCGCGGCGGCCCTGGTGATCTTCGCGGGGTTCGCGCTCGCGAGCGACAGGTTCCTGTCGGTCAACAACATCTCCAACATCCTGGTGCAGGTCTCCGTGCTGACGGTCGTCTCCTCCGGCCTGACGGTCGCGGTGGCGAGCGGGGAGTTCGACCTGTCGGTCGGCCAGGTCGCGAGCCTGTCGGGCGTGCTGGTGGCGGGGCTGATGATCTGGGCCGGGCTGCCGGTCGCGGGCGCGATCGCCCTCGCGGTCCTGGCCGGCGTCGCGATCGGGGTCGTCAACGGGCTGCTCGTCACGCGGCTGCGCATCCCCTCGCTCATCGCCACGCTCGCCATGGGGCCGATCGCGCTCGGCCTCAACTACGCCTACACGAACGGCGACTCGATCTACGCGAGCATGCCCAGGGGGTTCTACTACATCGCGACCGGCAAGCTCGGGATCGTGCCCGTGCCGGTTGTCATCGCGCTCGTCATCGTGGCCTGCTTCCACGTGCTGCTGAACAGGACGCGGCTCGGCCGCGGCGTCGTGGCGACGGGCGCCAACATGGAGGCCGCGCGCCTGTCGGGCATCCCGGTCAACCGCTGCCGGCTGACCGCGCTGGCGCTGTCGGGCCTGGGGGCCGCGATGGGCGGCGTGATGCTGACGGCGCGGCTCGGCACCGGCCAGTCGGGCGCGGGCGACGCCTACCTGCTCGACAGCCTCACGGCCGTGTTCCTCGGCATGACGGCCTTCAAGCCCGGCCGCGCCACCGTGCAGGGCACGCTGGTGGGCGTCGTGATCATCGGCATGCTGGACAACGGCCTCAACCTGCTCGGCGCGCCCTTCTACCTGCAGAACGAGGTCCGCGGCCTCGTGATGATCGCGGCCGTGAGCCTCGCGGTTCTGCGCAGCGAGATCCGGTTCTTCTAGCGGGCCCCGAGGGTCCGCTGCCGACCGGGCCGACGCTCACCCCCCGGCCCGGATCAGCCCGGGGATCGCCGAGCGCAGCCTCGTGAAGCCGCGCGTCGACAACGGCCACGCCGCCTCGTCCCACGCCCGGCGCAGCCGATGGCAGCCGCGCGGCAACGCGTCGGCGGTGGGCCCCGTCGGCGCCCAGGCCGTCACGACCGGGTCGCCGCCGGCCCAGTCG
>CAXTDZ010000236.1:0-4457 GCA_964243035.1 uncultured Lichenihabitans sp.
TCCGGGCGATCTTCGCCGGCAAGACGCAGACCCGGCGCCTGCTCAAGCCCGCCCGCACGCTGAGCCTGCGCGCGGCCCCGGCCCGCCGCGGCAAGCCCGCGCCCGCCAAGGCTCCGCCGCCCAAGCCGGTCGCGGCCAAGAAGGCGACCAAGCGCACGGCCGCCAAGTCCTGATGGCGGATCGCCGCCCGCCCGACGCGCTGCCCATCACGCTGCTGACGGGCTTCCTGGGCGCCGGCAAGACGACCCTGCTGAACCGCCTCGTCCGCGAGCCGGCGCTGTCGGGCGCGGTGGTGATCGTCAACGAGTTCGGCGACGTCGCCATCGACCACCTCCTGGTGGAGGCGTCCGAGGGCGGGCTGATGACGCTCGCCTCGGGTTGCCTGTGCTGCTCGGTGCGCGGCGACCTCGTGGGCCTGCTCGAAGACCTGCTGCGGCGGCGCGACAACGGCCGGGTGGCGCCGTTCGACCGCGTGGTGATCGAGACCACCGGCCTCGCCGACCCCTCGCCGGTGCTGAACGCCATCCTCACGCACCCCTACCTGCCGCTGCGCTACCGCGTCGACGGCGTGGTCACGCTGGTGGACGCCCTGGGCGGCGAGGCCGTGCTCGACGCCCACGCCGAAGCGGTCCACCAGGTCGCGGTGGCGGACTGCCTGGTGCTGACCAAGGCGGACCTGTGCCCGGGGGGCCGGGTGCCCGAGCCGCTCGCGCGCCGCCTGGCCGCCCTGAACCCGCTGGCCGACCGGATCGAGGTGTCCGACGCCTCGGCCGACGCCCTGCTCGGCGCGAGCCTGTTCCGTCACGCGGGTCGCGTGGCGGCCCACGCCGACCACGGCCACCACGCGCACGAGCACCACCACGCCCATGACCACGACCATCACCACGCGCACGGGCCGCACGACGACCGGATCGGCTCGCTGGTCCTCACCGCCGACGCGCCCATGCAGGTCGCCAAGCTCGACGCCTTCCTGGACCTCCTGCGCGCCCAGGCCGGGCCCGCGCTGCTCCGCCTGAAGGGGCTGGCGGCGCTCGCCGACGACCCCGGCCGCCCGCTGCTCGTCCAGGGCGTCCAGCACTTCCTGCACCCGCCGCGCCGGCTGCCCGCCTGGCCCGACGCGGACCGGCGCACCCGCCTGGTGGTGATCGGCCGCGACCTCGACCGCCCCGCCGTGGAGCGGCTGTGGGCCGCCTTCGGGCCGCCCGCCGTCGACCGCCCCGACGCCGCGGCGCTCGCGGCCGGCCGCGCCCCCGGCCTGTTCTGAGCGGGGCGCGGGCGCTTCCGCGCTTTCCCCGGCCGCGCCCCGTCGCTAGAACGGCGACCGTCCAAGGTTCGCGAGGAACCCACCCGGTATGCTGGAACGCGTCAGGAGCGAGTTGGCCTTCGCGCGCGGGCTCCTGCGCACCCTGCGCCGCACCAAGCCGGTGGCCGTCAACCGGACCCGGACGCTGCGCGACCTCGCCGAGGACCTGGCGGCCCGCTACGGCGACCGCGTGGCGCTCACCTCCGAGCGCGAGACGCTGACCTACCGCGCCTGGAACGCGCGGGCCAACCGCTACGCGCGCTGGGCCCGCGCGCAGGGCATCGGCAAGGGCGACGTGGTGGCCCTCCTGATGCCCAACCGGCCCGAGTACCTCGCGGTCTGGACCGGCATCGCCAAGGCGGGCGGCGTGACCGCGCTGGTCAACACCAACCTGGCCGGCGCCTCGCTCGCCCATTCGGTCAACATCGTGGGGGCCAAGCTCGCGATCGTCGACGCCGCCCTGCTCGACCGCTACAGGGAGGCCGCCGACGGCGTCGCGGGCGCGGTGCCGGTTTGGGTCCACGGCGAGGCGGAGGCCTCCGCGCACCCGCGCCTGGACGCGGGGCTTGAGCGCTGGTCCGGCGACGACCTCGCGCCCGACGAGCGGGTGCCGCTCACCATCAACGACCGCTGCATCTTCATCTACACGTCGGGCACCACCGGCCTGCCCAAGGCCGCCAACATCAACCACTACCGCGTGCAGCTCGTCATGCACGCCTTCGCGGCGGTGACCAACTCCACCGCCGACGACCGCGTCTACGACGCCTTGCCCATGTACCACAGCAACGGCGGCTTGATCGCCCCCGGCATGGCGCTGACGGTGGGCGGCACCTGCGTGATCCGCGAGCGCTTCTCGGCCCAGACCTTCTTCCCCGACATCGCGCGCCACAACTGCACCATGTTCGTCTACATCGGTGAGGTGTGCCGCTACGTGCTGGCCACGCCGCCCAACGAGGCGGACCGGAGCCACAGGGTGCGGCTCTGCGTGGGCAACGGCCTCAGGCCCGACGTGTGGCACCCGTTCCGCGACCGCTTCGGCCTGCCCAACATCGTCGAGTTCTATTCCGCGACCGAGGGCAACTGCACGGTCTTCAACCTCGACTCCAGGCCCGGCGCGGTGGGGCGGATCCCCAAATGGGTGGCGGGGCGCTTCCCCGTCCGCATCGTGGACGTCGACCCCGTGACCGAGCAGGTCGTGCGCGGCCCCGACGGCCGCTGCCGCCAGACCCCCGTGGGCCAGGCCGGCGAGCTGGTCGGCGAGATCCTGGACGACCCCGCCAAGCCCGGCAACCGGTTCGAGGGCTACTCCGACCGGGGCGCCACCGAGGCCAAGGTGCTGCGCGACGCGTTCAAGCCCGGGGATGCCTGGTTCCGCTCCGGCGACCTGATGCGGCAGGACGCGCGCGGCTACTTCTACTTCGTGGACCGCATCGGCGACACCTTCCGCTGGAAGGGCGAGAACGTCGCCACCGCCGAGGTCGCCGAGGCGATCGGCCGGCTGCCCGGCATCCGCGACGTGTGCGTCTACGGGGTCCGGGTTCCGGGCCGCGAGGGCCGGGCCGGCATGGCCTCGCTGCTGGTGGATGACCCCCACGCCTTCGATCATGCCGCGCTGCGCGACCACGTCGGGCGCATGCTGCCCGACTACGCCTGGCCGCTGTTCCTGCGCTTCCCCAAGGGTCTGGAGCTGACGGGCACGTTCAAGCAGCGCAAGACCGACCTGATCCGCGAGGCCTACGACCCCGGCCTCGTGCGCGACCCGCTCTTCATGCTGGCGCCCGACCGCACCGGCTACGTGGCGCTGGACGCGGCCCGTTTCGCGGGCATCGGCAGCGGCGCGATCCGCATCTGAGGCGTCGCGGCGGCCCGTCCCTGCCGACCTCGCCCTGACGGGCGGGGCGACCGCGCGGCCACGGCTGCTCGGCCGCGGGATCGCGGCGACGCGGGCCCCCGCGGGGCACGGTCGATTCAGGATTGCAGGCCATCATCGGCCGCGACGCGGCCCGCGGCCGCCCCCATCGCGAGCCAACCATGCCTGCCCATTCCCGGCCCGCGCTCCGCGCCGTCCCCCCGCCGTCCGGCCGCGCGGGCTTGGCGGTCAGCGTCACGGACCTGGCGGGCGTGGCCGGGCACCAGGCCGCCTGGGCCGACCTCGCCCGGCGCGCGCTGGAGCCCGACATCTTCCTCGACCCGCTGTTCGCGCTGCCGGCCGCGCGGCGGCTGCCGCCCGCGCGGCGCCCGCTCTTCGCGCTGGTCTGGGCTTCGGGCGAGGGTGGGACGCCGTACCTGGTGGGCCTGTGCGCCGTGGAGCGCCGCCGGTCGCTCGTCGCGCGGGGCTGGTTGCACGAGCAGGCCGTGACCGCGGCCCCGCTGCTCGACGCCGCCCGGGCCGCGGACGCGCTCGACGCCCTGCTCGGCTGGCTGGCCCGCTCGGGCCGGGGAACCGCGGGCCTGCTCTGCACGGGCGTGAACCGCCACGGCCCGCTCGGCCTCCTGCTCGCGGGCACCGCCGTCCGGCACGCGACCGTGGCGGAGCGAACGCGGGCCGTGCTGACGGCGGCGGGCGGGACGGCGGCGGGGGGCGCGCACGCCAAGGAGCTGCGGCGGCAGCGGCGGCGGCTCGCCGACCTGGGCTCCGTGGACGTCCGCTCGGCTCGCGAGCCGGACGCGGTGGCCCGCGCGGTCGAGCAGTTCCTCCGGCTGGAGGCGGCCGGCTGGAAGGGGCGCCGCGGCACCGCGCTCGGCCAGGACCCCGCGCTCGCGCTGTTCACCCGCACGCTCGCGGCCGACCTCGCGGGGGAAGGCCGCTGCCGGATCGACAGCCTGGAGCTCGACGGCCGGCCGGTCGCCATGGGGATCGTGCTCCGCGCCGGCGACCGCGCGTGGTTCTGGAAGACCGCCTACGACGAGGCGCTCCGCGCGCTGTCGCCCGGCAAGCAGCTCGCCCTGGCGGTCACGGCCGCGCAGGCGCGGGACCCCGGCCTGAGCCTGACCGACTCCTGCGCGCAGCCCGGCCACCCCATGATCGACCGGCTGTGGCCCGAGCGCGCCCCCGTGGCCGACCTGCTCGTGGCGCACGCGGGCGCCGGGCCCGGGCTGGTGCGGGCCGCAGCCGGAGGGCTGCGGCTGCGGGCGCGGGCCCGCGGCCTCGCCA
>CAXTDZ010000237.1:0-4374 GCA_964243035.1 uncultured Lichenihabitans sp.
GTGCGCGGCCGAGCCGCGCCCGCGCGCTCGACCGGCTCGACCGGGACGCGGGCGTGCCGCACCGGCCCGTGTCGGCCAACGAGGACGCGCTCGCCAACCCCGGCCACGACCCGCTGACCCGCGCGCTGTGGGACGTCCATCGCGCGCGCCTGGATGCCGTGCTGGCCCGCGTCACCGTGGCCCGCCCCGCCCCGCGGCTGGCCGACCACGACCCCTACGCGCTGCGGGCGCTGGTGCTTCTTCTGCTCGTCGCGGCCGGCTTCGCGGCGGGGCCCGCCAAAGACGGGCTGATCGCCGCGGCCTTCGATTGGCGCGGCGGGGGGGGCGGCGCCGGCCCGGGCGCGGGCTTCCGCGTCGACGCCTGGGTGGACCCGCCCGCCTACACGGGCAAGCCCCCGACCGTCCTGTTCTCGCCCGACGCCGCGGACCAGCCCGACCGGGCCGTCACGGTGCCGGCGGGCTCCACCGTGGTGGTCCGCGCCGCGGGCGCGGGCGGCCTGGACCTGCAAACCGAGGGCGGGTTGCAGCCCGTCGAGCACGCCGGGCCGTCCGGTGGGCAGGCCGCCGCCGGACCGTCCCGGGGCGCCGACCGGGCCGAGCACCGTTTCACGCTCACCGGACGGGCGCGGCTCGCCGTGGCCCACGACGGGGAGCGGCTCGCGGCCGTGAGTTTCGCGGTTGTGCCCGACCAGCCGCCCACGATCGCGCTGCAGGGCCCGCCCAAGCCCAACGGGCGCGGCGGTTTCGGGCTCGACTACCGGATCGGCGACGACTACGGCGTGGTGAGCGCCGAAGCGGGACTCAGCGAGCCCGTGCTCGACGGCCGTGCGGTTGGCGCGCACGCGCTGGTGCCGCCCCCGAAGCTCGCGCTGGACCTGCCCGGCGCGCCGGGGGGGCTCGGCGTCGGCCACACCGCGGTCGACCTGTCCGACAATCCGTGGGCCGGCGCCGAGGTGGCGCTCACGCTGAGCGCCAGGGACGAGGGCGGCAACGTGGGCCTCGGCGCGCCCGTCCGGCTGCGACTTCCCAGCCGTCCCTTCTCGGTCCCGCTCGCCCGCGCGCTGGCCGAGCAGCGGCGGGACCTGGTGCTCGACCCGGACAACCGCGACCGGGTCGGGACCGCGCTCGACGCCCTGCTAATCGCGCCCCACCGGTTCGGGACCACCGACGCCGTGTTCCTGGGGCTGTCGACGGCCCGGCTGCGGCTCGCCCGAGCCCGCTCGGACGCCGACCTCGTGGCGCTCGCGGACTACCTATGGCAGATGGCGCTGCGCATCGAGGACGGCGACCTGAGCCGGGCGCAGCGCGACCTCCGCGCCGCCGAACACGCGCTGCACGACGCGCTCCTCCGCGGCGCCTCGCCCGAGGAGTTGAAGCGGCTCACCGAGGACCTGCGCCAGGCCATGGACAGGATGCTCGCCGAGATGATGCGGCGGGACGGCAAGGGGCAGCAGCAGGGGCGGCTCGACGCGGGCGCCAAGCGCGTCACCCCGCAGGACCTCCAGCGCATGCTGCAGCAGATGGAGGACGCGGCGCGCGGGGGCGACGGGGAAACGGCCCAGCGCATGCTGGACCAGCTCCAGAACCTGCTCGACAACCTGCGCACCGCGCAGGGGGATCAGGGCGGCGAGGCGAGCCGCGAGCTCAACCGCCAGATGAGCGAGCTGGACCGCATGACGCGCGACCAGCAGGAGCTGCGCGACCGGACGTTCAAGCGCGGCAAGGACGCCCGCCGCGCCGCCCGGCCGAACGGGGACGGGCAGAACGGGACCGCGCGGAACCCGGGCCAGGATGACGACCAGGCCGACAGCGGCGACACGCCCGACGACCCGTCCGCGCAGCAGGGCGGGGGCGGCGAACAGGACGAGGCGGGCCGGCAGCTTCAGAGCCAGCAGCAGGCTCTGCGCGACCGCTTGCAGGGCCTCGAAAAGCGCCTGCGCGACCTCGGCATGAAGGGCGAGCAGGGCCTGAGCGACGCCGAGGGGGCCATGAAGGACGCCGAGGGCGCCCTGTCGCAGGGGCCGGCCGGCTCCCGCCGCGCGGTGGACGCGCAGGGCCGCGCCCTCCAGGGCCTTCAACAGGGTGCCAATGGCCTCGCCCAGCAGATGGCGCAGGGCCAGGGCGAGGACTCGGGCGACGGGCCGGGCACGGGGCGCGAGGGCCAGGGCTCGGCGCAGGACGGCGGCACCGACCCGCTGGGGCGCAACCACGACCGCAGCGGAAACGGTGGCGGCAGCGACGGCAAGCTTGGTTCGAAGGCGGGTGGCGCCCAGCGCGCCCAGCGCGTCCTGGATGAGCTGCGCCGCCGCTTGAGCGACCCGAACCGATCGCAGGCGGAGCAGGACTACCTGCAGCGGCTCCTGAACCGCTACTGAGGGGACCTCACCCCTTTCCCGCCCTGCGGGCCACGGCGCCCGCGCAACCCGGGCGTCCGCCGGCCCCGCCCAGTTAAGCTGTGGGGGCCGCCAGGGCCGCGGCTGCGGCTTCGTCCCACGGCCAGTCGAAGACCTCGCAGTTGTCGAGCCAGCGGCCGGTCAGGTGGAAGAAGAAGGTGCCGTGGCCCACGAGCGCGATCACGGGTTCGGGTCGCCCCTTCACCAGCGCCGCGAACCGCTCCATGCGCGCCAGCATGGTGGGAAGCGGCTCGACGTGGAGCCCGCGGCCATCCGGCTCGCCCTCCGCGTGCCACCAGACGGCGGGCAGGTGGTCGAGCTTGAGGTGGGGGAACTCGGCCGCGAGGTCGGCCGGCGCGCGGCCCCGGTCGCAGCTGCTTTCCAGCCGCTCGCGGTGGCCCGCCTCCACCACGATCTCCGGGCGGTTCGGGTGGTCGCCAAAAATCCCCAGCGCGGTCTGCAGCGCGCGGGTGAGCGGCGTCGCGATCACCACGTCGACCGGCACGGGGCGGAGCCTGTCGCGCGCGGCCTCCACCTGGGCCCGTCCCCGCGCGGTCAGGGGCGCGTCGAACAGCATGGGGTCGACGCCGTCGCCCGCGTAGGCCGCGTTGAAGGCCGACTCGCCGTGGCGAATGCAGAGGATCGTCCGGTCGCGCATGGGCGGCACGGGTACCGGCTCGGGGCCCCCCGCGCAACCCGCCGGATCCCGCTTCGACAGGCCCCGACCCGCCGTGCTAGGCCCTTGCGCGATGCTGCCCGCCTTCGCCTACGACATCACCCGCCTCGTCACCCGGGTGTTCAACGTGACGCCCAACGGCATCGACCGGGTCGACTCGGGGTTCGCGCGCCACTACCTCGCGGCCGACGCGCCGTCCGAGCGGTTCGGCGCGATCTGGAGCCCGCTCGGGCCGCGCCTGATGCCCGTGGGCCCGGCCCGCGCGGCGCTGGAGGGCATCGCGGCGCACTGGGGCGAGACCCGGGCCGGGGGGGACGACCCCGTCTACGCGGCCGTCGTGGCGCGCCTCAAAAGCGGCGGCGCTGGCGCGGTCGGCCCCACGCGGATCGCGCGGGGGCGCTCGGGCCGCACGCGGGCCGTAGCGCGCTGGTTCGCGAGCCACGGCCTGCCGCTCGGCCGCACGCCCGAGCGGCACCTGCCGCGCGGCGCGCGCTACGTGAACGTGAGCCAGTTCCCCCTGTGGGTTCCGTCCTATTTCGAGTGGCTGGAGCGCCGGCGCGACGTCAAGGCCGTGTTCTTCATCCACGACCTCCTGCCCCTTGAGCTGCCGGAATATTTCCGCGCCGCTGAGGCGCCGCGGCACGCCAAGCGCATGGCCAACCTCGCGCGGTTCGGGGCGGGCGCGGTGGTGACGACGCCCTGCGTCAAGGAGGCGCTCGACGCCCACCTCGCCTCGATCGGCCGCGCGGGCTTCCCCGTGCTGGTGGCCCCCACACCCATGTCGCCCACTTTCCTGGGCGCGCGCGACCCCGACCCGGCGCTGGCGGGCGCCGCGCCCTACTTCGTCGTGTGCAGCACCATCGAGCCGCGCAAGAACCACCTGACGCTGCTGCACGCCTGGCGCGAGCTGGTGCGCCGCGCGGGCGACGCCGCGCCCCGCCTGCTGGTGATCGGCAACCGCGGCTGGCACTTCGGCCCCGTGGTGGACCTCCTGGAGCGCAGCCCCGCGCTGCGCCGCCACGTGATCGAGGTGCGGGGCCTGTCGACGCCCGGCCTGCGGGCGCTCCTCGACGGGGCCAGGGCGCTGCTGATGCCCACCTTCGGGGAAGGCTACGGCCTGCCCGCCCACGAGGCGCTCGCGGCCCGCGTGCCCGCGATCGTATCGGACGTTCCGGCTTTCCGCGACATCGACGACCCGCTCCTGACCCGGCTCTCGCCCTTGGACGGGGAAGGGTGGCTGGAGGCGGTCCGCGCCGCCGCGGCCGGGCCCGCGGGCATCAGGCGCGGCCCGAGCGGGCTCCAGAT
>CAXTDZ010000238.1:0-4317 GCA_964243035.1 uncultured Lichenihabitans sp.
TGTCGTTGCACACCGCCACGGGCCGCTCCTTGCCGTAGGACACGGTCCGCATGCGCGAGGCCGCGATGCCGCGCGAGGCCAGGTACTCCTTGACCGACTCGGCCCGCTTCGCGCCCAGCGCGAAGTTGTACTCGCGCGTGCCGCGCTCGTCGGCGTGGCCCTCCACCGTGAAGGCGTAGCGGGGGTAGCGGGCGAGCCACTGCGCCTGCTTGTCCAGCGTCGCCTGGCCGGCCGCGTTGAGGTCGGTCTGGTCGGTGTCGAAGAACACGCGGTCGCCGACGTTGACGGTGAAGTCCTGCGGGCTGCCGGGCGTCGCGGCGCCGCGCCCGTAGCCCGCGCCGCCCCCCGCCCCGAACCCCGCCAGCGCGGCGGTCTCGTCGGCGTTGTTCTTGGCGCAGGCCGTGAGCATCAGGCCGACCGCCGCCACGGCGGCCAGCCGCACGGCCGATTTGGACGAGATGGCAGCCATTGGAACTCCTCGACGTCGCTTGAACCCTTGTCGGACCCGAGTTCTAGGCCCGCTTGGTTAAGCGGAGGTTTTTGGAAACCTTGACGCGCGACGGCTCACCCGCGGGCGCCGGACGTGGTTAAGGAGGGGTTGATGGCTGCAATGCGGCGCGACCCGCGCCGCGGGTCATCCCGTCGGCGGGCGTTGCGTCAGCGCAACATCACTCCGCGGCGCGGGCGTGGGGCGTCGCGACCTCGTGCTCGGCGCGGGTGATGTAGTCGCGGGTCAGCGGCACGGCGTCGATGCGGCGCGCCAGCTGCGCCTGGAACACCATCAAGCCCCCGTGCCGGAACGACGCCTCGCTCGTCGCGAGGTAGAACTCCCACATGCGCTCGAAGCGGGCGTCGTGCTTGGGGCGGAGCGCCGCCTTGCGCTCCATGTAGCGCGCGCGCCAGTGGCGCAGCGTTTCGGCGTAGTGGAGGCGCAGGACTTCGAGGTCGGTCAGCCACAGCCCGGTGTCTTCCACCCGCGGCAGCACCTCCGACAGGGCCGGGATGTAGCCGCCCGGGAAGATGTACTTGCGGATCCAGGCGCTGGTGGAGGTCGGCCCCGTGTTGCGGCCGATCGAATGCACAAGGGCCACGCCGTCGGGCGTGAGCAGCCGGCGGATCGCCCCGAAATAGGTGGCGTACTGCGGCGTCCCCACGTGCTCGAACATGCCCACCGAGACGATGCGGTCGAACGGCTGGTTCAGCGTGCGGTAGTCGCGCAGCTCGAAGCGCACGCGGTTGCCCAAGCCCAGCGCCTCCGCGCGCTGCCGCGCCACCGCGAGCTGCTCCACGGACAGCGTGACGCCCAGCACCTCCACGTCGGCCGTTTGCGCGATGTGCAGCGCCAGGCCGCCCCAGCCGCAGCCGATGTCCAGCACGCGCTGGCCCGGCGCCAGCAGCAGCTTGGCCGCGATGTGGCGCCGCTTGGCGGTCTGCGCCTCGTCGATGTCCAGGTCCGGCTCGGCGAAGTAGGCGCAGGAATACTGGAGGTCGTCGTCCAGGAACAGCCGGTAGAGGTCGTTGGACAGGTCGTAGTGGTGGTGGACGTTGCGCCGGGAGCGGGCCTGCGTGTTGATCTGGTGCACGAGCGCGGAGGCGCGGAAGGCGGCCCGCCGGAACGGCCCGGGCGGCCGGTAGGGCCGGAGCTCGAAATTGAGCATGGCGAGGTCGACGAGGTCGTAGACCGACCCCTGCTCCATGGCGACGTCGCCGTCCATGTAGGCTTCGCCCAGGAACTGGTCGGCGTCGAGGGCGAGCTTGAGCGGAGTGAGGGCGCCCCTGAGCCTCACCGCGACGGGCGGGATCGCGGGATCCCGCTCGCCCACCGTGAACCGCCGACCGTCGGGAAGCGTCACCGTCAGCTGCCCCCGGCGGACGAGGGCGTTCAAGAACCGTTCGAGCATCAATGCCGTGCCGTCTACGCCGGAACACGTCACCCCTTCGCCCGAAGGGGCCGAGGTGACCCAGCCCGGACGTTTGCGTCAAATGCGCCGCAAATCAACGGCGGAACCGCCGCTCTCCACAAAACCGTGACCCTAATGTGACCTCCCCGACACAGGCCCGGCGGCAAATTTCCCGCCCTCAGCCGAGCAGCGGGCCCCAGGCCGGGTCGGACGCGAAGGAGCCGGTCGACACGGGGAACTCCGCCCGGCCGAACACGTCCGTCATGTAAATCTTCGACCCGGAGTTGCCGCCGGGATCGCGGAAGAACATGAGGTAGAGCCCGTTCGGGGCCCAGGTCGGCCCCTCGTTGTGGAACCCCTCGGTGAGGATGCGCTCGCCCGAGCCGTTGGACTTCATCACCCCGATCGCGAAGCTGCCGCCCTTCTGGCGCGTGAAGGCGATGTAGTCGCCCTTCGGCGACCACACGGGGGTGGAGTAGCGGCCGTCGCCGAAGCTCAGGCGCTTGGCGCCGCCGCCCTCGGCGCTCATCACGTAGATCTGCTGGCTGCCGCCGCGGTCCGACTCGAACACGATCTGCGAGCCGTCGGGCGAGTAGGAGGGCGAGGTGTCGATGGCGGCCGAGTCGGTGAGCCGGGTGGTGGCGCGCGAGCGCAGGTCCAGCGCGTAGATGTTGGAGCTGGAGCCCTCCGTCAGCGACATCGCGACCTTGCCGCCGTCCGGCGAGAAGCGCGGCGCGAAGGTCATGCCGGGGAAGTTGCCCACCACCTCGCGCTGCCCGGTCTCGATGTTGAGCAGGTAGACTTTCGGGTCGGCGTCGCCGAAGGCCATGTAGGTGACCTCCTGCGCGGTGGGCGAGAAGCGCGGCGTCACCACGAGCTGGTCGCCGCGGGTGAGCATCTTCACGTTGGCGCCGTCCTGGTCCATGATCGCCAGGCGCTTGACGCGGTTGTTGGCCGGCCCCTGCTCGTCCACGAACACCACGCGGCTGTCGAAGAAGCCCTTCTCGCCCGTGATGCGGGTGAACACCGCGTCCGACACGATGTGGGCCACGCGGCGCGCGTTGCTGGCGTCGGTGGTGTACTGCTCGCCCGCGACCTGCTGGCCGTTGGACACGTCCCACAGGCGGAACTCGGTGTGGATGCTGCCGCCCTGCCGGTCGCTGCGGCCGGTGAGCACGAACTGCGCGGCGCCGTTCTGCCAGGCCGAGAGCTGGGGGGCGTCCGGGTTGGGGCTCTGCTCGGGAAAGGCCGACGGGTCGACGGGGCTCAGGAAGACCGAGCGCTTGAAGTTGTTGGTGATGACGGCGCTGACCTTCCCGCCCCCGTCGCCCGCGAAACTCGTCACCGCGACCGTGACGGGGTGGAACTGCCCGCCGGGCCGGATGTCCAGGAAGCGCTCCTCGTCGGCCGCGACGGGCCGGACGGCGGCGGCCGTGCCGGCCGCCAGCAGGGTCGCGAGGGCGTGGCGTCGCGTGATCATGAAGCCCAAAACTCCTCCGCGTCTCGAACCGCGCCGGCCCGGGAAGCCCGGCCCGGCGCGGTGGTCCGGTGAACAAGAACCGCCCGGATGGTTAACGTGCCGTTTACGCGCGCCCGGTGCGGGACATGGTCAGCCCGCCATCTCCTCCGGGTCGAAGCGGAGCACGCGGCCCTTCCACTGGTCGTAGAAGGGCGCGAACTGGTCGGGGATCTTGAGCGGGTTGCAGCGGCGCACCGCGCGCAGCGCGCTGTCGGCGAGGCTCCGCATGGCGGGGTCCGACGGCGGGTTGGTCAGCACCGGCTGCGCCTGGAGCGAGCCGTCGGGCGCGTAGAGCACGCGCACCTGCGGCACGTAGGTGGTGGCGCCGTTCAGCCCCAGGTAGCTCCAGCACTGGCGGTACTGGTCCTGGAGGAAGCCGTCGAGCGCCCCCCACAGCGAGGGCGACATCTTCTCGGCGTTGGCGGTGGGCGAGCCGAGCGAGGCGACGCGGGTCGCGTCGTGCCCCGCCGAGCCCCGCTGCGCGGCGGGCTCGTGGGCGCCCGAGGCGCGCTGCGCCGGCGCCTCGTGGCTGAGCAGCCGCGAGATGTCGGTGGGGTCGAACTTGCTGTCCTCGGTCGCGGGCTGGCGCGCGGGCTTGCGGGCGGGCGAGGGCTTGGGCGGAGGCGTGGTGTCGGTCGGCTCCTCGGTGATGAGCTTGGCGAGCTGGTCCAGCTTCGGCTTCTCGGCCGGGCGGGGCTTCGGCGCCGGCGCGGGGTCGTGCAGCTTGACGATCTCGGGCTTGGGCGGCGGCTTGGGCATGGCCACGGGCTTGGGCGGCGGTGGCGGCACGGGCTTGGGCGGCGGCGGCTTGGGCACGGGCTTGGGCGGCTCGGGCTTGATCGGCTCGGCGTCGACGTCGCGCACGGGCGGCGTCGGCACCGGCGGCGCCTGGGCCTC
>CAXTDZ010000239.1:0-4316 GCA_964243035.1 uncultured Lichenihabitans sp.
TCGAGACGCTGGGCGGCGTGTTCACCCGGCTGATCGACCGCAACACCACGATCCCCACCAAGAAGAGCCAGGTCTTCTCCACCGCCGAGGACAACCAGACGGCCGTGACCATCCGGGTGTTCCAGGGCGAGCGCGAGATGGCGGCCGACAACAAGGTGCTGGGCCAGTTCGACCTGGTGGGCATCCCGTCCGCGCCGCGCGGCGTGCCGCAGATCGAGGTCACCTTCGACATCGACGCCAACGGCATCGTCAACGTGACGGCCAAGGACAAGGCCACCAACAAGGAGCAGCAGATCCGCATCCAGGCCTCGGGGGGTCTCAGCGACGCCGACATCGAGAAGATGGTCAAGGACGCCGAGCTGCACGCCGCCGAGGACAAGAAGCGGCGCGAGCTGGTCGACGTCCGCAACCAGGGCGAGGCCATGGTCCACTCGACCGAGCGGTCGATGGCCGAGTACGGCGACAAGGTGTCGGCGGCCGACAAGAGCGCGGTCGAGGCGGCGGTCGCGGCCCTGCGCTCGGCGCTCGAAGGCGAGGACGTCGAGGCGATCCGGACCCGCACCAACGAGCTGACCCAGGCCTCCATGAAGCTGGGCGAGGCCATGTACAAGGCGAGCCAGGCGGGCGACGCCGCGGGCGCGGCCGGCGGCGCCCCGGAGGGCGGAGCCGAGGACGTGATCGACGCTGACTTCAAGGAGGTCGGCGAGGACGAGCAGAAGCGCCGGGCCTGACCGCCGGCCCGCTCGATTTGGAAACGGCGAAGCCGGCGCGGGCCCGACCCGCGCCGGCTTCGGCCTTTTCCCCTACACCTTGCCTAATGATCTCCGGACGCGCACGAGCCTGGCATGGCCAAAGCTGACTTCTACGAAACCCTGGGCGTGACCCGGACCGTCACCGAGTCCGAGCTGAAGGTGGCGTTCCGCAAGGCCGCCATGCAGTACCACCCGGACCGCAACCCGGGCGACAAGGTGGCGGAAGCCAAGTTCAAGGAGGTCAACGAGGCCTACCAGTGCCTGTCGGACGGCCAGAAGCGCGCGGCCTACGACCGCTTCGGCCACGCGGCCTTCGAGGGAGGGGGCGGCGGCGGCATGGGCGAGGGCTTCGGCTCCTCCATGGCCGACATCTTCGACGACCTGTTCGGCGACATGATGGGGCGCCAGCGCGGCGGCCGCGGGGGCGGCCGCGAGCGCGGCTCGGACCTGCGCTACAACCTCGACATCACGCTGGAGGACGCCTTCAAGGGCCGCACCTCCACGGTCAACATCCCGACCTCCGTGTCCTGCGACGCCTGCTCGGGGACGGGCGCCAAGGCCGGCTCGAAGCCGCGGCAGTGCCCGACCTGCGCGGGCCACGGCCGCGTGCGGGCCCAGCAGGGCTTCTTCGCCATCGAGCGGACCTGCCCCACCTGCCAGGGTCGCGGCGACATCATCGACAGCCCCTGCGGGGTGTGCGCGGGCTCGGGCCGGGTCACCCGCGACCGGGCGCTGTCGGTCAACATCCCCGCGGGCGTCGAGGACGGCACGCGCATCCGGCTCGCGGGCGAGGGCGAGGCGGGCCTGCGCGGGGGGCCTGCGGGCGACCTCTACATCTTCCTGGCCGTGAAGCCGCACCAGTTCTTCCAGCGCGACGGGGCGGACCTCTACTGCCGGGTGCCGATCTCCATGGTGCAGGCGGCGCTGGGCGGCGAGTTCTCGGTGCCGACCGTGGACGGCACCCAGGCCAAGGTGCGCATCCCCGAGGGCACCCAATCGGGCAAGCAGTTCCGCATCAAGAGCAAGGGCATGCCGATCCTGCGCTCGCGCGAGACCGGCGACCTCTACATCCAGGCCATGGTCGAGACGCCGCAGAACCTCAGCAAGCGGCAGCGCGAGCTGCTGGCCGAGTTCGAGTCGATCTCCTCCAAGACCAACCACCCCGAGTCGGCGGGATTTTTTGACAAAATCAAGGATTTCTTCGATCAGTTGAGCCATTGAACGGCCGGGGGCGCACGGACCGGCCGAGCGGGGAAGAACGGGCACTCGTGTTCGAGACGGACGGACCGCGGCTGAAACCGAGACGGACCGCGGGGGCGCGGTGGGAGGACGAGGCCAGGTTCATCAAGACCTGGTTCGAGAACCCCAAGGCCACGGGCGCGGTGTCGCCCTCCGGCCGGTCGCTGTCGCGCACCATGGCGCGCTACGTGGACCCCGCGGTCCCGGGGCCCGTGATCGAGCTCGGGCCGGGAACGGGGCCGGTCACCGAGGCCCTGATCCGCCGCGGTGTCGCGCCCGACCGCCTCGTGCTGGTGGAATACGACGCGGCCTTCTGCAAGCTGCTCGCGCGGCGGTTTCCGGGCTGCCACGTCGTCCAGGGCGACGCCTACGCGCTCGGCGACACGCTGCGCGGGCTGCTCGACGAGCCGGCCGCCGCGGTTGTGTCGAGCCTCCCGCTCCTGAACCGCCCCGACCCGGAGCGGCTGCGGCTGCTCGCGGAGGCCTTCGCCCTCCTGCACCCGCGCGGGCCCTTCGTCCAGTTCACCTACGGCCTGACCTCGCCCGTTCCCCGGCACCGCTCGCCCTGGGCGACCCGGTTCGAGGCCCGGGTGTCGGCGCCCGTGTGGCTCAACCTGCCCCCCGCCCGCGTCTGGATCTACCGGCCGCCCGGCTCGGCCGCGGGGGCCGCGGGGCGCCTCGACGACAAGCCGGACATGATCGACAAGCTCAAGGCCAAGCGCGAGCAGATCGCCCGCGACCTGAAGGAGCAGCGCGCGCGGCTGCGCGCCGAACTCCAGCTCCGCTCGGCCCGGGTGAAGAGCGAGCTGGAGGCGCGCGGCACCCGGCGCAAGCGGGCCAAGGCGAAGCCGTCGGCGGAGGTTTGCGCGTCCTGGTCGCGCCCGGCCCAGCCGCGCCGGCGCCCGCAGGACGGCGAGGCCTGAGCGGCGCCGGTCTCGTCTCGACAATGCGGGACTGCCGGCCCCTGCCGACCCCGACAGGTTGGCGAAAGCCGCCGCTGTCACCCTCCCGTCGGCATCGATGATGCAGGATGGGCCGGTGCAGGCGGAGGCTCCTGCGGGGCACCCGCAACCGCAACGGGGGTCGTGTCATGAAGAGGGTTCCGCGAGGGGTCGGCCCGGGCTACCCGCAAGTCGTCGTCCTGGTCGGGGCCACGGGCGACCTGTCCCGCCGCAAGCTGCTGCCGGGGCTGTTCCACCTGGCGACCGCGGGCTTCATCCCCGGCTGCCGGGTGATCGGCGTGTCGCTGGACAACCTCGACCCGGACGGGTTCCGCGCGCTCGCGCGCGCCGCGCTCGACCAGTTCTCCACCCGGCGCGTCGACGACGCCGACTGGGCCGCCTTCGCGGGCAACCTGGACTACGTGCCGCTGGCTGCGGGCGCCCCCGCCCTGCGCGCCGCGGTGGAGGCCGCGCAGGCCTCCTTCACGGGCGAGAGCCGCCTCGTCCACTACCTGAGCGTGCCGCCCGCCGCGGCGCTGCCGGCCGTGACCCTGCTCAAGGACGCCGACCTCGTGGAGCGGGCGCGCGTCATCATGGAGAAGCCCTTCGGCACCGACCTCGAAAGCGCCGTGTCGCTCAACAACAGGCTGCACGACGTCTTCGGCGAGGAGCGCATCTTCCGCATCGACCACTTCCTGGGCAAGGAGCCGGCCCAGAACATCCTGGCCTTCCGCTTCGCCAACGGGCTGTTCGAGCCGATCTGGAACCGCCAGTTCATCGACCACGTGCAGATCGACGTGCCCGAAACGCTGGGGCTCAACCAGCGCTCGCGCTTCTACGAGGCGACCGGCGCCTACCGCGACATGGTGGTGACCCACCTGTTCCAGATCCTGGGCTTCATGGCCATGGAGCCCCCCACCTCGCTGGAGCCCGCCCCCATCAGCGAGGAGAAGAACAAGGTGTTCCGCTCCATGCTGCCCATCGACCCGCGCGACGTGGTGCGCGGGCAGTACGTGGGCTACCGCGACGAGGAGGGCGTCGACCCCGAATCCGAGACCGAGACCTTCATCGCGCTCAAGTGCCGGATCGACAACTGGCGCTGGGCGGGCGTGCCCTTCTTCCTGCGCACCGGCAAGAGGATGGCCGAGGGCCAGCGCATCATCTCCATCGCGTTCCGCGAGCCGCCCAAGAGCATGTTCCCGGCGGGCTCGGGCGTGGGCGCGCAGGGGCCCGACCACCTGACCTTCGACCTCGCCGACGCGTCGAAGATGTCGCTCTCGTTCTACGGCAAGCGCCCCGGCCCCGGGATGCGGCTCGACAAGTTGAGCCTCCAGTTCGCCATGAACGACACCGGCCTGATCGGCGACGTGCTGGAAGCCTACGA
>CAXTDZ010000240.1:0-4316 GCA_964243035.1 uncultured Lichenihabitans sp.
GCCAGCACCCGCGCGCGGGCCGCCGTCAGCCTCGGCGGCGGCGCGCCCGCGGCGCGGTAACCCGTGCGGGCTGCGTCCGGGCCGCCGAACTCCGGCGCGCGGATCGCCATGCGCAGCACCATGCCGCGCGGCATCAGGGTCCAGCGCGCCACCCAGTCGACGAGGTCGCGCAGGGGCTGGCGCAGGGGTGGGAGGTTTCTGCGGCCCACCACCGCCTTCAGGTTGCCGCCGCCCGAGGCGGGGCGGCTCATCTCCCACACGACGCCGTAGGCTTGCCGGGTCCCGAGCGGCACCGTGACGAAGTCGCCGGGCGCCAGCTCCAGCTCGGGTGGGACCCGGTAGGAGTAGCTTTGGTCAACCGCGACCGGGATCAGCACCTCGGCCACGGCGTTGGGCCGGTCGGCCGCGCGCGCGGCCATCGGGGCCGGGCCGGCCACGGCCATGCTCAGAAGCGCAGGTTGAACACCCGGTGCGGCACCAGCGCGCCCCCGTCCACGGGACCGAAGGCCACCACCGTGCCCCCGCAGGTCGCGTAGGCCCAGTCCCCCACCGCGGGGGCGTCGCGCCCGACCAGCAGCAGGTTCTGGCCGCGCCGGAGCCGCGCCGCGGCGTCCCGGTTCACCGCCACGTGGGCGATCTCGCTCAGGCCCGCCTCGACGGGGAGCAGGTGGTCGCCCGGGACGGCGCCCTCGGCTTCGAGCGCGTCGAGGCCCACGGCGTGGGCTTCGAGCAGCGGCCCGACCCGGGTGCGCCGCAGGGCCGTGACGTGGCCCAGGCAGCCCAGCGCTTCTCCGAGGTCGCGCGCGATGGCGCGCACGTAGGTGCCCTTGCCGCACTGCGCTTCGAACGTCGCCGCGTCGCCCTCGGCCGACACGAGGTCGAGGGCGTGAACCGTGACGGGGCGCGGCGGCAGCTCGACCGCCTCGCCCCCGCGCGCGCGGTCGTAGGCCCGCTCGCCGTTCACCTTGATGGCCGAGAAGGCCGGCGGCCGCTGCATCAGCTCGCCCGTGAAGCGGGGCAGGGCGGCGCGGATCGCCTCGGGCGAGGGCCGGGCCTCGGCGGTGGCGACCACCTCGCCCTCGGCGTCGTCCGTGTCGGTCTGCTCGCCCCAGCGCACCGTGAAGCGGTAGGCCTTCTCACCGTCCTGCACGAAGGGGACGGTCTTGGTGGCCTCCCCGAAAGCGATCGGCAGCAGGCCCGAGGCGAGCGGGTCGAGCGTGCCCGCGTGGCCCGCCTTCTTGGCGTTGAACAGGTGCTTCAGCCGGCCCACGGCGTAGGTCGAGGTCATGCCGACCGGCTTGTCGAACACCAGCCAGCCGTTCACCTCGCGCTTCTTGGGGCGGGGCTGAACCCGGGCGTGGGACTCGGGGGCACCATCGGGAGTGATCTGGGACAAGGGGGGCGGGCTTTCGGGAAAGGGCCGGTCAGGCCTGGTCGGGCTCGTGGCCGTCGGGCGCGGCCAGGTCGCGCCGGACTTCCGGGGAGTTCAGCAGGCGGTCGATGCGCGCCGACTTCTCGAAACTCTCGTCGACGCGGAAGCGCACGTCGGGCGCGAAGCGCAGGTTGGCCTTGTGGGCCACCTCCGTGCGGATGAACCGCCGGTTGCGGTCGAGCGCCTGGAGGACGGGGTTCACGTCTTTGCCGCCGAGCGGCATCACGAACACGGTCGCGAGCTTGAGGTCGGGCGACATGCGCACCTCCGGCACGGTCACGACGTGACCGTCCAGCACGGGGTCCTGCACGAGGCCGCGGCTGAGCAGGTCGGCTACGGCGTGCCGCACGACCTCGCCCACGCGCAACATGCGCTGCGACGGCTCGGACCGGGACGGCTGCGGCTTGGCCATGGATCGTGGACCGTGGAGAGGCGGGTGGAAACGGAGCCCCGAAACGAGGGCGGGCCGCCCCGGAGGACGGCCCGCCTGATCGGGGTCAAACGGGCTCGGGGTGGGTCAGAGCGACCGCTTCTCGGAGTGAACCAGGTAACACTCGATCACGTCGTTCTGGCGCATGTCCTGGTAGTTCTCGAAGGCCATGCCGCATTCCTGGCCGGCCACCACCTCGCGAACCTCGTCCTTGAAGCGCTTGAGCGTCGAGAGCTTGCCCTCGTGCACCACCACGTTGTCGCGGATGAGGCGCACGTGGGCGCCGCGCTGCACGGTGCCGTCGGTGATGCGGCAGCCCGCGACCTTGCCGACCTTGGAGATGTTGAACACCTCCAGAATCGTGGCGTTGCCCAACATCTCCTCGCGCAGGGTCGGGGCGAGCAGGCCCGACATCGCGTCCTTCACGTCGTCCACGAGGTTGTAGATGATGTTGTAGTAGCGGATCTCGGTGCCGTTCTGCTCGGCCAGCGAGCGCGCCTCCTTGTGGGCGCGCACGTTGAAGCCCAGCACCACGGCGCCCGAGGCCTCGGCGAGCGTCACGTCGGACTCGGTGACGCCGCCGACGCCCGCGTGGACCACGCGCGCCATGACCTCCTCGGTGCCGAGCTTCTCCAGCGTCGCGATGATGGCCTCGACCGAGCCCTGCACGTCGCCCTTGATGAGCAGCGGGAACTCCTTGCGGCCCGCCGTCTTGAGCTGGTTCATCATGTCGGCCAGCGAGCCGCGCACGGTGCCGCCGCGGGCCGCGAGCTTGTCGCGCTTCTGGCGCTCCCGGTACTCGGTGATCTCGCGCGCGCGGGCCTCGGAGTCGACCACGGCCACGCGGTCGCCCGCGTCGGGCGCGCCCGAGAAGCCCAGCACCTCCACGGGCACCGACGGGCCGGCCTCGGACACGGCCGTGCCCTTGTCGTCGAGCAGCGCGCGAACGCGGCCCGACACGGAGCCCGCGACGATCAGGTCGCCCACCTTCAGGGTGCCGCGCTGCACCAGCACGGTCGCCACGGGGCCGCGCCCGCGGTCGAGGCGCGCCTCGATGACGGTGCCCTCGGCCTCGCGGTCCGGGTTGGCCTTGAGGTCCAGCACCTCGGCCTGCAGCTCGATGGTTTCGAGCAGCTTTTCGAGGTTGGTCTTGCGCAGCGCCGAAACCTCGACCTCCAGCACCTCGCCCCCCAGGCTCTCGACCTGCACGTCATACTGGAGCAGCTCGGCGCGGACGCGCTCGGGCTTGGCGTCGCTCTTGTCGATCTTGTTGATGGCCACGATCATCGGCACGCCCGCGGCGCGCGCGTGGGAGATCGCCTCGGCCGTCTGCGGCATGACCCCGTCGTCGGCCGCCACCACCAGCACGACCAGATCCGTCACCTTGGCCCCGCGCGCCCGCATGGCCGTGAAGGCCGCGTGGCCGGGCGTGTCGATGAAGGTGATGGGGTTGCCGCCCGGCGCCGTCACCTGGTAGGCGCCGATGTGCTGGGTGATGCCGCCCGCCTCGCCCGACACGACGTTGGCGTGGCGGATGGCGTCGAGCAGCGAGGTCTTGCCGTGATCGACGTGGCCCATGATGGTGACCACGGGCGAGCGCGAGGCGAGGTGGTCGTCCGCGTCAGGCGCGTCGAACAGGCCCTCCTCCACGTCCGACTCGGCGACGCGGCGGACCGTGTGGCCCAGGTCCTCGGCGATGAGCTGGGCCGTGTCGGCGTCGATCGAGTCGGTGATCTTGGCCATCTGGCCCTGGCGCATCAGCAGCCGGATCACGTCCACGGCCCGCTCCGACATGCGGTTGGCGAGCTCCTGGATCGTGATGGTTTCGGGCAGCACGATCTCGCGGGACAGCTTCTCCTTGGGCTCGGCACTGCCCTTCATGCGCTGGACGCGGCGCTTGAAGGCCGCGACCGAGCGCATGCGGTCCTCCTGCTCGGAGGTGGCCGAGGTCACGGTGAGGCGGCCGCGGTTGCGCTGGTCGGCGCCGCGGGTGGGCCGCGTGGGCATCGGCAGCTTGGGCGCCGTGACGGGGCGGATCAAACGCCGGGTCGGGTCGTCGCCGAGCGGGTTCAAGGGCGAGGCGGAGGCGCCCACGGGCAGCCTGCGGCCGGCCGCGTCCGTGCCGCCCGCGGGCAGGCGGCGCTGGGCCTCGGCTTCCGCCTTGCGCTTGGCTTCCATCTCCACGGCGCGGCGGGCTTCCTCGTCGCGCTTGCGCGCCTCGGCGGCCTCGCGCTCGATCTTCTCGGCGGCCTCGCGGCGGACGCGCTCGGCCGCCTCGATCTCGGCGCGGCGCCGGTCCTCGACCTCGCGGGACTTGGCGTCGACCAGGGCGCGGGCGCGGGCCTCGCGCTCTTCCTCCGTCAGGGTGCGCAGCACGACGCCGGTCTGCGGGCGGCTGGGGGCCGCGGGCCGGGCGGGAGCCGCCGGGGTCGCAGCTCGCGCGGGGGCCGGAGC
>CAXTDZ010000241.1:0-4302 GCA_964243035.1 uncultured Lichenihabitans sp.
GGCGAGCAGGAACAAAGGCGCCCTTCGCTCCAAACTTCCGAATCAGGACACTAGCTCAGGAGTTCACCCATGTCGCAGGCCCTCACCCTGAACGATCCGGTTCGGATCGGCGGGCTCGACCTTCCCAACCGGGTCCTCATGGCCCCGCTGACGCGCGCGCGTGCCGGCGCCTCCGGGGTTCCGGGCGCGCTCGCCGTCGAGTACTACGTCCAGCGCGCGTCGGCCGGGTTGATCATCGCCGAGGCGACCAACGTGGGCCCGCTGTCCCGCGCCTTCGAGGGCGCGCCCGGCATCTGGCGCCCCGACCAGGTCGAGGGATGGCGCTCGGTCACCGGAGCCGTCCACGCCCGCGGCGGCCGCATCCTGCTCCAGCTCTGGCACGGCGGCCGCGTCGGCGCCAAGGGGGTGCTCGACGGCAACGAGCCGGTGTCGCCCTCCGGGGTCAACGACGACCTGGACGCGCTGGAGGTGTGGGCCGAGCTGGCCAACGGCCGCTACGTGAAGATCAGGGCGACGCCGTCGCGCGCCCTGTCGACCGGCGAGGTCGAAGCCGTGGTCGAGGAGTACCGGGCCGCCGCCGCGAACGCCAAGGCCGCAGGCTTCGACGGCGTCGAGATCCACGCCGCGAACGGCTACCTTCCCCACCAGTTCCTGTCGTCGTCGACCAACCGCCGGACGGACCGCTACGGCGGCCCGGTCGAGAACCGGGCGCGGTTCCTGGGGGAGGTCGTCGACGCGGCCGTCGCGGCCTTCCCGCCGGATCGGGTCGGCGTCCGCCTGTCCCCTTACGCGCCCTACAACCACGCGATGGACGACGATCCGCCACTGACCTACGGCCACGCCGCCGCGATGCTCCGGGACAAGGGGGTCGGCTACCTCCACCTGGCCGACACGCTCGCCTTCGCGACCGGCAAGCCCGCCCTGCCGCAGATCCTGCGGGACGTGAGGCCGCACTTCGGCGGGTCGGTGATCGTCAACGGCGGGCTCGGCCCGGCCGACGGGGAGAGGATGGTGGCCGACGGCTCCGCGGATGCCGTCGCCTTCGGCAGGCTCTTCATCGCCAACCCCGACCTTCCGGCGCGCATCCGCGCGGGTGCGGGCTTCAACGCCTTCGCCTACGACACGGCCTACGGCGGCGGCGCGCACGGCTACACCGACTACCCGAGCCTGCAGGGCGGCTGATCCCAACCGCGGCCACGACGCGCCGCCGGCTCGGGCCGGAAGGTGACGTCGCCCGACCAGTCCACCTCCTCCAAGAAACGGCACGGGCGCTTCCGCGGCGGCGACCTCCCGCGCGAGTTGGTCGAGACCACCGTCCGGCGCCGCGTCCGAGGAGGCGGGCGGCTCCGACGCACAGCCTACCGCGGGCCTCGACGCTTCTTAGGCCCCTTCGCGGGACGGCGCGTCCGTGATGAGCCGGCTGCCGCGCCGGTAGGTGACGTAGGCCCACGCCCAGTCCAGCATGACGGACGCCCGGTTGCGGCCGCCCGCCAGGAACAGGATGTGGACCGTGCCCCACACCCACCAGGCCAGCGCGCCGCGCAGCCGCACGGGCCCGAACTCCGCCACCGCGGCGCGGCGGCCGATGGTGGCGAGGCTGCCGGGGTGGCGATAGCTGAAGGGTTTCGGGGCCGGCCTGCCTTCGAGACGCTCACGTTGGCCTGCGTCCGGAACAGGCTGCGGATCGGCGTCGCGATGGCCGCCGGCGACAGCCCCGCGGTGGCGACCTGGTAGAGCAGCGGCTGGAAGACGTGGTGGTTGTTGCGGTCGACCACCGTCACGCGGCAGGGCGCGCCGCGCAGGCCGCGCGCCGCCGCCACGCCGCCGAACCCGCCGCCGAGCACCACGACGTGCGGCAGCGTCCCGTCCACGCTCAGCATCCGGCGGCCGGCGGCCTCCGCGGCGCGCGCGACGAGCGCGTCCAGCGCGAGCGGCCCCGGCCCGGCGCAGGCCAGCACGCCGAGCAGCAACGCCCAGAACAGGCGGTCCTGCATCGCCAGGCCCGGATGGCCGAGCGCGACCGCGAGCAGCAGGGCCAGGGTGCAGACCCGCGTGCCGAAGCCCAGGGCGAGCAGCGCGCCGACCAGCAGGGACGGGATCGCGGGGAGCAGGCCGGCGTGGTCGGGCAGGTCGCCGAGCCAGGGCAGACCCGTGCCCAAACCCTCGCCGCCTTCCGGCGCCAAGCCCGCCCGCGCCAGGAACACGGCGGCTACCCAGAGCCGCACGAGGAGCTGGTAGGCGGGGCCCAGGCGGCGCGTGATCCAGGAGAAAGCGCGGGTGGCCGCCAGGGACCCGGGAACGGCGCTGGCGTCCAGGCCGCGCCCGAGCAGCGCGTCGAGCGACACGGGGCCGGGCCCGACCACGACCGTCCAGCCGAGCAGCAGCGCCCAGGACAGGAACAGGCCGTCGACCGCGTCGGGGCCGCGCAGGAGCACGACCTGCACCAGCAGCGCGGTCGCGGCGAAACGGCTTCCCAGGCCCAGCAGGAGCAGGAACGGGCACAGGGCCTGGATGAGGACGCCGGTCGGTGAGGCGACCAGGTGGTTGACCGCCGCAACCATCGCGCCGCTTCCCGCCATCGCGGGTGCGGTCCCGTGCATGGCGTCGAGGACGTCGCGGGTCAGGATGCTCGGGGCCAGCCACAGCCGCATGGCCAGGTCGAGCCACGGCGCCACGGCGTCGCCTGCCGACCGGATGCCGGCCCGGAGGGCCGAGGCCGCGCGGGACGGGACCGGCGGGAAGGCGCGCGCCGCGGTCACGATGCCGTTGGGAGGCTTTGGGGCGCCGGGGCTCGCCGTCGCCGGAACAGGTCGCCGCGAGGGTGAAGGGCGGCACGCACCGCGGATGGTCAGGCGGTCGCGGACGCGGCGCCCCGGCGCCCGTCCGCGAGGGTCTGCCAGTGCCGGCCGATGGCCCGCGCCAGGGCCAGCGACTGCACCGCGCCGTTCTCCAAACCCTTCTCGAAGTCGCCCTCGACGCATCCGAGCTGGTTGGTGACGTGGGCCAGGCACACCACGGCGCGGCCGGCGGCCTGCCCGAAGGCGAGCAGGGAGGCCGCCTCCATCTCCACGACCAGGACGCCCTGCCGCCGCCGCGCGTCGATCGCGGCCACGGTCTCGCGGAACGGCGCGTCCGTGGTCCAGCTCGCGCCGCGGAACAGCCGCCCGGCCTCGGCTTCCATCATCGCGGCCTCGGCCAGGTCGACCAGGGCGGGGTCGGCGTCGACGAAGGGGCGCGGCGGCAGGTAGTGGTGGCTCGTGCCCTCGTCGCGCAGGGCGCGGTCGATCAGGACGTAGGCCGGCGCCTCGCAGTGCGGCGCGATCTGGCCCGCCGAGGACAGGCTGATCAGCAGCTCGCAGCCCGACGCAAACAGTTGCTCGGCCACGAGAACCGCGAAGGACCCGCCCACCGCGCTGCCCACCACGCCGAAGCGCCCCGCCTCGTCCTCCCACGCCCACAGGTGGCTGTGGTAGCACGCCCAAAGCTCCGACCGCGTCGCGGCGAGCCGGGATCGGACGTGGTGGACCACGTCGCCGTCGGGGTCGAGGATGCAGACCCGGGGAACGCGGCCCGCGGCCAGGCCCTTCTGCCGCCGGGCCTCGCGCAGCATGTTCTCCGGACGGAACACGGACGGCGCCCAGTAGTCGTCACGGGCCAGCAGGGGCGAGGCGACAGCAGGCCCGTCGGCGGCCGAGGGACGGGGTTGGAACAGGTCGGTCAAGGGCGGGGTCTCGCGCTTGCGGTTAGCGGGCGGGCATGGGCGAACGGGCGACGCGCAGGACGGTGGCTGCGATGCGCGTCCCGGCGCGCAGGGTGCCGCGCAGCGAGCCCGCGACCTTGGAGCGGCCCGCCACGCGCGCCCCGTAGGGCACCGGCACTTCGAGCACCCGCAGGCCCGCGCGGGCCGCGCGCATCTGCATCTCGATGTTCCAGCCGTAGCTCATCTCGCGCATCCCCAAACCCAGGAGCGCGTCGCGGCGGATGGCGCGGAAGGCGCCCATGTCGGTGTAGCGGACCCCGTACCAGCTCCCCGTCAGCCGGCCGATGAGGTGGCCGGCCACGACCTGGTGGAGGCCCATGCTGCCGGGTTCCCGCGGCCCCCGGGTGCGCGAGCCGATCACGAAGTCGAGGGAGCCCTCGGCGACCGGTCGCGCGAGGTCGCCGATCACCTCGGGCCGGTCGGCGCCGTCGCCGTCCATGAAGGCCACCACCGCGCAGTCGGCGGCGGCGGTCGCGCCCTCGAAACAGGCCCGGCCGTAGCCGCGGCCGACGGCGAGCACCTCGGCGCCCGCCGCCCGCGCC
>CAXTDZ010000242.1:0-4283 GCA_964243035.1 uncultured Lichenihabitans sp.
GAAGCGCGGCGGCCGCGGGCCCGGGTCGGGGCGCGGGTCCCGCGGCTGCCCGGCGCGCGAGCGGGCGCCGGAAGCCCTGTGGTTCGGTCGCGTCTTCATGCCCTCTGACCAGATCTCCGTCCCCGCGCACCCGTTAGCACGCCCCGGAGGTTTGCGCGCCCACCCGGGCGCGACCCGTGAGCCGCGACGCCGTTCACGCCTGGTTCACGCCTCGCAACCGATTGTGCCGGCATGACAGGTTTGTCGCGCGCCATCGCTCCGGTGGCCTGCGCCTTGGCGTGGGCCGCGCCTTCGCTGGCCTCGCCGGCCGACATCATCCAGTTCCAATGCCTGCCGCCGCCCCAAACCCGCGACCTCCTGCAGACGCAAGCCTTCATCCGGCCGTTCCGCGCCATGATCGTGGCCGCGCGGAGCGGGCAGGGCGAGCCGATCGGCATCAGGATGTGCCGCTACAACGGCCAGGTCGTCTACATGGTGCACCTGCTCCGGCGCGACGGCGAGCTCATGCGCTTCCTGGTGGACGCGCAGAAGGGCGACCCGCTCGACCCGCAGCCGCCCCTGCCGCCGCCCGGAGGCCCCCGTTCGCTGCTGGGCCGCATCCCCGTGCTGCCCGACGCCCCGCCCGAACCGTGACCCATACCTTCCCGAGGATACTCCCCCGTGCGCTTGCTCGTCATCGAGGATGACAAGAACCTCAATCGTCAGTTGTGCGCGGCCCTCGAAGGCGCGGGCTACGCGGTCGACCGCGCCTTCGACGGCGAGGAAGGCCAGTTCCTGGGGGAGACCGAGCCCTACGACGCGATCGTGCTCGACATCGGCCTGCCCAAGAAGGACGGCATCTCGGTGCTGGAAGCCTGGCGGGCGGCCGGGCGCACCGCGCCCGTGCTGATCCTCACGGCGCGCGACCGGTGGAGCGAGAAGGTCCGCGGCTTCGACGCGGGCGCCGACGACTACGTGGGCAAGCCCTTCCACACCGAGGAGGTGCTGGCGCGCCTGCGGGCGCTGCTGCGCCGTGCGGCCGGCCACGCCACGGCGGAACTGGCGAGCGGCCCCGTCCGCCTCGACACGCGCGCGAGCCGCGTGCTGGTGGACGGCGCGCCCGTGAAGCTCACCTCGCACGAGTACCGCCTGCTGTCCTACCTCATGCACCATTCCGGCCGCGTGGTCTCGCGCGCCGAGCTCGTTGAGCACCTCTACGACCAGGACTTCGACCGCGACTCCAACACGATCGAGGTGTTCGTGGGCCGCTTGCGCAAGAAGCTCGGCGTGGACATCATCCAGACCATGCGCGGTCTGGGCTACCTGGTCGAGGGTGCGGCGGAGGCGGGGGCCGCCGAGCGCGGGCGGCCCGCCCCGGCCAAGCCCGCGCGCTGACGAGGGGCAGGGTCCCGTGCAGCCGCGCACGCCGCTCGGGGCGTGGCTGGGCAGCCGCTCCATCGCGACGCGGCTCTTCCTGTTCAACGCCTTCTGGAGCGTGGTGATCCTGGCCGCGGCGGGGTTCATCCTGTCGGCCGTCAACTTCCAGGCCGCCGAGGGCGACTTCGACGAGCGCCTGGGCGTGTACCTGCGCGCGCTGATCGCCGACGTCGCGGCCAGCGACGACAGCCGGGGCGCCGCGGGACAGCTCAGCGAGCCGCTGTTCGAGCTGCCGCTGTCGGGCTGGTACTGGCAGATCACGCGGCTCGACGGCCCCAAGCCGGACGTCCGCGCCTCGAAGTCGCTGTTCGCCGAGCGGCTGTCGCCGCTGCCCGAGGGGAGCGGCGCGGCGGTCGGCCCCGGGGGCATCCGCAAGGGCTACGCGACCGGCCCCGACGACCGGCGCCTGCGCGTCCTCGAACGCTACATCGAGGCGGGCGACGACGGCCGCTACCTGGTCCAGGTCGCGGCCTCCTCCGAGGAGCTGACCGCCGACATCCAGGGCTTCAACCTCCTGCTCGGCTTCACCTTCGCGCTGCTGGGCCTGGCCCTGGTGGGGTCCACCGCCATCCAGCTCCGCTTCGGGCTCAGGCCGCTGCGCCGCATCCAGGCCGGGGTCACGGCGATCCGGCGCGGCGAGGGCGAGCGCATCGACGGGCGTTTCCCGCCCGACTTGGCGCCGCTCGCGGGCGAGCTGAACCTGCTCATCAGCTCCAACCGCGAGGTCGTCGAGCGGGCCCGCACCCAGGTCGGCAACCTCGCCCACGCGCTGAAGACGCCCCTGAGCGTGCTCGTCAACGAGGCCGACGTCCAGAGCGATGAAACCGCGCGCGAGCTGGCCCGGCTCGTGCGCGAGCAAACGCGGATCATGCGCGACCAGGTGGCCTACTACCTCGACCGCGCCCGCGCCGCGGCCCGGGTCGGCATGATCGGCACCGCGACGGACGTGAAGGGCTCGGTGGACGCGCTCCTGCGCACCTTCGACAAGATCTACGTCGAGCGCGGCCTGCACTTCTCGGCCGAGGTCCCCGAGGGCCTGCGCTTCCGGGGCGAGCGGCAGGACTTCGACGACCTCGTGGGCAACCTGATCGACAACGCCGGCAAGTGGGCCGCCACCACCGTGCGCGTGCAGGCCGAGCTGGCCGAGGCCGGCGGCGGGGGGACCGCGTCCGACATCTGCCTGACGGTCGACGACGACGGGCCCGGCCTGCCCGCGGACGCGCGCGACTTCGCGACCCGGCGCGGCCGCAGGCTCGACGAAAGCAAGCCCGGCTCCGGCCTTGGCTTGTCCATCGTCACCGACCTGGCGGGCGCCTACGGGGGCCTGTTCACCCTGCACGACAGCCCGCTCGGCGGGCTGCGGGCGGTGCTGCGCCTGCCGGGCTCGCTGACGGAATTTCGCCCGAATCCCGTGTAAGGCACCTCGGCCATCGAGGACTTCACGAGAACCGGGGCTGCCGTCTTGATGCGCGTTTCATGGGTCGCGGGCGCCGCGGCCGCGGCGGGGCTGCTCGGGGGCTGCTCGCTCACGTCTTCCAGCGTGTCGCCGTTCGCCTCGACCGCCGAACCCGTGGTCGCGACCCCGCCCGCGCCGCCGCCGGTGGTCTACGGGACCTTCCTGGAAGGTCCGGTCGGCACCAGGCTCACCCAGAAGACCCGCGACAAGGCCCTCGCGGCCGAGCAGGACGCGCTCGCCACCGGCACGCGCAAGTCTTGGAAGGGCGACAACGGCACCTTCGGCTTCGTCGAGCCCGCCGCCGCGGCGCCCAAGGCGCCGGCCCCGGGCGCCGACGGCGCGCCCGTCCCCGCCGCCGCCGCCGCGGCGTCCTCCTGCCGCGCCTTCACCAGCACCATCTTCCTGGGCGGCCGCCCCCAGGTCGGCCACGGCAGCGGCTGCCAGAATCCCGACGGCAGCTACAGCATCACCGGCTGAGCCTCGATGATCCGGGGCCTCGGGTCCGCAGGGCGGCGTGCCGGGTCGGCCTTCCTGCTCGCGAAAGGCGCGGCGTGGCACCCGCGGCACTGATCCGCGTCCGGAGCCCCGCCCGGTGATCTGGGTCGCCTTCGCCCTGATGACCGGCGCGGCGACGCTCGCCCTGGTGTGGCCCCTGTCCGCCCCGCGCGCGAGGCGCGGCGAGGCCGCGGCCGACCTCGCCTTCTACCGCAGCCAGATCGCGGAGGTCGAGGCGGACGTGTCCGCCGGCGCGGTGGGCGAGGCGGAGGCCGAGGCCACCCGGGCCGAGCTCGGCCGCCGCCTCCTCGCGGCGGCAGGCGCCGCCGCGCCCGGGCCACCCCCGGGCTCGCCCGGCGCGTTCCGCTTGCGCCGGCTCGCCGCCGTGGGGGCGGCGCTCGCCCTGATGCCCGCGGCGTCGCTTTGGGTTTATCTCCGGGTCGGGGCGCCCGACCGGCCCGACATGCCGGTCGCGTCCCGCACCACCGAGAGCGGCTTCGACCTCGCCGAGGCGCTTCCCAGGATCGAGGCGCATCTCGCGGCCCATCCCGACGACGGCCGCGGCTTCGCGCTCGTGGCGCCCGTCTACGCGCGGCTGGGTCGGTTCGACGACGCCGTCAACGCCTACGCCGCGGTTCTGCGCCTCCAGGGCGAGGCGCCCGACCGCCGCGCGGCCCTGGGCCAGGCCCGGGTCGCGGCCGCCGACGGGGTCGTGACGGCCGAGGCCCGCGCGGATTTCGAGCGCGCCCTCGCCCAGGACCCCGGGCTGCCCCAGGCCCGGTTCTTCCTCGCGCTCGCGGCCGAGCAGGACGGCGACAAGTCCCGCGCCACGGCCCTGTGGCGGGCGCTCGCGGCCGACGCGCCCGCCGACGCGCCCTGGCGGGCCGCGGTGGAGCAGCACGTCGCGGCCCTGGCC
>CAXTDZ010000243.1:0-4253 GCA_964243035.1 uncultured Lichenihabitans sp.
GTTGTGCCGCTGCCGCCCGTCAAGGCGGGGCCGGGCGGCTTCGCGGACCTGGTCGGCCCCGACGGCGCCCCCTTCGGCGAGGCCGAGCGGGCCGGGCGCCGCGACGCGCTGCTCCGCCTGTTCCGCGCCGTGGACCCGGACGTGCTGCTCGTCGAGGCCTTCCCCTTCGGCCGTCGGGCGATGCGCTTCGAGCTCCTGCCCCTGCTGGAGGCGGCCCGCTCGCGCGCCCGGCCGCCGGTGGTCGCGGCCTCCGTGCGCGACATCCTCCAGGCCGACCGCAAGCCGGGCCGCGACCGGGAAACCGCCGACCTCGTGCGGCGCTTCTTCGACCGCGTCCTGGTTCACGGCGACCCCGGCCTCGCGAGCCTCGCCGACACCTTCCCGCTCGCGGCCGCCATCGCCGACCGCACCGTTCACACCGGGCTCGTGGGCCCTGACCCCGGGCCCCCCACCCGGCCCATCGAGCGCTTCGACGCGGTGGTGTCCGCGGGCGGCGGCGCGGTCGGGGCCGCGCTGCTCGGCGCCGCGGTCGCGGCCCGGCCGCTCAGCCGGCTGCGCGACGCGCCCTGGCTGGTGCTGACCGGGCCCAACCTGCCCGAGGCCGGCCGGCCCCCGCCCGCGCCCGGCGTGACGCTGCGCACCTTCGAGCCCGACCTCCCCCACCTGCTGCGCGTCGCGCGCGTCTCGATCAGCCAGGCCGGCTACAACACGGTGGCGGACTTGATGGCGGCGCCCGGCTGCCGACCCGTCCTGGTCCCCTACGCGTCGGGCGGCGAAACGGAGCAGCGGCGCCGGGCCGCGGCCCTCCACGCCCGCGGCTTCGCCCAGACCCTCGACCCCGACGCGGCCGGTCCCGAGCAGATCGCCCGCGCGGTCGACCGCGCCCTTGACCTGCCGCGGCCCGCAACCACCTTCCGTCTCGATGGTGCGGTGCAAACGGAACGGGTCCTTGAGCGAGACGTGCGGGCCCGAGCCGGACAGGTTGCATAACGCGCCCGACTGCCGCACCTTCGGGTCTCAGGGACCGAGCGTGCGGGCATGAACGCGAGCCTGTTTCGTTACATCTGGACGCAGACCCGCAGGGAGCAGCTCTGGATCCTGTTCGTGATCCTGGCGTCCATGCCGTTCAACTTCGTGATGCTGGACCTGCCCAAGTACATCGTCAACGGGCCGATCCAGGCGAAGGGGTTCGAGACCGCGGACAAGACCCAGCACTACTTCCAGCTCGTGGTGCCGGCCCCCTACGTCACGCGCCGCGGCTCGCTGGAGGTGCTGCACGGCATCGACCTCGACCGGATCTGGTCGCTGTTCGTGCTGAGCGCCCTGTTCCTTGCCCTGGTGATCGTCACCGGGCTGTTCAAGTTCTACATCAACACCTTCAAGGGGCGGCTCGGCGAGCGGATGCTGGGCCAGCTCCGCTTCGAGCTGATCGACCGCGTGCTGCGCTTCCCGCCGAGCGAGTTCCGCCGCGTCAAGCCCGCCGAGATCGCCACCATGATCAAGGACGAGGTGGAGCCGATGGGCGGCTTCATCGGCGACGCCTACGTCCAGCCGGTGTTCCTGGGCGGCCAGATCGTCACCTCCGTCGTGTTCATCCTGGTGCAGAACTTCTCGCTGGGGCTGATCGCGGTGTCGCTCCTGCTGGTGCAGGGCGTGGTGATCCCGCGGATGCGGCGCAAGCAGCTCGTTCTCGGGCGGCAGCGGCAGTTGTCGTCCCGCGCGCTCGCGGGCCGCATCGGCGAGATCATCGACGACATCGCCTCCATCCACACCAACGACACGTCGAACTACCAGCGCGCCGAGCTGGCCGAGCGCCTGACCGGCATCTTCGCAATCCGCTTCTCGCTCTACCAGTGGAAGTTCTTCGTCAAGTTCCTGAACAACCTCTTGGCCCAGGTGACGCCCTTCCTGTTCTACATGGTGGGCGGCTACCTGGCGATCACGGGCCGCCTCAACATCGGCCAGCTCGTCGCCGTGATCTCCGCCTACAAGGACCTGCCCTCGCCCGTCAAAGACCTGATCGACTGGGACCAGCAGCGGCTGGACGTCGAGGTCAAGTACAACCAGGTCATGGAGCAGTTCTCCGTGGACGACGCGGTGGAGCTGCTGCCCCCGCCCTCCACCGAGGCCAGCGTGCCCGAGCTCAAGGGCGAGCTCGCGCTCCGCGACGTCACCGTGACCGACGTCACGGGCACGCGGCTGCTCGACACCTTCTCCTTCCGCATGGGCCTGCGCGACGACGTCGCCCTGGACGGGTCGTCGACGGGCGGCGGCGAGACGCTGGTCGAGGTCGTGGGCCGGCTGGTCGCGCCCGAGCGCGGGCACGTCACGCTGGGCGGCCGCGAGCTCAAGGATTGGCCGCTCGCCGTCACCGGGCGCCGCGTGTCCTTCGTGGCCACGGAAACCTT
Organism: uncultured Lichenihabitans sp.; assembly: GCA_964243035.1. Lineage (GTDB taxonomy): Bacteria > Pseudomonadota > Alphaproteobacteria > Rhizobiales > Beijerinckiaceae > Lichenihabitans. The sequence goes on from CAXTDZ010000243.1 coordinate 2,409, forward strand.
CTTTCCGCAATCCGACATCCGCGACGCGCTGCTCTACGGGCTGCGCCACGTGAACCTCGCGCCGAGCACGGTCGCGCCCCGCCACCGGATCATCCGCGCCCCGGACGGCAGCGGCTACGACCTGCGCGGGCAGTGGGTGGACTTCGCGGCGGCCGGCGCCACCGGCCCGGACGACATCGAGCGCGCGCTGGCCGACGCGCTGGCCGACGTCGAGATGGAGACCGACGTGGTCAGCTTCGGCCTGAACCGGCAGCTTCCGGGGGACGACGCGGAGATCCGCGCGCGCTTCGTCGAGTCGCGCGCCGACTTCCGCAAGCGGCTCGCCGACGCCAGCCTGACCCAGCTCGTCGAGCCCTTCGATCCGCTGCGCTACAACACGCAGGCCTCCGTGGGCGAGAACCTGGTGTTCGGCACGCCCGTCAGCGAGGCTTTCGGGGAGCGGGTGCTGGGCTCCAACCCGGTGCTGCGGCGCGTGCTGTCCGCGGGCGGCCTCGACGCCGACCTGTTCGACATGGGCCGGCAGGTCGCCCAGACCATCATGGAGCTGTTCGACGGGTTGGAGCCCGACAACCCGCTGTTCGAGGAGATCAGCCTGATGGCGCCCGAACAGTTGCCCGACTTCCAGGCCGCGCTGAAACGGGTCGGCACCCGGCCGTTCCGCGAGGTGCGGGCGGGCGACCAGGCCATCTTCCTGGACCTGGCCTTCGGCTACGTGGAGGTCCGCGACCGCCTGGGCCTGCTCGACGGCGGCCTGACCGACCGGCTGCTCGAAGCCCGGCAGCGCTTCCACGACACGGTGGGGACGGGCGGGCGCGACATCGCCTTCTACGACCCGGACCACTACAACGACGCGGCCAGCATCAAGGACAACGTGCTGATGGGGCGCGTGGCCTTCGGCATCGCCGAAGCCGACGTGCGCGTGACCGCCATGGTCCAATCCATCATCGACGACCTCGGCTTGCGCGCGCAGGTGTTCGCGGCCGGGCTCGCCTTCAACATCGGCAGCGGCGGCAAGCGCCTGACCGCGGTGCAGCGCCAGAAGCTCGCGCTCGCCCGCGCCCTGCTGCGCCGGCCCGAGCTGCTGGTGGCCCACCGCCCGCTGGGCCAGCTCGACAACCGGGCCCAGGCCGCCATCCTCGCAAAAGTCCTGGCGCGCGCGGGCCGCCCGGGGGAGGAGGGCTTCGGGGTGCTGTGGAACCTTGAAAACCCCGACCTGAAAGGGCACTTTTCGCGGGTCGTCAAGCTGGAACACGGCCGGGTCGCGGCCGACACAGCGGGGGAGGACGCGGCCGTCGTCATGTTCGACACGCGCCGTCGCGCGTCGGCCTGAAGCTTGCAGCGGCTCTCCGTCGCGCGCGCTTGGGACGGCCTGGGATCGACGAGGAGGATGCCGTGAGCCTGCTCAAGGAAGACGTGGAGGTGCTGCGCGAAGTGCCGATCTTCGCCTCCGTCGAACTGCACAAGCTCAAGCTCCTGGCCTTCGCGTCGCAGCGGCTGACCTTCGAGCCGGGCGACACGCTGTGCCGCGAGGGCGACGTGGGCGACACCGCCTACGTCATCATCAAGGGCACGGCCGACGTGTTCGTCCGGGCGGGCGAGGGCGAGGTCAAGGTCGCCTCCGTCGGCCGCAACGACTTCGTGGGCGACATGGCGATCCTGTGCGACATGCCCCGCACCGCGACCGTCCGCGCCGCCTGCCGCTGCGAAACGCTGGTGGTGGGCAAGGCGCAGCTCCTGGGCCTGATGAAGAGCTTCCCCGACATGGGCATCGCGATGATGCGCGTGCTGGCGGGCCGGCTCGAACGGTCCAACCGCGCCCTGGCCCGCGCCCAGCAGGAGCACAAC
>CAXTDZ010000244.1:0-4230 GCA_964243035.1 uncultured Lichenihabitans sp.
GCCCGGCGATCCGCGCCGGCGCCGCCTCGCACCGGTCGCGCCCGGCCGCCTTGGCGGCGTAGAGCGCGCGGTCGGCGCGTTCCAGGCCGGCCTCGGCCGTCTGCTCGCCCGGGTCCACAACGTCGACGCCCGCGCTCACGGTGAAGCGGACGTCGCCCGCGGGCGTCGGCACGACCTGTTCCGCGATCCGGGTGCGGCAGCGCTCCGCCGCGAGCAGCGCCTGGGCGAGCGTGGTTTCCGGCAGCAGCACCGCGAACTCCTCGCCGCCGACGCGGGCGATCAGGTCGGAGGTGCGCAGCGTGGCGGTCAGGGTGGCGGCGAGCGACCGGAGCACCAGGTCGCCCACCGCGTGACCGTGCGCGTCGTTGATGGCCTTGAAGTGGTCGGCGTCGAACAGGACCACCGCGGTCGACCGCCCCGCCCGCTCCGCGCGGCCGATCTCGGCCGAGGCGCGCTCGTGGAAGCTCCGGCGGTTCAGAACGCCGGTCAGGAAGTCGCTGGTCGCCATCTGCATCAGGGCCTGCGTGACGCGGCGGATGCGGTGGACCATGGGCCTGAAGATCAGCACCGCCTCGGCCAGCAGCGTCACCACCACCACCAGGAGCGACACCGATTGCAGCCGCTCCAGCGCGTCGAGCTGGCTCTCGCTGGACGCCTGGTGGAAGCGCACCACCGCGTCGAGGCCGCGCAGCAGCGGCTCGCGCGCCTCGGCGAACAGGGTCCTGAACTTGCCCGCGAAGCGCGGATCGGAGAACGGCATGTCGGCCACCGCGCGCGCCTGAGCCGCGTAGGCCTTGACGGTGGCGTCGAGCGGGTGGTCGCCCTCGAAGTAGAGCGCCATCAGGGCCGGGTCCTGCGCGGGGGCGATCCGGTCGGGGCCGCCGCCGCCGATCAGCGTCGCGTGGGCGCGCTCGAACTCGTCGATCGCGGCGCCGAGGTCGTCGCGGGCGCCCGGCACGTCGAGCGCCGTTTGCGCGGCCAGGCTCGCGATCCGCTGCGACAGCATCCGCTGGCGCCCGCTCAGGTTGATGACGGCCGCGGCGCCCTCGTGGTCGCGCATCACGCGTTCGAGCGCCAGATGCGACAGGATGCTCGTGACGGCCACGATGGACAGGGCCAGCACGTAGGCGACGGTGAGGGAGCGGCCGGATTCGTTGCGCATCGGGAGCACCTGAAGGGGCGGGGCCGCCGCGGCGGCTCCCCGCACCCGTCCCCACGATGCTTGGATCTTGGTTGCGACCGGGTTAACGGGAAAGCCCTGCCCGCGGCCCGGACCGAGCCATGACCCCGCCCTCCCCTGCGCGCCCCGGCCCCGCGCGCGCCACCTTGGGAGCGCTCGCGCTGGCGCCCGAGGTCGCGGCCCTCGCGCTGGGCAATCTCGCGACCTTTCCGAACCTGCCCTGGTACGCGACGCTGCGGAAGCCGGGCTTCGGGCCGCCCGACTGGGTGTTCGGCCCCGCCTGGACGGTGCTCTACGTGCTGATGGGGCTGGCGCTCTACCGGGTGCTGCGGGCGCGCGCACCCGGGTGGCGGCCCGCCGCGGCGGCGTTCGGGGTGCAGATCGCGCTCAACGCCGCATGGTCCTGGGCCTTCTTCGCGGCGCGGTCACCCCTGTTCGGCCTGCTCGTGATGGCGGCGCTGCTCGGCGCGGTCGCGGCCACGCTGGCGCTGTTCGCCCGCCTCGACCGGTGGGCGGGGCTCGCGCTCCTGCCCTATTTCGCGTGGCTGGGCTACGCGGCCGCGCTGAACGGCGCGATCCTGGCGCTCAACTGACCGGTCAGGTCTCGACCACGCCGATGAAGGGGAGCTGGCGGTAGCTGTGGGCCACGTCCATGCCGTAGCCCACCACGAACAGGTCCGGGCAGGCGAAGCCCACGAAGTCGGCGTCCACCGACACCGCGCGCTTGCCGGCCTTCTCCAGCATGACGCCGATCAGCACGCGGCGGGCCCCGCGGGCCGCGAGCAGGTCCTTGGCGAAGGCCAGCGTCCGGCCGGACTCCAGGATGTCGTCGAGGATCAGGACGTCGCGGCCCCGCACGGGCGAATCGACGTCCTTGAGCACCGCGACCTGGCCCGAGGACACGGTGCCGTCGAGGTAGCTCGACAGGTGGATGAACTCGACCTGGGGTTCCAGCCCCGCGCGGTGCAGGGCGCGGATCAGGTCGGCCGCGAACATGAAGGAGCCCTTCAGCACCGCCACCACCAGGAGGTCGCGCGGGCCGCTGGCCGCGACCGCCTCGGCGAGCGCCGCGATGCGGGCCTCGATGGCGCTCTGGTCGAACAGGACCCTGATGGTTCGCGCGGCCACGGGCGGTCTCCGGCGGGCGGCGGGTGCGGCCGTCACGGCCCGGTATAGATCACGGGGCCGGGCAAGCAAACCGGCGCGTGGGGCGTCGTCGGGGCGGGCGGGTCACAGTCCGGTCACGGTTTTGGTTGGTATGGCGCTCCCGTCGGGCTCGGCCGACGTGACCCGCAACGAGGTTTCGCATGTCCCACCTCTTCCATCGCCGCGCGCTGCTGCGCACGGCGGGCCTCCTGCCGCTCGCGGGCGCCCTGCCGTCACGGGCCCGCGCCGCGGCCGCGGACGGCCTCGCGGCGCTCGAAGCGGCCTCGGGCGGCCGGCTCGGCGTCGCGGCCCTGAACACCGCGAACGGCGAGCGGCTCGGCCACCGCGACGGGGAGCGCTTCGCCTTCTGCAGCACGTTCAAGATCCTGGCGGCGTCCGCCTTGCTCAAGCGCAGCGAGGCCGAGCCGGGGCTGCTGGAGCGCCGCATCCCGATCGCGCCCGCCGACGTCGTCGCCTACTCGCCCGTCACCAAGCCCCACGCCGGGGACGGCATGCGGCTGGCCGACCTCTGCGCGGCCGGGCTCCAGTACAGCGACAACACGGCCGCCAACCTCATGATCGGCCTGCTTGGCGGCCCGGCGGGGGTGACGGCCTTCGCCCGATCGATCGGCGACCACCAGTTCCGCCTGGACCGGTTGGAAACGGTGCTGAACACCGCCGTCCCGGGTGACGTCCAGGACACCTCGACGCCCGCCGCCATGGCCTCGGCCCTGCACCGGCTGGCGCTGGGCGACCTGCTCGGGCAGGCGCAGCGCGAGCAGCTCGTGGCGTGGATGCGCGGCAACACCACCGGCGCCAAGCGCATCCGCGCGGGCGTCCCCGGGACCTGGGCGGTCGCGGACAAGACCGGCACGGGCGACTACGGCACCACCAACGACGTGGGCCTGGTCTGGCCGCCCAACAAGCCGCCCGTCGTTCTGGCCATCTACTACACGCAAGCCGACCCGAAGGCGGCCCCGCGCGACGACGTCGTGGCGGAAGCGGCGCGGAGCGCGGTCGCGGCCCTCGTGGTGACCTGAGCGGGGCGCACCCCCGGCAGGGCCGCGCCGTCCCGCGCTACTGGTTGACCATCTTGCGCCCGGTGTCGGTCGCGGACTCGCCCGCGATGCCGGGGGCCTGGCCGTTGCCCATCCCGTTCTTCAGCATGTTGGGCAGCTCGCTCGGGCGGTTGCCGACGTTCTGGTCGGGGTTGGCGCTCTTGCTGCCCGCGGCCGGGCCGCCGCCCGTGGCCCCCTGCTGGTTCGAGCTGCCCGACTGCGCCCGAGCGCCGCCGGACGTCAGCGCGGCAACCAAAGCAACCGAAAGAACAACCGTCCGCGTCATCGAAACCTCCCACCCGTGAGCCGCGGGAGGGTACGGGCCGCGCGTGACACCAGTGTCACCCTTCTGCGACGCCACCCGTTCGGCGCCGCGGCGGCCCGCGTCTCAGGGGCGCGCGGGTTCGGCGAAGCTCACCTGCACGTCGCGGCCACCGGCGGGGGGCGCGGCGAGCCGCGACCGGAACGCGATCGTTTCACCGCCCGCGAGGCTCGGCTTCGGGGCGGGCGCGGACCAGGTGTAGAGCGGCGCGCTGGCCGCGTCGCGCACCGCGAGCGCGAGCCGCGGCACGGGGGTCGCGTCCCCGCGCAGGTTGCTGATCGTGCCCTGCAGCACCAGCACGGTCTTGCCGTTCTCCTCCTCCAGGGCGCCGCTGACCTCGCGCAGCGCCAGGCCGAGCGTGTTCACAGGCAGCCCAAGCGCCGCGTAGGCCGGGCCCAGGGCGGGGGCGTGCCGCACAACCGTCTCGCGGGCGCCGAGCAGGGCCGCGGCGGCGCACAGGACGGCAGCCGCGATCCCCAGCACGCCCACCGATCCGCGCGCGTCCGCGCCGTCCAGGGCCGGGC
>CAXTDZ010000245.1:0-4166 GCA_964243035.1 uncultured Lichenihabitans sp.
TGCGGTAGCGGTGGCCGCCCACCGTCTGCGGCCACAGGCAGAAGGTGCAGCGGCTTTTGCAGCCCCGTCCCGTGTAGATCGAGATGTAGGGGTGCTTCAGGTAACCGATGAAGTAGTTCTCCATCACGAGGTCGCGCTTGTAGACCGGCGTGACGAAGGGCAGCTGGTCCATGTTCTCCAGGATGGCGCGGTCCTTGTTGTGGACGATGGCGCCCGAGCCGTTGCGGAAGCTCAGGCCGGGGATCGAGGCCCAGCTCTGCCCGTCCGCCACGTCCTTGACCGTGAAGTCGAACTCGTTGCGGGCCACGAAGTCGATCACGGGCGCCTGGGCGAGGCTCTTGTCGGCCTCGACCGCGACCTTGGCGCCGATCATGCCGATCTTCATGGATGGGTTCGCGGCCTTCAGGGCCTCGGCCACCTTCACGTCGGACCGGAAGGACGGCACGGACGTGTGCATGACGGTGAGGTCGAAGTCCTTCGCCTGCCCCGTGACCTCGGCCAGCCTGGTCTTGTGGGGCGGCGCGTCGATCAGCTTGGAGTTCTCGACCAGCGCCGCGGGTTGGGCCAGCCAGGTCGGGTACCAGAAGGACTTGATCTCGCGCTTGGCTTGGTAGCGCGACCCCGCGCCGCCGTCGAAGCCGTCGAAGGAGGGGGCCTGGAGGAAGAGTGTGCGCATCAGCGTCCCGTCTGGTCTGCGGTCATCGTGCCGTCGGCGCGGACCCCGAACCTGTGGCCGCGCCAGTCGAGCGATCCGGGGAAGAAGCTTGCGCAGAACACCGCGAACGACACGAGGTCGCGCAGCGGTCCGAGCCAAAGGTTCCCCTGCCTCGCCCCGGTGAAGTGTCGCACCTGTAGCTGGAGCGAGAGCCGGCTCGCAAGCGTGAGCGCAAGTATAACGAGCGGGATCGGGCCGAAACCGCCGGCGAGGCACGCGATTGTCGCCAGGGGTAGCGGATTGGTCACGATCGACCCCGCGAAGCCCGCGGGGTCGACGGCGCGGATCGTGCGCGACCAGCGCAGGTCCTGCCGGAAGACCGCGTGCGGAGTGGTGGCGGCGCAAACGTGGCCGAGCACCGGGCGGGCCGGCACCGCGACGCGCAGCCCCAGGCCCCGCACCGCCTGGCCGAGCGCGTTGTCGTCGGCCAGCACGTCCGCGAAGGCGATGAGCCCGCCGACGCGCGCCAGCGTGTCGCGCCGGAGCGCGATGGTGGACCCGAAGCAGGGCTTGGCAAGCCCCACCGTCAGGCCGAACACGGCGCTCGGCAGGAAGTGGTGGTCGATCCCCGCCACGGCCATGCGGGACCAGAAGCCCGGCACCGCGAGGCCGCGGTACAGGCAGGTGACGGCCCCCACGCCCGGCTCGGACAGCGCGTCCACGACCCGGACGAGGTAGTCGGGCTCCACGGCCATGTCGCTGTCGGCCAGCACCACGACCTCGTGGCGAACCAGGCGCGCCATGTTGATGAGGTTGGAGATCTTGCCGTTGGCGCCGTGCCGGGCGGGGTCGACCACCAGCGCGGCGTCGAGGCCCGGGTGCGCCGCGATCACGGCGCGCGCGACCCCCGCCGCGGGATCGGCCTCGTCGGCCACGCCGAACACCACCTGCACCGGGCCGGGGTAGCGCTGCGCGCAGGTCGCGGCCAGGTTGGCGAAGAGGCCCGGCTCGTCGCCGTGCAGCGGCTTCAGCACCGTGACGCCCGGCGCGGCGCGGACCGGCGCCACCGTCCGGCGCGCGTAGGCCCGCAGCGCCCAGGCCGCCGCGAGCGTGTAGGCGCAGCCGGCCGCGGCCAGGGTGCCGAAGACGAGCGCGGTGGCGGAGGCGACGGTCAGATGGCCGCCATGTCGCGGTCGGTCTGCGCCTTGATGGCGGCCAGCATCGCGGGCGGGCCGCCGCGGGTGAGTTCGCCGCCGAACTTCGAGCGCCAGGTCGCGAGCTGGCTGATCGTGCCGTTCAGGTAGACGTCGATCACCCGCCAGGTGCCGGACCCGTTGTCGCGCACGAGGTAGTTGAGGTCGACCGCGGCCCCGCTGGCGGGGTGGAACTTGGTGTGGACGACCTTGTCCCCGCGGTAGTCGGCGAGCTGGTCGTCGATGGTGAAGGTCTCGCCCTTGAAGTCGTCGAAGTCGCTCGCGAAACTCGCCACCAGCAGGCGCCCGAAGGCGTCGCGGATGCGGGCCTGGTCGTCGGGGGGCAGCGCGTCGAAGCGGTTGCCGATCGCGAGCCGCGTCATGGCGGGCACGTCGAAGCTTTTGAGCATCACGGGCTCCAGCATGGCGTAGCGGCCCTTGACCTTGAGTTCCTGGGCGTGGCGCATGGCGTCGAGCAGGGTGTTGTAGAAGTCCGCCACCGGCTGCGTCGGCGCGCCCGCCCGGGCCGCGCCGGGCAGAAGCGCTGCGGCCAGGGTCGTGAAGGTCGCGGCGAGCACGGTCCGTCTGCGAATCATTCGTCGGAGGTCCTGTTGGGTGGGCCCGGCCCGCGACCGGGCGGCGCGGGCGGGTTTAGCGGGTCGGCGCGGGGCCGCGCAAGGCGCGGCGGGTTTCCGCGACCTGCCATAGGAGCAGGCCGGGCACGCCCAGCACCACCTCGGGCACGCGCTTGATGAGGGACAGGGCGATGCCTGCCGGAGCCGGGATGCCGAACACCGCGCAGAGCGCCACCAAGCCGCCCTCCTGGATGCCCACCGCGCCCGGCACGACGAACCCCGCGCCCCGCACCGCGTGGCCCAGGCTGTCGATCACCAGGGCCTGCGCGTAGGTGACGGGGTAGCCCATGAACCGCAGCGCCACCCAGGCCTCTCCCGCGCCCAGGAACCAGGCCGCCATGTGGACCGCGAATCCCGCGCCCAGCCGGGCGCGTTCCCGGTAGACGTCCTGCAGCCGCGCGTTGAGCGAGGCCGCGGAACCGAGCGCGGCCCACCTCGGGTCGCGCGAGAGGCGCAGCAGGGCGCGCTCCACCAGCGCGAAGCCGCCGAACCGCTGCGCCGCGAAGAAACCCGCGAGCGCCGGGCCCAGCAGCGCCAGGCCGATCGCGGCGCCCCGCACGATCGCGGTGTCGCCCCCCGCGTGGATCAGGCCCGCGAGGCCGATCACCGTGTAGATGAACTGGGTGACGGTCTGCGCGAACAGGTCCGCCACCACGCTCGCGCCCGCGGCCCCGCCCTCGGCGCCGCGGAAGGTGAGCAGCCGCGCGCCCACGAAGTCGCCGCCGACCTGCGCCACGGGGAGCAGGCAGTTGACCGACTCGCGCAGCCAGCGCAGCAGCACGCAGGCCCCAACGCCCACGCGCCGCGCGCCGGGCAGCAGGAACCACCACGCGACCCCCGCCGCCGCGGTTTCCCCCGCGCGCACCAGCATGACCAGCGCCACGCCCCAGCCCGCCGCCGCGACCGCGGCCAGCACGGGGGCGAGGCCGTAGGCCGCGATCAGCGCCACCGCGAGACCCAGGCCGAGCGAGCTGGCGAGCAGAAAGGTCAGGCGCACGGGTGCGGGCGGCGGATTGCGGGGCTCACGGGCGAGCGTTTAGAACGGAGACCGCGGCGGACGCAAACACCGCGTCCAACCCCTCGCGGCCACGCCTGGCGCGCGGGTCGGGGCCGCCGCCCGCCGCCTCGCGGCCGCAGCAGGGTGGCGGCGCGGGAAACACCGCCGGCAAAGGTTTGGCAACAATGCGGGTCTGGATCACGGCGTCGCTCGTTCTGCTGCTGACGGGACCCGCGCGGGCCGCGTCCCCCGCCCCGGTGGGGGCCGACCACGGCATGGCGGTGTCGGCGCAGCGGATCGCCAGCCAGGTGGGCACCGACGTGCTCAAGGCGGGCGGCAACGTGGTGGATGCCGCGGTGGCGATGGGCTACGCGCTGGCCGTGGTCTACCCGGCCGCGGGCAACCTGGGCGGCGGCGGCTTCATGACGATCCGCTTCGCGGACGGCCGCACCACCTTCCTGGACTTCCGCGAGAAGGCGCCCGCGGGCGCGACCGCCTCCATGTTCCTCGACGGGGCGGGCGACGTGGTGCCGGGCCGCTCCACCCGGTCGTGGCTCGCGGTGGCGGTGCCCGGCACGGTGGCGGGGCTGGAGGCCGCGCGCGAGCGCTACGGCACGATGGGGCGCGAGGCCCTGATCGCGCCCGCGCTGGCGCTCGCGCGCACCGGTTTCACGCTGACCGACGGC
>CAXTDZ010000246.1:0-4132 GCA_964243035.1 uncultured Lichenihabitans sp.
GGGCAGCGCCGGTTGCTGGGCCGCGCCCGGGACCGCGGCGCCGCAGACCGAACCGAGCAGCAGAACGAAGCCCGGCCAGCGGCTCATCGCGGCGCGGGCGCGCCCCGCGCCGCCACGGCCCGCTCCAGCAGGGGGCGGAGCCCATCCGTCACGGGCAGGCCGCCGAGGTCGTCCGGGTCGGCCCAGACGATCCGGCCGACCTCCGCGCTCGCGACGGGCTCGCCCGCCACCCACTCGCCCCGGAAGGAGGCGACCACGAAGTGACGCTCCACCCGGTCGTTCGCATCCCGCGCGATCACCTCGACGTGGCCGTTGAAGCCGGTGATCCGCGCCCGCACGCCCACCTCCTCGGCCACTTCGCGCAGCGCCGCGTCTTCCAGCGTCTCGCCGACCTCCACGAGGCCGCCCGGCAGCGAGAACAGGCCCGCGCCGGGCGCGTGGCGGCGTTCGGCGAGCAGCACGCGGCCTCCGCGGAACACCGCGACGCTGGCGGCCAGGATCGGCCGCCCCGGGTAGGAGCGCGACGGGTCGAGACTCATACGTGCTGGCCGCCGTTGACGTGGATCTCGGCCCCGTTGACGTAGCTCGACTGGTCGGAACACAGGAAGTAGATCGCCTTGGCGACCTCCTCGGGCGTGCCCAGCCGGCGCAGCGGCAGGTGCTCGACGATCTTCTCGGTGCCGGGCGACAGGATGGACGTGTCGATCTCGCCGGGCGAGATGGCGTTCACGCGGATGCCGCGGGGGCCGAAGTCGGACGCCATCTCCCGCGTCAGCGCCGCGAGCGCGGCCTTGGACGTGGCGTAGGCGGCCCCCGCGAAGGGGTGCACGCGCGAGCCCGCGATCGAGGTGACGTTGACCACCGAGCCCCGCGCCCGCTCCAGCTCGCCCATCAGCCCGCGCGCCAGCATGACGGGGGCGAAGAAGTTGACCTGGAACACCGTCTGCCAGTCGTCGAAGTCGGTTTCCAGCGTGCCCATCCGGCCGCCGCCGGGCAGCTTTGGGGAGATGGCGGCGTTGTTGACCAGCGCGTCGAGCCGTCCTTCCGGCAGCCGCCGGCGCACGTCCCCGATCGCGCCCAGGGTGCTGCCGGGGTCGGCCAGGTCGACCTGGAGGTGGTCGTCGGGCCCCATCTCCCAGGGGCAGTTCTCGGGGAACGCGTGGCGCGAGCAGGTGATCACCCGCCAGCCCGCGGAGGAGAAACGCTTCACCGTCGCGTGGCCGATGCCGCGCGACGCGCCGGTGAGAAGCATGGTGCGCCGCGGCGGGGCCGGCGGCGGAGGGATCGACGTCATGGGCGCCTCATGGTGGGCGAAGGCCTGCGGTTCGGAGGCGGGCTGATCTTACGCGAGCCGCGGCCCTCGCGACCAGCGGTCACGGGTAGAGGCGCTCCCGCTGCCAATCGTCCGCGCCGTCCGCGCCGCGGGTGAAGGTCACCCGGTCGTGCAGCCGCGACGGCCGGTCCTGCCAGAACTCGATCGCGGCGGGCACCACGCGGTAGCCCTTCCAGTGCGGCGGGCGCGGGACGTCGCGGCCCTCGAACCGCTCGTCGACCTCGGCGATCCTCGCTTCGAAGGTGGCGCGGCTGTCGAGCGGGCGCGACTGCCGGCTCGCCCAGGCGCCCACCTGGCTGCCCCGGTGCCGGCTCGCGAAGTAGCTGTCGGCCTCGGCGGCGGACACCTCCTCGACCCGGCCGCGCACGCGGATCTGCCGGTTCAGCGACTTCCAGTAGAGCACGAAGGCCGCGCGCGCGTTGGCCGCGAGCTCGCGGCCCTTGGCGCTCTCGGAGTTGGTGTAGAACACGAAGCCGCGGCGGTCGCGGCCCTTCATCAGCACCAGGCGGACGTCGGGCAACCCGTCCGCGTCCACGGTGGCGAGCGCGATCGCGTTGGGGTCGCGCGGCTCGCTCGCGGTGGCTTCCGCGAACCAGGCCTCGAACAGGGCCCAGGGGTCGCGGCTCTCGGTGAAGTCACTCGGTGTTAAGGCGTCCACGGCATCGTCCTTCGGAGGTGGTGTGTAGCGTGGGAACCGCGGCCTTGGACCTCGAGCCGTCGATCGTGGGGATGACCGGCCGCCCGAGGCGATGGCGCGGGCTCGCGGCGCTTATGTGCTGCGGAGCGGGCCTGTTCGCCAGTGGCTGTTCCATCGCGGTGCCCATGGGGAGTTTCACGGGCGACGCCACGCCGACCGGCTCGGTCGAGCGGCAGGCCAAGGTCCTGTCGGGCAGCCTGGACCAGGAAGACTGGCGGCGCGCCAAGGCGGCGCTTGCGGTGGCGCTCGACCCGCAGGGCAACGGCGCGCTGGCGTCCTGGGCAAACCCCGCGACGGGCGCCCGGGGCAGTTTCACGGCCTCGGCTCCCCCGCGCTCCGACGGCGACCGCATCTGCCGCGCGTTCCGGGCCCGGGTGGCCCCGAAGGGTCGGGCGGAGCGCGAGGTCGCGGGCTCGGCGTGCCGCGACGGCAGCGGGGAATGGAACGTCGCGGCCGTCACCTCGTCCAAAGGCGCAGAGGGCTGACCGGGGCGGTGCGAAAGGTGCTTGTGCGGGACGCGCGCAGGACCCACATCTCCTCCCGAGACGAGGCGGCCGCGCCGAACCCGGGCGGACGCGGTTCATGGGCTCAGTGAATGCGCAACCCCTACGAGGTCTTGGGCGTCGCCAAGACCGCCGACACGGCGGACATCAAGAAGGCGTTCCGTAAGCTCGCCAAGACCTACCACCCCGACCAGAGCAAGGATCCCAAGGCCAAGGAGCGGTTCGCCGAAGCCAACCAGGCTTACGAGATCCTGGGCGACGACGCCAAGCGCGCGAGCTTCGACCGGGGCGAGATCGACGCGGACGGCAGGCCGCGTCACGCGGGCTTCGAGGGGTTCGGGGCGCGCGGGCGGGCGGGCGCGGGCTACGACTTCCAGGATCTCGGCGGTGGGTCGTCGCCCTTCTCGCGCTCGTTCCGGGGCGGCGGGGGCGGCATCGATCCGAGCGACATCTTCTCCGAACTGTTCGGCGGCGGGGCCCGGACGCAGCAGCAGTCCGCGGCCGGCCGCGGCGAGGACGTCGCGGGCACCGTCACGGTGACGCTCGCCGAGGCCGTGCACGGCACCGACGCGCGCGTCAGCCTGCCCACCGGCCGCACGCTGGAGATCAAGGTGCCGGCCGGGATCGAGGACGGCAAGCAGATCAGGCTCAAGGGCCAGGGGCAGCCCGCCGGGCGTGGCGCGGTGGCGGGCGACGCCCTCGTCACGGTGCGGATCGCCAAGCACAAGTTCTTCGAGGTGGAGGGCCGCGACCTGCGGCTGGACCTGCCGGTGACGCTCTACGAGGCGGTGCTGGGCGGACGCGTCACCGTGCCCACGCTGGAAGGCGCGGTGGAGCTGAACCTCCCGGCCGGCGCCCGCTCGGGCAAGACGCTGCGCCTGCGCGGCAAGGGGCTGCCCGCGCAGGGTGCAGCGGCCGCGGGCGACCTGCTGGTCACGCCCAGGATCGTGCTGCCCGACGCGCTCGGCGGCGACCTGGAGACCGTGGCGCGGACCCTGCGCGACGCCCACCCCTACAGCCCGCGGGCGGCCCTGGACCTGTGAGACAGGGCTGCAGTTCGCAGCTTTAGCGGCCGAAGGACGCCCACCACTTCGGAGAATGAAGGGCGGACCGTCGTACACCGACTTGGCTCGGGAGCCCTGTCCCCGAAGGCAGGGCTTAGAACTCAGGTTAAGACCACTGGTGCCGAGCGATGCCCTTCGCCCCGCTCTGCGGGGAGAAGGTGTCCGACAGGGCGGATGAGGGGTCGGCCCACGCGCTTGGGATCCCCCTCATCCGGCCTGTCGGCCACCTTCTCCCCTCAAGGGAAGGAGGGCAGAACCGTGTGTCGTCAATCCGAGTTCGAAGCCCTCGCCCCCGAGGTCCGCGGCTTGACAAGGCGGGACGCGGTCGTATGGTGGATCGTCGCCGGCGCGGACCCTCCGTGCCGGTTTGGTGTTTCTGAAGGCCTTCGGGCCGCAGCGTCCGGACGGGTGCCATGGCCAAGGCCGCCACGATCAAGATCAAGCTGATGTCGACCGCGGACACCGGCTACTTCTACGTCACCGAGAAGAACGCCCGCACCAAGACGGACAAGTTCACCTTCAAGAAGTACGATCC
>CAXTDZ010000247.1:0-4058 GCA_964243035.1 uncultured Lichenihabitans sp.
GAGGTGGGCCGCGATCGCCGCGCCGATGCCGCGGCTGGCGCCGGTCAGGAGCGCGACGCGGCCTGCCGCGGCCGCGCTCACCGCGCGCCTCCCCTCAGTCGGGGGCGGGCGGCACCATGTCGAAGTAGCTCGCGTAGAGCTTGCGCAGCAGCGCGAGCAGGTGCGCCCGCTCGGGCCCGCTCAGCGGGGCGAAGAAGGCGTCGTCCTGCCGCCGCACGACGTCGCGCGTCCGCCCCACCAGCGCCTGGCCCGCGGGCGTGAGGAACAGCTCGCGCGCGCGCCGCTCCACCCGCGACACGCGCTGCTCGACCAGCCCGGCCGCCTCCATGCCGTCCAGCAGCTTGCCCATGGCCGAGCGGTCCTTGCGGACGAAGTGGGCCAGAACCGACGGGCGGATGCCGGGATTGGCCCCGACCAGCAGGATGGTCGCGATCTTGCCCGTGCCGCCCGACAGGCCGAGCCCGTCCGTGTGCCGGTCGAGGTCCTGGCTGACCAGGAGGTTGACCGAGCGGACGTAGAAGCTGAGCAGCGTCCCGAAGACGTCGAAGTCGATGTCCCGGTAGCCGATCGTCTTCGGGGCCTGCGCGGCGTCGCGGGCCCGACCCCGCCCGCGCCGGCCCGGTGGTCTGGACTCGTCTGAAGCCACGGCGGACCCCCGCATCAGGGCGAGCCCAGACCCGGCCGGGGCGCGAGGACGCGCGCGTCGATCGGCGCGACGTCGAGGCGGTTCGACAAGCCCAGACCTGCATCAAACACTCCGGACCAGCCCGGCGCGGACGCGTCGCGGCAGGCTTCGATGGCCGCCCTCGATCCCCGGAACGGTCAGACCGACTGGCCAGATGATGGTAAGTTTCCACAATCGGTCGCGTCAAGGCGGGGGAAAGGGCGGCGGCGCTGAAAATACAGCCGTTTCGCCCGCGGCCGGTGATGAAGGATTGAGCGCGGCACGACGCGGGCGCCGAGGTGCGGCCGCCAGGACGGGGGGCCGAGGCGGCTTCCAGCGGTCCCGTGACGGGGGAAGCGGAACGGGCTTCGGCGACCTCGACGAAGCGCGCCGGAAGCGCTGCGGACCGTCGCCCGGCCCAGACGGCAGAGGTCCCGCGCCCCAGGTCCCGGCGGAACCGCCGAGGCTCCGACATCGGACTGACCTTTGCCGGTTCTGCCCTTCACCCCGCCTGCGGGGTGAAGGGCAGAACCGGTAGACGCCCGAGTAGTGCGATCACCATAGCCGCAAGCGAGGCGAAGGGCATTCCTCGGCACCGGTCGCGTTGACACGAGGTCGACGCCTCAGCGGAAACCCCACGCGGCTTTGCGCCGGCTCCGTTCTGCTGCATGATCGGCGCATTCCGACGCGAGCCCTTTACGACCATGACCTTTTCCACGCGCCGCTGGGGCGCCCTGCTGATCGCCGCGACCCTTGGTTTCCCTCCGGCCGCCCGCGCGGCCGACGCCGTGGTGCGCTCCTTCGCGGCGGGGAGCGGGCCCGAGGCGGTCGGCCTGGTGGCGGCCGGCGAGGACAGCGACGACGACGAGCCCAACGGCCCGCAGGCGCTTTCCGCGGGCGACAAGGGCGAGCTTTACCTGCTCGACCAGCTCAACGGCCGCGTGGTCCAGTTCGACCCCGCGCGCCCGCGCGAGGCGACCCGGTCGCTGACGCTGCCGCCCGCCCTGGAGCCGTCCGACCTCGTGGTCCGCGGCGGCACGGTCTACGTGTGGGACGGGCAGGTCCACGCGCTGGAGGCGGGGCCCGCGGTGGGGCTGACCCGGAGCCTGGCCGTCACCCGCTCCGTCGCGCCGCCCGACGCCGGGACGCTGTCGGCCTTCGACCAGATGGGGTCGGGCGCGGCCGACGCCGAGGCCGACCCCGCGGCGCTGCTCCGCGGCCCGACGCGCAGCCTGGGCGATCCCAACGCCCGCCCGCGCAGCCGGCAGGCCGTCGACTCGCGCGGCCGCGGGCCGCTCACGGTCGACGTGGTGCCGGTGGACGCGACCGCGGTGGAACTCGACGTCCACCCGCGGGACGCGGGCACGACCCTCGCCCGGCTGCGCGTCAAGGTGGGGAGCCGGCTGGGCTCGGTGGAGCTGCTGGACGTGGACCGCCGGGGCCGCTTCTTCGTGCTGGCCGAGAACGTCCCGCCCAGCGCGGAGGCCGCCGCGGCCTACGTGGCGCGGTTCTCGCCCGCGGGCGCGCTGGAGGGCGTCTACGAGCTGCCGCTCGGCTCCGTCGCCACCGTGTCGCGGCGCTTCGTGGCCGTGTCGCCCGACGGCGACGTGTACTTCCTCCGCACCCGGAAGGGCGCCACCGACGTGCTGGGCGTGGGGTTCCAGCCCGCGCGCAGGGGGGTGATCGAGGCCGCGGCGGCCCCGCCTCCCTCGATCAGCCCGACCGTGCCGGAGATCACCGGGGCCAGCGTCGCGGTGGGCCCGCTCTCCCGGGCGCGGGTGCTGCAGACCGCCTTCGCCTTCGAGGGGATCACCTGGCGCGTGAACGCCGGCGCCTACGGGTCCGACCCCGACACGCCCTGCTCGGGCTACGACCGCGTCCGGCGGCCCTGGTTCATCCAGGGCAAGCTCGACCAGCAGGTGCGCGGCGTCCCCTACTGCTGGGGCTGCATGGGGTCGCTGGCCCAGGTCGCGGGGAGGATCGCCCGCGGCATGCTGGCGGGCAACGTGTGCACCCGCAACAACCCCCGCGCCGACACCGCGGGCGTGGACTGTTCGGGCTTCGTGAGCGCGGCGTGGGGATTGTCCACGCATTTCAGCACGCTGGCGATCCCCGCCATCGCGCGGCGCCTGCCCGACCCGTGGGAGCTGCAGCCCGGCGACGCACTGGTGAAGCCCGGCTCGCACGTCCAGCTCTTCCTCCGCTTCACGCCGGACCGCCGGGCGGAGGTCATGGAAGCCGCCACGACCGGCTGCGGGGGCAAGGTGTGCCGCAACGTCTACCCGCTCGGCGCCATGCTGGCCCGCGGCTACCGTCCCGTGCGCTTCAAGGGGCTCGAAGCGGACGTGGCCCGGTCGGACGCGCCTTGACGGCCGTCCGCACCGGACGGCGCGCGGCGCTGGCGGGGCTGCTCGGCCTCGCGCTCGCCGGCCCCGCCGCGGCCGACACGCTGCGGGAGCTGGACACGGCGGGCCTGTCCTTCGCGGGGCCGCCCGGGGTCGCGGTGGCGAGCGAGGACGTGGCGATCGGCCTCAGGGAGATCGTGGTCCGCTACCGGGTCGAGAACCGCGGCGCCCAGCCCGCCGCGCTGACCCTGTCGCTGCGGATGCCCGACATCGACGTGAGCGACCCGGACGCGGCCTACGCGGTCCCCGCGGGCGGGTCGGCCAACGTGCTGGGCGCGGCCGTCACGGTCGACGGCAAGCCGATGGACCTCACGGTCCGCCAGGCCGCGCAGGTGAACGGCCGGGAGGTCACGCCCCGGCTGCGCGAGGCCAGGCTGCCCCTGCTGCCCGGCGGCGACTTCGAGGCGCGGCTCGCCGCCGTTCCGCCCTCCACCCTCAAGCCGCTGATCGAGGACGGGCTCCTGGTGCCGAACGGCAGCAGGCCGGACGGCGCCGCGCTGCTCGTCCCGTCCTGGCGCGTCACCGGGGCCGGCTCGGGCCGGCGGCAGCTCGGCGCGGGGCAGTCCGCGACGGTCGAGCTGCGGTTCCTGACGAGCCTGGGCACCAGCCCCGACACCGTGCTGCGCAAGGCGCTGCGCGCGACCGGCGACCTGTCCGCCGAGGTGGAGGCGCTGCGCAGGTCGTTCTGCGTCGAGGACCGGTTCATCGGCGGCATCGACCGGATCGCGGGCGAGGCGCCCGACAACGTGGCCGACCTCGGCGAGCGCCGCATCGCCTTCGATCCGGTCTCCACGCCGGCGCCGGAGGCTTTCCACCTGTCGATCGACAAGGGGCGGCCCGACAATCTCGTCAGCACCTGCCTCGGCAACCTCAGGAAGACCAGCCCGACGGGGTTCGAGACGACCATGGTCCCGCCCCCGGGCGGCGTCAGGCTGCTGATCGTCACGGCGCGCCCGGGCGCGGCGCCGCCCGCCGGCCCCGCCCCGCCC
>CAXTDZ010000248.1:0-3988 GCA_964243035.1 uncultured Lichenihabitans sp.
GACCGGGCGCGCCGGGGCCGCCGGGCGCGTGCTGCGCGGAGGCGGCGGGCGGCGTCAGCGCGAGGGCGAGCGCGGCAAGGATGCGAGGGGGCAGGCGCATGGGGCGGGTCCTGGCGGTCGATCGGGAGCGCATCAGGCGTGGGTCACGCGCGGCCGCGCAACCCCGACCGCCTGCGGGAGCGCGGTTGCGAACACGCGCCGAGCCTTGCTGCCCGAGCCTGCCCCCAGCGGCGAGCCGGCACCCGTGTTCGGCCGGCGCTTAGGGTCCCGCCGCAAGGGCGAGCGCGGTGTCCCCGTCGGTCACCAGTCCGGCGACGAGGCCGGCCCGCAGCAGCCCCGCGATGGCGGCGAGCTTCTCCAGGCCGCCGGCCAGCAGCACGACGTGGCGGCCGCGCAGGTGCTCCGGGTCGACCGCGAGCGTGCGGCGGCTGAGGTCGTGCGCGACTTCGCCCCCTCCCGCGTCGAAGAGGCGGCCGAGCGTGTCGCAAACGGCCCCGCGCGCGCGGACGTCGCTCAGCTCCTCGGCGGAGAGCATGTCCTGCACGCGCAGGAAGGCGGTGTCGGACAGCTCGCCGACGCTGATCAGGAACAGGTCCGCCGAGCGCGCCAGGGCGAGCGCGTCGGCGACCGAGCGCTGGGACAGCAGGACCTCCCGGTCCGCGACGCTGTCGGCGATGAAGGGGACGGGCAGGAAGTGCCCTTCGCCCCCGGTCCGGGCCGCCAGCGCCTGGACGACCTCGAACGGGTTCGAGGCCGAGTTGCGGGTCAGCGAGCCCAGCAGCGACACGAACAGCGCCCTGTCGTTGCGCACGCCGGACAGGTGCAGCGCGACCTGCTCGATCGTCCGGCCCCAGCTGACGCCGACCTTGAGGGAGCCGCCGTTCAGCTTGCCGCGCAGGAAGTTGGCCCCGGCGGTGCCCACGGCCCGCCGCGCGATCAACCCCTGCAAACGGAGCGCGGCGGGGTCCTGCACGGCCTCGACGCCGACGCCGACCGCCGGCGTCGACAGGCAGAAGTCGAGCCCGAACCGGTCCGCGATGGTCCGCTCGGCGTCGAGCTCGCGGGCCGCCTCGTGGTGGATGGTGACGCTCACCAGCCCGCGGTCGCGCGCTTCCGACAGCAGCCGGTTGACGCGGCTGCGGTGCAGCCCGAGCCGGCCCGCCACCTCCTCCTGCGTGTGGCTGGCCACGTGGTAGAGCCACGCCACCCGCACGATGAGGTCGTCGTCGCTCGCGTGGTTCAGCGCCAAGGCCAAGCTGTTCGTCTTTCCCACCACGTCCGACCTTGACAAGGCGCGCCGCGGAAGACAAGCTCTGCACAAACGTCGCGATCAGCGCCAAAAGTGACGGCCCGGCCTGCTGGCCAGCCCCGGCTGTCGACCCGAGGGACCATGCCCAGCAACGTTCCCCTCCTGGACTTGTACCGGACCATGCGCCGCATCCGCTCCTTCGAGGAGCACGTGGCGGAACTCTACGTCCGCGGCGCCTCGGCGGGCTCCATGCTGCACCTGTCGATCGGCGAGGAGGGGGCCGCGGCGGGCGTGTGCGCCGCCATGCGCCCGGAGGACCGCTTCACCACGCACCACCGCGGCCACGGCATCTTCCTGGCGCGCGGCGCCGAGCCCGACCGCATGATGGCCGAGATCGGCGGCAAGGCCATGGGCTACTGCGGGGGCAAGGGCGGCTCCATGCACATCGCCGACATGGGGCTCGGGCACCTCGGCGCCAACGCCATCGTGGGCGGCGGCATCGCGCACGCGGTGGGCGCGGGCCTGAGCGCCAAGCGCCTGGGGACCGGGGCGGTGGCGGTGGCCTTCTTCGGCGACGGCGCCATGCAGCAGGGCGTGCTCTACGAGAGCATGAACATGGCGGCCCTGTGGGACCTGCCGGTGCTGTTCGTGTGCGTCAACAACCAGTACGGCATGGGCACGCGCATCGACCGCGCGACCCGCAGCGTGGCCTTCGAGAAGCGCGCCGAGGCCTTCGGGTTGGAGGCCGCGATGGTCGACGGCGAGGACGTCGAGGACGTGCTCGCCGTGGCCCAGGGGCTGATGGACAGGGCGCGGGCCGGCCGGCCGGGCTACATGGCCGTGTCCTGCTTCCGCTTCTTCGGCCACGGCCGCAAGGACAAGAGCCCGTACCGCACGCCCGAGGAGGAGGAAACCGGCCGCAAGCGCGACCCCGTTCTGCGCGCCCGCGCGACCCTGCTCGACCGCGGCCTGGCGAGCGAAGGGGTGCTCGACCGCCTCGACGCGGAGGTTGCGCGCGAGATGGCCGCCACGGTCGAGGTGACGACCGAGGCCGAGCCGCCGCCCGAGGCCGCGATGTTCCGCGACGTCTACGCCCGCGGCCAGCCCGAACCCGAACCGCTCAGGGCGCGCCTCGACCGCGTCCTGGCCCGAAGCTGAGGCGCGGCGGCATGGTCGAGATCACCTACCGCGACGCGCTGCGCCAGGCGCTCGGGGACGCCATGCGGGCCGATCCCAGCGTGGTCGTGATCGGCGAGGAGGTGGGCCTCTACGGGGGCGCCTACGGGGTCACCAAGGGGCTGATCGAGGAGTTCGGGGCGGACCGCCTCATCGACACGCCCATCAGCGAGCCGGCCATCGTGGGCACCGCGGTGGGGGCCGCGATGACGGGGCTGAGGCCCGTGGCCGAGCTCATGTACGTCGACTTCCTCGGCCTCGTGATGGACCAGCTCGCCAACCAGGCCGCCAAGATCCGCTACATGTTCGGCGGCCAGACCGGCGTGCCCATGGTGCTGCGCACGCAGGGCGGCACGGGACGCAGCGCGGGCGCGCAGCACAGCCAGAGCCTGGAGGGCTGGGTCATGCACACGCCGGGCCTGCGGCTCGCCATGCCGGCCACGGCCGCGGACGCCTACCACCTGCTGCGCCACAGCCTGACGCTGCCCGACCCGACCGTGTTCATCGAGCACAAGGCGCTCTACACGCGCAAGGAGGAGGCCGACCTCGCGACCCCCGCGGCGCCCTGGGGCAAGGCGGTCGTGCGCCGGCCGGGCCGCGACGTCGCGATCGTGACCTACTCGCGCATGGTCCACGTCGCGCTCGACGCCGCGACGGAGCTCGCGCGCGAGGGGATCGAGGCCGAGGTCGTCGACCTGCGCACCTTGAACCCGCTCGACATGGGCACGGTCGCGGCCTCGGTGACCCGGACGGGCCGCGCGGTGGCGCTCAGCGAGGGCGTGCTGACGGGAGGCGTCGCGGCCGAGCTCGCGGCGCGCATCACGGAGGAGTGCTTCGACTACCTGGAAGACCCCGTCGTGCGCATCGCGGGCGAGGACATCCCGATCCCGGTGTCGCCGGCGCTGGAAAGCGGCAGCATCCCCTCGGCGGCCCTGGTCCGCGACACCGTGCGCCGCATGGTGCGGCCGTGAGCGGCCTCATCACCCTGCCGCGCATGGGCGAGACCATGGAACAGGGCCGCGTCTCGGCCTGGTTGAAGAAGCCCGGCGACACGTTCGCGCGCGGCGAAACCCTGGCCGAGATCGAGACCGACAAGGTCACGGTGGAGGTGCCGGCGCTCGCCGACGGCCGCCTGACCGAGATCCTGGTGCCCGAGGGGGCCGAGGTCGCGGTCGGCGCCGCGCTCGGCCGCTACGAGGCGGCCGGGGGCGGAACCGCGGCGGGCGGCACCCCGGCCGCGCGATCGCCGGCCCCGGAGGCCCGCGACCTCGCCGTCCTCACCATGCCGCGCATGGGCGAGACCATGGAGGAGGGCCGCCTGTCGGCCTGGCTCAAGAAGCCGGGCGAGGCGTTCAAGCGCGGCGAGATGCTGGCCGAGATCGAGACCGACAAGGTCACGGCCGAGATGCCGGCGCTCGCCGACGGCGAGCTTGTCGAGGTGCTGGTCGAGGAAGGGGCGAGCGTCGCGGTGGGCCTGCCGATCGCGCGCTACGCCCCGGCGGGCCC
Organism: uncultured Lichenihabitans sp.; assembly: GCA_964243035.1. GTDB lineage: Bacteria > Pseudomonadota > Alphaproteobacteria > Rhizobiales > Beijerinckiaceae > Lichenihabitans. The sequence goes on from CAXTDZ010000248.1 coordinate 3,932, forward strand.
TGCCCCGGCGGCGCCCGCGGCCTCCGTCGCGTCGGGACCGGGCACGCCGGCCCCGCC
>CAXTDZ010000249.1:0-3974 GCA_964243035.1 uncultured Lichenihabitans sp.
GCGCGCGGCCCGTCGGCGCCGGACACGTGAAGGCCGCGCGCGGGGGCGGGGACGGGCGCCTGGTCCTCCTCGCCGGCGGCGTCGAGCAGCAGCGCGTGCCAGCCCGCGACCTCCTCCGGGCGGGGCAGGTCGTGCGCGCTCGGCAGGCCGGCGCCCAGGTGGTCCAGCCTGTCGCCGACCTCGCGGCGCGCCGCCCCGAGCGCCGCGAGGTCGGCTTCGGTCAAGCCCGTGTCGGCCGCGTAGGCGCCCGGGCGGTCGGTGAACCAGTCGTAGGCTTCGCGCTCGGACGCGACCCGGCGCGCGAGATCGGCGGGCGTTTCGGCGCGCGGCCCCCTCGGCACCGCCTGGGCCGCGGCCAGCGCGTCGAGCTCGGCGTCGGCCGCGGCGATGCGGTGCCGCAGCTTGACGATCTCTGCCTCGGCCATCGCGATGGCGCGGCGGCGCACGTCCGGGCGGCCCGCCTCCACCACGGCCTGCACCTCGCGCACCGCCAGCTCCACCTGCCGCAGGCCCTGCCGCTCGTTGGACAGGATCGCGATGGCGAGCGGGCGCACCTTGTCCGGGATCTGGTCGCGCAGCACCGCCAGCGCCGCCTCGCCCCGCGACACCACCAGCACGCGCTGGCCGGTCGCCATGGCGTGGCAGATCAGGTTGGCGATCGTGTGCGTCTTGCCCGTGCCGGGCGGCCCCTGCACCACCAGCCCGTCGCCGCGGGCGAGCCGGCGCACAATCGCGACCTGGTCGTCGTTGAAGGGTTTGGGGAAGAACACCTCCGCGTCGAGCGACACCGGCCCGGGCGCCTCCGGCGCCGGCGTGGCGGAGGCGCCCAGGGTCGCGCCGAGCGGTTGCCAACCCTCGGGCTCGGCCGCGGACGGCTCGGTGACGAGCCTGGCCGCCAGGCCGCCCACGGCCCGCTCGGGATCGCGCGCGGCCTGCCGGAGCTTGTCGATGTCGCCCAGCACCACGTGGGCGGAGCGGGGGCGCGCGAACAGCACCCAGGTCCCCTCGATGGTCAGCGCGGTTCCGTCGCCGTCCGGGCCCGGCCCGTCGGCCCCGTAGCGGCCCCGCGGGTGCAGCCGGGCGGCCGCGGCGCCCAGGATCGGCCCAAAACTGTCGGGCCTGAAGGGATGCACGCCCTCGTCGGCCGCGGTGCGGTCGACCTCGCGGCGGATCAGCTCGTCCAGCGCCGCGAGGCCCTGGCAGCCCATCTCCTCGTAGGGCTTCAGGTCGACCGTGGCGTCGGCCGCGGTCGGCCGCACGCGGATCACCCCGCCGGACCCCTCGTCCAGCTCCAGGTCGACGCCGCGCTCCAGCACGGGGCGGTGCAGGGTGCGGGACCCTTCGGTCCAGCGCGCGACCCCGATGCCCCACACGAGCTCGACCGGCGCCTCGGCCCCGCCGACCTCGACCTGCCCGAGCAGCTTGTAGAGCGCTTCGTAGAGCGCGACCGTGCGACGCCGCGGCCTTTCCCGCTCCGACCAGGGCGCCCAAGCTTGGGCGACCCACCGGTCGACGGCCTCGGCCGCGCCGGCCATGTCGGCCAGGCGCAGCCGGAGGGTGTAGCGTGCGGGCTCGTCCGCGGACGCCGCGTCGAGGGGCGTGAAGTCCTCCGGGCAGGCCCCGGCGGCCAGGCGCGCCAGGCGCCCCGCCTCGTCGACCTCCAGGGTGCGCTCGCGCAGGACGTCGGGCGCGCGCGCGGGGTCGCCGGGCACCCTGATCCAGGGCGCCAGCGCCTCGGGCGGGGCTGGCGGGCTGCCGCGGGCGAGCCGGTCCACCGCGAGCCAGACCGGGCCGTGCTCGTCGGCCGTGTCGTGGAACACGCCCGGCAGGGCGCGGGTGTCGTCGGGCGTGACGCGCGCGGGCTTGCCGTCGGCCAGCCTGTAGTCGTCCAGCGTGAAGGCCACGCGCTCGCCGAGCCGCACCACCTGCTCGACGTAGTCGAGCAGGCTCGCGAGCTTGTCGCGCGTGCTCGGTCCCGGGTGCGGCGAAGAATCAAGCATCCGCGCGAACAAAACGCGAAAACCTTGCGCGAGGCAATCCCGCGCGGGCGACCCTCAGCCCCGCGGGATCTCCGCCCTCCGACCGGCCTTGAACGCGTCCAGGAGGGGTGGCTCGTTGCGGCGGTCGATCGGCACCCGCACGCGGGCCCGGCTCGCGCGGCGCAGCGACAGCGCCACGGCGCAGAGGAGGGCTCCGGCCATCAGGCCGTTTCGCGCGCGCCGCGGCGTCAGCAGCGCTTGCTCGGTCTGCACCGAAACCGCGACGCTGGGCGGCACGGGATCGGGTGTGCCCACCACCGCCGCGCGCTCGGTTCTGTCCTCGGTCACGGCGATCGGGGAGGCGGCTCCGGCGTCGTCCGCGGAGGCGTCGCGGACGACGGCGACCGGATCGGGTGCGGCGGCCTCGACCGTGAGCAAGGGCGCGGCGGGGACGGGCGGCTCGGCGGCGGGTGCTGCGGCGTGATGCGGAGGCAGCGGGGGCTCGGCTCTCGCGACCGCGGTCCGGACCGGGCCCGTGGGCTCGCGGCTTCCCGCCGTCCGGGTGGTCGCGGCGACGGGGCGGTGGTGCGCGGCGACGCGAGCCGCCATGACCACGGCAGGCGCGTGCGCGGGTGTGGCGACCGGGGCCGCCGCCCCCGGGGCGGCGGCGGCGGCCTCGTGCGGTTGGTCGGCTGCGGGCCGTTCGCCCAGGGCCATCCACCACCGGCACGCGCTGTTGCAGGCCACCGGTCCGTTGGGGACCGTCACGCGCTGGTCGGCGCTGCCCACGTCGGCGAGGGTCGGGATCAGGATCGCCGCGGCGAGAACAACCAGCTTTCTGCAACGCATCAGCAACACACTCGTGAATTGAAATTGCGTTCATCAGTTAACAGGATTTAATTTTCCAAGCAACACGGGAAACGACTGCCACGAATTTGTCGTATTTTTTGGAACAACTGCTGGATTAAGTCTCAGGACCCGCGGGGCTTCGCGCGCGTGGTCGGGGGCGCCGCGGCCGGGTCGGCGGGCCAGGGGTGGCGCGGGTAGCGCCCCTTCATCTCGCTCCTGACCTCCGCCCATGAGCCGCGCCAGAAGCCCGGCAGGTCCCGCGTGACCTGGATGGGCCGGTGCGCGGGCGACAGGAGGTGCAGGGTGAGCGGGAGCCGGCCTCCGGCCAGGGTGGGGTGGGTGGTCAGCCCGAACAGCTCCTGCACCCGGATGGCCAGCACCGGATCGGCCCCCGACGCGTAGTCGAGCGCGACGCGCGTCCCCGTGGGCGCCTCGAAATGGGTCGGGGCCTCGGCGTCCAGGCGGCGCGCGAGCTCGAAGGGGAGCAGGGCGCGCAGGGCCGCCGCGAGGTCCTCGGCCGTGACGTCGCCGAGGCCCGTCCTGCCCGGGAGGAAGGGGGCCAGCCAGGTTTCGGCCCCCGCCGCGAGGGTCGCGTCCGACAGGTCGGGCCAGGGGTCGCCTTCGGCCCGCCGCAGGAAGTCCACGCGGTCGCGCCATTGCGCCAGCGCCCCGGTCCAGGGCAGGCGGCCGATCCCCAGGCTCGCGAGGCCGCGCGCCAGCACCGCGGCGCCTTCGGGGTCGTCGCCCGCGGGCAGGACCTGTTCGGACAGCACCAGCGCGCCCAGCCGGGTGACGCGCCGCCGCGACAGCGCCGCCCGGCCGGGGTCGAAGATGGTTTCCTCGGCGCGCGTGATCCGTCCACCCGCCGCGGTTTCGAGCTCGGCGGCGGTCAGGGGCGAGGCCAGCAGCACGCGCGCGCCGCCCGCCCGCCCCGCCAGCTCGCCTACTGCGAGGTACGGCTCGCGGGCCAGGGGGTCGTGCGGTTCGAGCTGCGCGGCGCGGCCGTTCGCCAACAGGAGCTCGCCGGGGCGCCCGCGGGTCTTGGCGATGCGCTCGGGGAAGGCCAGCGCCAGCACCGCGCCGGGGCTCGGCGGGTCGCGGGCGGGGCCGCCCGGCGCACCGGCCTCGCCCCCCGCCGCCTCGGCC
>CAXTDZ010000250.1:0-3970 GCA_964243035.1 uncultured Lichenihabitans sp.
CCGCCGAGCGGGCCACGGCGGCCGCGGCCTTGGCGGCGCGCTCCGGCCGGAACTGGAGGCGCCGCTCGCCCTTCAGCACGGCGCGGGCGCCCTCCCCCAGCGTCAGCGCCCCGTAGGCCGCGTGGTCGATGCCCAGGAGCCCCACCGCGGCGAGCTGCCGGATCACCGACTGCCACACCCGGTCGGTGCGGTCGCGGCCCACCCCGAAGGTGGGCAGCCGGTCGTGCCCGGCCCGGGTGATCTTGTCGGTCGGGTTCCCGCGCAGCACGTCGATCACGTGCCCGGCCCCGTAGCGCTGGCCCGTGCGGTAGATCGCCGACATCAACTTCTGGGCAAGCTCGGTGCCGTCCACGGTGGCGACCGGGTTGAGGCAGTTGTCGCAGTTGCCGCAGGTGCCCGCGTGCGCCTCGCCGAAGTGGGTGAGGATGGCCTGCCTGCGGCACCCGGCCGTTTCCGCGATGCCCACCAGCGCGTTGAGCTTGGCGCGCTCGACCCGCTTGATCTCGTCGGCCGCCCCGCCCTCGTCGATCATCTGGCGGCGGCGGACGAGGTCGCTCATGCCGTAGGTCATCCAGGCGTCCGACGGCAGGCCGTCGCGGCCCGCCCGGCCGGTCTCCTGGTAGTAGGCCTCCACCGAGCCCGGCAGGTCGAGGTGGGCCACGTAGCGCACGTCGGGCTTGTCGATGCCCATGCCGAAGGCGACGGTCGCGACCAGGCACAGCCCCTCGCGCTTCAGGAAGGCGTCCTGGTTGCCGTCGCGCGTCGCCCGCTCCAGGCCCGCGTGGTAGGGCAGCGCCGGCACGCCCTGGTCCGCCAGGAAGGCGGCGGTTTCCTCCACCTTGCGGCGGCTCAGGCAGTAGACGATGCCCGACGCGCCCCTGTGGGCCTTGAGAAAGCGGAGCAGCTGCCCGCGCGGCGAGTCCTTCTCGACGATCGTGTAGCGGATGTTGGGCCGGTCGAAGCTGGTCGCGAAGACGCGGGCGTCGTCCAGGCCCAGGCGGGCGCGCAGGTCGTCGCGCGTCTGCGGGTCGGCGGTGGCGGTCAGCGCCACGCGCGGCACGCCGGGGAAGCGCTCCTTGAGCACGGCGAGCTTCAGGTACTCGGGCCGGAAGTCGTGCCCCCAGGCGGACACGCAATGCGCCTCGTCGATGGCGATCAGCGCGATGGGGCGGCTCGACACCTCGTCCAGGACGCCGTCGAGCAGCAGGCGCTCGGGCGCCACGTAGAGCAGCTTCAGGGACCCCGTGCGGAAATCGCGCCGCACCCGCGCGGCCTCGGCGGCGTCCGTCGCGGAGTTGAGCGCGCCCGCGTTGACGCCCGCCTGCCGGAGGCTCTCCACCTGGTCGCGCATGAGCGCGATCAGCGGCGACACCACCAGCGCGGTGCCCGGCCGGCACAGGGCCGGCACCTGGTAGCAGACCGACTTGCCCGCGCCGGTGGGGAACAGCACCACCGCGTCGCGGCCGGCCACGAGTTCGGCCACGACCTCGGCCTGGAGCCCGCGGAAGTCCCGGTGCCCGAACACGGTGCGCAGCACGTCCAGAGGGTCGGCGAGGCTCATGCCCGCCGGTCTAGCCCGCCGGGTCGCGGCGGCAAACCCCGAAGATGCAGCGGCGGCTCAGGGCGTCCTGGTGGCGGTGAGGTCGATATCCACGCCCACCTCGAACGCCACGTATTCGTCGCTCGCCCAGGACCCCTGCCCCACCCCGAAGGCGGAGCGCAGGAGGTCGGCGTGGCCGGTCGCGTGGGCCGTGTCGCCGGTGACCGCCAGGGTGAAGGGCAGCACCACGGGCTTGGACACGCCGCGGATCGTCAGCAAGCCATCGGCCTCGTACCTGTCGCCGCCGAGCGGCTTGAAGCCGGTCGCCTCGAAGCTCGCCTGCGGGAAGGCCTTGGCGCTGAACCAGTCCTCACCCGGCATGGCCTCGTCGCGCTGCCCGTCGCCCGTGACCGCGCTGCCCGTGTCCACCGTGACGCTGACGTGGGCGGCCTCGGGCTTGGCGGGGTCGAAGCCGATCCGCGCCGCGAAGGTCTTGAAGCGGCCCGAGAAGGCCTCGCCCGTCTGCTTGCCCGAGAAGCCGAGGCTGCTCCTGGCCGGGTCGACGGCCCAGGTCGCGGCGGAGGCCGCGACGGGGCCGAGCAGGAGGATCGCGCAGGCGAGCGGCAGACGGATCATCGCGGCACTCCGGACGAACGGCCCAGGCGCGGGAGGCCGGGGAGCATGCGCTGCAGCACCGTGTCGTGCAGCACGAGGTAGTGGCGCAGCGCCGCCCCCGCGTGCAGCGCCACGAAGGCGATCAGCGCGTAGCCGCCGTCGTCGTGCATCGCCCGCAGCACGGGCGCCACCGCGGCCTTGGCGGCGCCCGACAGGGTCGCGAGGCCGGGCACGTGCGGCCAGGGCACGGCGCCGAACAGCACCGTCGGGATCGTGAAGGGCGAGGCCGACACGTAGGCCCAGCCCAGGAGCGGCATGCCGATGATGAAGGCGTAGAGCAGCACGTGGGTCGCTTCCGCCGCCCTGTGCTCCCAGGCGGGCATGCCTGGGGGCAGCGGCGGCGGCCGGTGGGTCAGCCGCCACCCGAGGCGCAGCACCGCCAGGATCAGGATGGTGATGCCGATCGACTTGTGCAGTTGGAACAGCCGGAACCCCTGCGCCTGGGTGGCCTTGTCATGGACGAGGCGGACCATCGCGAGCCCGCTCGCCAGCATGGCGAAGACCGCGATCCCGATCAGCCAGTGCAGCGCAATGGCCACCGCCGTGTAGCGGGCGCGAGCGGGATGGCGGTCACCGGCCGGTCAGCCCTGGTGCTCGAAGGCCGCGCTGATGGTGAGGTCGACCTCGTCGCCGATGAGCGGCACGTAGGTCTTGACGCCGAAGTCGCTGCGCTTGATCCGGCCCGTCGCCTCGAATCCGGCCGTGTACTTCTTGTCGAGCGGGTTCGCGCCGGCGTTGACGTAACGAACGGTGAGCACCATCGGCTTGGTGACGCCGTGCAGGGTGAGGTCGCCCGCGACCTTGGCGGTGTCGGGGCCGGTCTTGGTGACCTTGGTGGACTTGAACACGGCCTCGGGGAACTTGCCCGCGTCGAGCCACTGGTCGCTCTTCAGCTCGCCCGTCAGCTTGTCGGAGGGCGTGTAGACGCTGTCGGTCGCGACGTGGACCTCCAGGCTGCTCGTATCGGGCTTGGCGGGGTCGAGGTTCATCGTGCCCGACGCCTTGGTGAAGAAGCCGCGGAACGGCGTGAAGCTCATGTGCGACACGTCGAACACCACCTGCGTGTGGTTGGGCTCCACGTCGTAGGCGCCGGCCTCCACCTTGGTGGGCTCGACCTTGGTGGGCGTGGCCATCTGGGCCAGCGCGGGCGAGGCCAGGAGGCAGGCGAGCCCGGCGGTGGCGAGGATGCGGTTGGTCATGGTTCGAACTCCGTTGCTCGGGGCCGGGCGGCGCGCCGGCCCGGGGCTCGGAGGTCCCATAGCCGCACGCCGCATTGCGGAAAAGTCCAGAAGTTTCGAACCGAACTATCGACTGCGTCGATAGGTCATCGATCCCCCTCTCCCGTCATTGCGCGGGAAAGCGCGGCGATCCAGGGGACCGGGCGCCCTGCCCCGACGGGGGAGCCGAGCCGGACCGCTGGATGTCACGCTTTCGCGCGCGACGAGGGGTAAGGAAAGGGAACCGGATAGGCTACGCCCCCCCGGCCCTCCGGTCCCGCTTGGCGAGCGTGCGCAGGCGCAGGGCGTTGAGCTTGATGAAGCCCGCCGCGTCCCGGTGGTCGTAGGCGACCGCGCCCTCCTCGAAGGTCACGAGGTCCTGGTCGTAGAGGGAGTGCGGGCTCTCGCGGCCGATCACGAAGGCCGAGCCCTTGTAGAGCTTCAGCCGCACGGTGCCGGTGACGTGGGCCTGGCTCCGGTCGATCAGCGCCTGGAGCATGTCCCGCTCGGGCGAGAACCAGAGGCCGTTGTAGATCAG
>CAXTDZ010000251.1:0-3940 GCA_964243035.1 uncultured Lichenihabitans sp.
CGGTGACGGCGGCTCGGCCGGCGGAAGGGGAGGCTGGGCGGCACCGGGGGCGTCCCGCGCGGCTGCGGGGGGCTCCGACCCCTGCGCTCCCGCGGCGGGGCGGGGCGGGACGGGGTCGTCGTCGAGGTCCCAGTCCTCGGGCAGCAGGTCGCGCACCGGCCGCGGGGCCCGGAAGTTGGCGTTGAGGTCGGGCGTGTCGTCGGCCGCCGTGAAGGCCGTTTCCGGGATCTTGTCGCCGTCGGTCAGCGCGTCGAAGTCGAGCGGCAGGCCGACCGAGGGACGAGCGGCCTCCTCGGCGTCGCCTTCCTCGGCGGGAAACGGGTCGCTCGTCAGCCGCGCGTCGTTGACCTCGTCCAGGCGGACGCCGAAGCGGGTGGGCGCCTCGTCGGCGCCCACGTCCTCGGTCCCGAGCTTGGCCTCGATCTCGTAGCCGCCGAGCGTGAGCCGGTCGTTGTGGCGCAACCGGTGCGGCAGCTCGCTTTCGAGCGCGCTGCCGTTGAGCAGGGTGCCGTTGGCGCTGGAATCGGTCACCAGCCAGCCGTCGCCCCGCGCCTCGATGCGGCAGTGGCGCTTGGACAGGATCTTGTCCGGGTCGGGCAGCACCCAGTCGCATTCGGCGCCGCGGCCGATCACGAGATCGTCGTGGAGCAGCTCCCGGCGGTCGGGCGCGACGCCGGCGGGGCTGCGGAGGGTGACGAGGGTCAGGGCCACGGTTAGGCCGCCCGCGCCGCGGCCGCGGCTTCGGCCGGCAGGCGCCCCGCCCCGCCGTTGCCGATATCGAGACCGCTGTCGAGGAAGGCCTCGTAGCGCTTCCGGACGCGCTCCGGCTCGGCCGCGCCGCGCTTGACCGCAAGGTCCACCGCGGTGGCGGCTCCCCGCCCGCCGCAAAGGTTCGGCAGGAAGCGCTCGCGGTGGCTCCACACGGCGCCCATCGCGCAAAAGGCGCCCGGCGCCGCGAAACCGACGGCCGCGGCCGCCAGACCCGCGTCGCGGCGCGTCGCCGGCCCGGGCCGGCGCACCCACGCCTCGGCGGCCGCGACGGCAGCCTTTTCCGCGTCGGGCATGGCGGAGCCCGTGTGGGCCACGCACATGGCACTCCACCACACCGCTTCCCGCTCCGGCAGCGCGTAGGCGAGCAGCCGCATGGCCTCCCGCCAGAGCTGCCGGTCGCGCAGCTGTGCCAGGAGTTGCGGGGGCTCGGGGGCCGCGTCCACCAGACCCGCGTGCTCGGGCGGCAGCTTGAGCCAGCGGTGCAGCAGGGGCGCCTCGAAGCGGCGCAGCTTGGGACAGGCGAGTTCGCTCACGCGGGCCTCACGCATCGAGCGGGATCGGCGGGAACGGCTCTTCGAGGGCCTCGGTGGCCAGCGTGATGTTGGCGGCCTCGGCCGTGATCGAGCCCGCGTTGATGTTGAGCTCGCCCACCGAGATTTCGGCCACGGCGGCTTCCAGCGTGTAGGTCACGGTTTTCAGGTTGATGTTGGTGGGCGTGATGGTGATCGTGCTGCCGCCGACCTCCAGCGTGATGATCGTCTCGGCCTTGATCGTGATCGCGCCGAGCTCGGCCGTCACCGTGATGTCGCCGGTCCTGCTGGTGAGGTCGTCGTTGCGCTGCGTCGTGACGGAGCGGTCGTGGCCAACCGTGGCGGTCTGGTCGTTCTTGATGTTGAGCGTGTGGTCCTTCTGGGCCTGGAAGAAGACGAGCTCGCTGCCCCGTTTGTCGTCGAACGACAGCTCGTTGTATTCCGACGTGCCGCCCCGCAGGGTCGAGCGGCTGCGGAAGCCCTGCTTGGTCTGCTCGGCGGGGACGGGGAAGATCGGCAGGTTCTCCTCGTGGTAGAAGCAGCCGACCACGACGGGGTTGTCGGGGTCGCCGCTCATGAAGGAGATGCCGACCTCGGTGCCGACGCGCGGCAGGTGCTGCCAGCCCCAGCCGTTGCCGGACCAGGCGTGCAGGATGCGGATGAAGATCGACCTGGCCGCGGTTGTGTCCTTCCGGTGGTCGAACATCGGCCGCACCTTGATGCGCGCCAGGTGGTCGGAATGGATCTCCTCGCCGGTGTTGCCCAGCACGATGCCCGAGAAGATGCCGGGCATGACGGGACGCGGGATCGACAGGTCGTCGCGCCACGCGACGGCCTGCCGGAAGCAGGTGAAGGAACAGTCGAACTGGGGCGGCTCGGTCCCCCCGAGCCAGGTGCGGTCGGTCGCGCGGTGCGTGACGCCGTGGGTCGTGAACTCCACGTTGCCGGCGCGGTTCACCGGGTCCTCGGCCAGGGTGAAGCGGAACCCGGCCGACACGTGCGGGTCGAAGCCGTGGCCGCTGCACAGCGCGGCTGCGGCCTCGGCGGCCTCCTGGCGGAACTGCGCGCGGTCGCCCGCGACCTTGTTGTCGTCCGTCATGGCCGGCCAGCGGTACACGCTCCGCGTGCTCGCGCCCGCGGCCTTGAGCCGGGTCGACTGCTGCCCGTCCACCGGCCGCTGCGGCTTGACGGGGTCGTAGTCCTGGAGCTGCACGCTCCCGTTGGCGGTGGACAGACCCTCGCTCCACGCGTCGATGATGTCGACGTTGTCGCCCTGGTAGATGACGCGGTGGAGCGGCTCGACCTGCGGCCGGAACGCCTGGTTGTTGTTGGCGACCACCAGCGTGTGGCTGTTCGAGGAATACTCGAAGAAGTAGAAGTAGCCGCTCTCCTGCATGATGCGCTGCACGAACTGCAGGTCGGTTTCGTCGAACTGGGTCGTGTAGGGCCTGACGGTCGCGCGGCCGATCAGGCGGAAGCTGACCGGCGCCACGTTGTGCTCGGCGAAGATCTCCCGGAGGATCTGCTCCGCGGTCTGCTGCTGGAAGATGCGGCAGTCCACGCTCTGGTCCAGGAACCACAGGTAGGGCACGACGTCGAGCCGGTATTCCCAGCGGCCCCGCTGTTCCACGCCGATCGCCTCCACGCGGCGCACGATGCCGTGGAACAGGCGGTCGGTGCCGTCCTTGCGCCGCACGGTGAGGCCGACCGGCTTGAAGAGGAGCTGGTCCGGGTCGACCGCCTGCCGGGTGGACACGGCCTTGATGTCGATCTCGAAGGGCGCGCTCAGCCGCTCGCGCGCCGTCATCTCCACCGCGTGCAGCGTGTTCGCCTGCTCGGGCAGGAGGTCGCTGCCGAACGGGGAGGTCAGGAGCAGGAGGGGGCTCAACTCACCGGCCATGGGCGGCTCCGGGACGGCGGACTCGGAGTTCGGGCCCGAGGTGGAGCGCGTCCGAAGTCGTCAGATTGCGTCGCCTCTGCGCCATGTCCTCACCGAGCCGGATGGCGGCCGCCGCGGGCCCCGTCCCACCAAACCCTTCGGGTCAGCCGATTACACCGTGGTTTCCGTGTCGCGGCGTTTTGCTACGACGGTAACCTCGTCCCGCCGGGGGTGCGCCGCGCCGCGCGGGGCGGGCTGTATGGCGGCCGACGCTTCAGCGCGTGTCGAACCTGGCGCGGCAGGTGCCGGCGCTCTGCACCAGCACGGGCGTGCTGCCGATCACCGTCTGCCGGGCCAGCACGGCCGGGTAGGCGCCGCTGGCGCCCCCCACGGTGAACAGCGTCAGCGTGGCCACGTTCCCGTCGGGGTCGGGGGCCACGAACAGGGCCTGCGTGGCCGTGGCGAGGACGCGGGCCGCGCTCGCGCTGCTCCCCTCGATCAGGGCCGCGCGGCCCTGCCGGACGTCGTCGGGCGAGGCCGCGATCAGCACGCCCGACGAGCCGCTGGGCACGCCGGGGCCGTAGTCGAGGCCGTGGAACTGACCCAGCGACACGGCCTGGAAGCTGCACGCGAGCGGCGCCTTCAGCACGTCCGACAGGGAAGCCGCCGCGCTCCCCGCGACCCCGGCGAGCAGAACCGCGCCGGCCAGGGCCGCCGTTCCGGCCGGGCGGCGCGCGGGGGGGCGGGTCACGGCTGCGCC
>CAXTDZ010000252.1:0-3854 GCA_964243035.1 uncultured Lichenihabitans sp.
CGGCGCGTTAAGATGGTTTAAAAGAAAAGGCCCGGGCCCGGGCCCCGGGGGCCGGGGGGGGAGGCGGGGGGGGGGGGGGGGGTCGGCGGCCCGCTCCGCGACGCCCGCGAGCCGCGCGGCCCGCGCCGCCACGACCTCGTCGGGCAGGGCCGCGGGCTCGCCCGCGCAGCCCATGCTGGTGTCGAGGTGGAGCTTGCTGAAGCCCGCGCGCGCATACGCCTCCACCATGGCGTCGGCGCGCGCCATGGCGTCGGCGGGCGGCAGGCGCTTCCACGGGTTGGGGCCGAGGTGGTCGCCGCCCAGGACCACCCGCGCCGGGTCGAGGCCGGCCCGGGCCGCGACGCGTTCCGCCGCGTCGCGGAACCCCGCCGGCGTCAGGCCCGTGTAGCCGCCCTCCTGGTTGACCTGGTTGCAGGTGGCCTCGACCAGCACGCGGGTGCCGGCGCTCCGCCCGTGCCGGAGCGCCGCCTCGATCGCGAGCGGGTGGGCCGTGCAAACGGACGCGACCCCGGCCGCGGGGCCGGTCAGCCGCTCGCGCAGGAGCGGAGGCAGGAGGGGAGGCAGGTCGGGCTGGACCATGGCTTTCGCGTCCGTGACGGGCCGAACCGGAACCTGAGCACGATTTCCCCGCATCCGCATCAGAATTTTGCAGAAGGCTGATTGATCTTGATCGACGCGCCGCTAAAGTCGCCGTCATCGCTTCCTCGCGGACGCCCATGCAGTCCAGCCGCCTCGACGCCATCCGGCACCACCTCTACGCCCAGGGCGCGAGTTCCATTCAGGCGCTGGCGGACGCCATCGGGGCCTCGGCCGCGACCGTCAGGCGCGACCTCCAGGTGCTGGAACAGCAGGGCGCGGTGAGCCGCACACACGGCGGCGCGCGCATCGCCCGCGGCGCCGAGCCGGAGGTGGGGTTCGCGGTGCGGGAAGGGCGCAACCTCGCGGCCAAGCGCGCGGTCGCGGCGGCCGCCTTCGAGAGCCTTGAGCCGCACAGCGCCATCTTCCTGGACGCGGGCACCACGGTGCTGCAACTGGTGCGCCGGCTCCGGATGAGCCCGATGCCGCTCACGATCGCGACCAACGGCCTGGTCGTCGCGCAGGAGCTGATGACCGTCCCGAAAGCCAAGGTCACGCTGCTGGGCGGCCAGCTCCGGGTCGAGAACGCGTCGCTGGTGGGCCCGGCCGCGGAGGCCGCGCTCGACCGGATGTGGTTCGACCACCTGTTCCTGGGCGCCCACGCGATCGGCGACGACAACCGCATCTATTCGTCGGACCCTGCGGAAGCGAGCCTGAACAGCCGGATGCGGGACCGCGCCGCCGTGACAACCGTGCTGGCCGACGCCACCAAGTTCGGGCGCCGCACCACCCACGCGGTGCTCGACCTCGCGGCGCCGCTCCGCCTCCTCACCGACGCGGCCCTGCCCGGCGAGCGGCAGGCGGCCCTACGCGAGGCGGGGGTGGCGCTCACCGTGGTGGAGGCCTTCGCGCCGCCGCGCCTGGCCACGGCCGGGGACCGCTGACCCCGTGCCCGCGGCGGACCTCGTCCTGGGCCTGGACGGCGGCGGCACCAAGACGCTGGTGGCCGTGGCGGATCGCGGCGGGGCCGTGCGCCTGGTGCGGCGCGGGCCCACGGTGGACCCCTTCGCGGTCCCGGACTGGGCCGCGGTGCTGGCCACCGTGCTCGAACCCGTGGCGGCCCTGGCGGGCGGGCTCCGCGGCGCCGTTCTGGCCCTGCCCTGCCACGGCGAGGTCGACGCCGTGTCGGAGCGGCAGCGGGCCGAGGCCGCGCGGCTGCTGCCGGGGCCGCACGACGTCGTCAACGACGTGCAGGCGGGTTTCGACGGCGCCTTCGCGGGCCGGCCCGGCGTGCTGGTGCTGGCGGGCACGGGCTCCATGGCCTGGGCGGGCGACGGCGCGCGCGAGACCCGCGTGGGCGGCTGGGGCGAGGCGTTCGGCGACGAGGGCAGCGCGCACTGGATCGGCCGCGAGGCGCTGGGCGAGGCCACGCGGGCGCTGGACGGGCGCGGCGCCGCCCTGCCCTTCGCGCGGGCGCTGCTCGACGGGCTCGGCCTCGGCGCCGACGACCTGGTGGGCTGGTGCCTCGGCGGTGGCGGGCGGCGCGCCGCGATCGCCAGGGTGGCGCGCACCGTGGACGCGCTGGCGGAGGCGGGCGACGGGGTCGCGGACGCCCTGCTGTGCTGCGCCGGGACCCACCTGGCCGACCACGCGGCCGCGGCCGCGGCGCGGCTCGACCTGCCCCACCCCTTCGCCTGGAGCTACGCGGGCGGCGTGTTCCGCAGCCGCACCGTGCTGGGCCACGTGGCCCGAAAGCTCGGCCGCGCCCCGGAAGCGCCGCGGCTGCCGCCGGTCGGGGGCGCCCTGCTGCGGGCCGCCCGGCTGGCCGGCTGGGCCGCCGACGGGGCTTGGGTGGACCGCCTCGCGGCCTCCCTGGCACCGGCCCAAAGCCCCGACACCCACGCCTTCGCAACGGGAGAGTTCGCATGACCAAGACAGTGCTGCTGGGGACCGCCGTGGCCCTCCTGCTCGGCGCGGCCCCCGCCCGCGCGGCCGACGCCGACAAGCCCTACGCGGGGCAGAGCATCACGGTGCTGTTCCCGCCCTGGACCACGCTGCCCAAGGACATGACCGACCGCTTCACGGAGCAGACGGGCATCAAGCTCAACCTGGAAACGCTGGGCTGGGACGACATCCGCACCAAGATCGTCACCTCCGAGGTGGCGGGCACGGCGCCCGCCGACGTGACCGAGGTGGACTGGTCCTGGGTGGGCCAGTTCGGCGCGGCCGGCTGGTACGCGCCCCTGGACGGGATGATCGGCGGCGACCTCAAGGCCGACCTGCCCACCGACGCGATCTTCACCTACGACGGCCACCTGATCGCGCTGCCCTACAACAACGACTTCCGCCTGCTGATCGTCAACGGGGACCACCTGAAGAAGGCCGGCATCGACAAGGCGCCCACCACGCCCGACGAGCTGATGGCCGACGCCAAGGCCATCAAGGCCAAGGGCGTCGTACCCTACCCCATCGCGCTGCCCTTCTCGGCCACGGAAGGCTCGGCCACGGCCTGGTACCTGCTCACCAAGGCGTTCGGGGGCGAGCTGTTCGACGCCGACTTCAAGCCGCTGTTCACGGCGCCCGGCTCGGCCGGCTACAAGGCCATGGCCTGGGAGGTGCAGGCCCTCAAGGACGGGCTGATCGACCCGGCGTCGACCGGCCTCAAGGACGTCGAGGTCCAGGAACTGTTCAAGACCGGCCAGGCGAGCTTCGACGTGGCCGGCTGGGCGGGCAACATCGCGGTCTACACGGACGCCACCAAGTCCAAGGTGGCCGCCGCGGCCGTCGGCGCGCTCATGCCCAACGTTTCGGGCCGCACGCGGAGCTTCGGCCTGCCGGGCGCGGCCGGCATCCCGGCGGGCTCGCAGCACAAGGAGGCCGCGGCCGCATTCGTGAAGTGGATGCTCCAGCCCGAGAACCAGGTCGAGAGCTACACGGCGCTGGGCAACCTGCCCACGCGCACCACCGTGCTGCAGTCGCTCGACAAGGACGGCAAGCTCGCGAGCGGCACCGTGCTGCTCCAGGAGGCCGCCGTGGTCGAGCCGCTGTTCAAGCAGGGCACGCCCGGCTGGTACCCGCAGTTCTCCTCGGTCGCCGCCACCGCGCTGAACCAGGCCGCCAAGGGCCAGATCACGGTGGCGGACGCCGTCAAGCAGATCGCGGACGGGGCCGCCGAGGCGATGAAGTGAGGATCGCGGGACGCGCGCAACCGTGACCGCGCAGGCCGGCGCGCGGCAGCCCGCCGCCGCGGGCAAGCCCGCGCCCGCGCTCGCCCACGC
>CAXTDZ010000253.1:0-3813 GCA_964243035.1 uncultured Lichenihabitans sp.
ATGGTCGGAGTGAGAGGATTCGAACCTCCGACCCCCTCGTCCCGAACGAGGTGCGCTACCAGGCTGCGCTACACTCCGACACCGCGGAAGCTCGTCGGCCCACGGGCGCTTCCGTATAGCGGGAGCGGGCCCGCCCCGCAAGCGCGTTCCGGCCGGCGCGTGGGCGTGCCACGAAGGGGCCGGGGCTCCGGCCCAAGAGTTCAGGAGGCCGCGGCGCCGGGGCCTTCCGAGAACGCCTCGACCTCCCGGCGCAGGATGTCGGCCAGCGTGCCGCGCCGCTCCACCACCACCGCGCTCCCGTCGGGGCGCACCATCACGGACGCCGGCAGGTTCATGGAGTTGTAGTCGTTCTTCATGGAGTGGGCGTAGGCGCCGACGTGGCTCATCACCATGAGGTCGCCGACCCTGACCTCCGGGAACGGCCGCGGCGCGAGCGTGCCGTCGGCCGACACCGTGAACACGTCGCCCGACTCGCACAGGTAGCCCGCCACCACGTAGGGCGCCTCCGGGCCGGGCTCGCGCGGCGTGGGCGGCACGAAGCGGATCGGGTGGTGGCTGCCGTACATGGCGGGCCGGATGTTGTGGTTCAGGCCGCTGTTGACCACCGCGAAGGTGTAGGCGGGCGTCCGCTTGACCGACTGGACCTCCGCGAGCAGCAGCCCCGATTCGGCCACGATGAAGCGGCCCGGCTCGATGAACAGCCGCAGGTCGCGCCCCATCTCCCGCGAGAAGCGCGCCATGCTCTCCGACAGGGCCGCGCCCCAGGCCTCCAGCGGCATCGGCCGGTCCCGGGCGGGGTCGTAGACCACGGGCAGGCCGCCCCCCAGGTTGATGAACTCCAGGTCGGGGAAGCCGCGCGCCACCGCCAGCGTCCGGTCCTTGATGGCGAGCCAATGGCCGAGGTCCGCGCCCGAGCCGATGTGCGAGTGGACGCCCACCAGCCTGAGGCCGTTCTCGGCCGCCACGCGCCTGGCGTCCTCGACCTGGTCGAAGTAGATGCCGTGCTTGCTGCTGGGGCCGCCCGTGTTGGTCTTGGTGGACTCCCCATGGCCCTCGCCGGGGTTGACCCGGATCGAGCAGCGCAAGGTGCGGCCGGGCCCGTTCAGCGAGCCGAGCAGCCGGATCTGGTCGATGGAGGTGCAGTTGACGGGCACCTCGCGCTCGACGAGGAAGGCGTAGACGTCCCGCGTCGCGCCCTCCCCCGTGTAGTAGATCTCGGCGGGGGAGAAGCCCGCCCGCAGCGCCCGGTGGACCTCGTTGATCGAGGACGCGTCGATCCACAGGCCCTCCTCCCGCACGATCCTGAGCACGGCGCCCAGCGTCAGCGCCTTGCAGGCGTAGCGGACCCGGTTGTTCGGGTAGGACAGGCAGGCCCTCACGGCGCGGCAGCGGTCGCGGATCACCTGCTCGTCGAAGACGTAGAGCGGCGTGTGATAGGTGGAGGCCAGCCGGATCAGCTCGCCGTCGCCGAGCGCCATGGGGGTCGCGTCCTGGTTCGGGGTTCGGGCCCGTTTACCGCATCACGCCCGTGTGGCCGAGCGAATAGCGGCCGGGTTGCGGCCAGATGGTCAACCCGTGCGGGGTGTGCCCCACGGGCACCTTGCCGACCTGCCCCGTCGCGGTGTCGAAGGCGTAGACGACGTCGTCGAACCGGCCCGACACCCACAGGTGCCGGCCGTCCGCGCTCACGTTGCCCATGTCGGGGCTGCCCCCGCCCGGCACCGGCCAGGTCGCCACGACCTTGCCGCTCGCGAAATCGAGCACGGACACGCTGCCCGGCCCGCGCGGGGCGCCGTCGACCGCGTGCGAGCCGCGGTTGCAGACGTAGAGCTTCGTCCCGTCCCGGCTCGGGTAGAGGCCGTGGGCCCCGCGCCCGGTCGGGATGAAGCCCACCTCCTTGAAACTGTCGGCGTCGACCAGGCTGACGCCGTCCGTCATCATGTTGGCGACGTAGAACGTGCGGCCGTCGGGCGACAGGCGCACGTCCTGGGGCATGCCGCCCTTGGCGAGCCTGAGAAAGCCGATCAGCTTGCGCTCGCCCACGTCGATGCGCGCGAGGCCGCCCGCGAACTCGCAGGTGAACACCGCGGTGCGGCCGTCGGCCGAGAAGTCCGCGTGGTTGATGCCGCCGCACTCGGGGATCGTCAGCGAGCCCTGCAGGGTCATCGTGTGCGGGTCGCGGAACTCCAGCCGGCGCCGGGACTCCGCGACCACGATCGCGGAGGCGCCGTCCGGCGTGAAATACATGTTGTAGGCGTCCTCCATGCGGAAGGACTGCGCCACCTTCCCCGTCCGGGGGTCGATCGCGGCCAGGCTGCCCCAGGCGGAATGGCTCTCGGCGCTGCCCGTGACCCAGAGCGTCTTCAGGTCCCAGGAGGGGACGACGTGCTGCGGGCCGCGCCCAACCCCGTAGTGGTCCACGACCTTCATGGTGGCGGGATCGATGACGTAGACGTCGCGCGAGGCGATGTTGGGCACGTAGACGCGTTCGGGCACGCCCGCCACCGCCGCGCTCAACTGGCCGGCCGTGCTGCGCGCGTAGATGTTGGCGGGCGGGATGCCCACCTCGCGCGCCCACCGCCATTCGCCGAGGTCGGCCGGCTGCCAGGCCTGCGCGCTCGCCCGCGCCCCGAGGCAGGCCGTGCCCAGCAGGAGGGCGAGAAGGGCGGATCCGACCTTGCTCATGGGCGGCGCGCGCCCGCGATGGCGGCCTGGATCGCCGCGACCGTTTTCGCCACGATGGTGTCGAGCGCCGCCTTGCCGAGGGCCGCGCTGGACCGTCGCGGGTCGCCGTAGACCCCCTCCGCCGCGCCGGCCTGGCCCGCGGCCTCAAGGTTCTCGGTCCGCACCAGTCCCGGCGCCGCCGCCATCGTCAGCGAGGTGTCCGCGGCGCCGGCGTGGGTGCCGATCTCCGCCGCCGAATAGCCGCGGTCCTTCAGAACGGCGTAAAAGTCCGTGGTCGCGGCCCGGTAATAGTCGGCGATGAAATGCGCCCTGGCCGGGGTCGCGGCCCACCTGCGGTTCAGGGCCGCCGCGACGCTGGCGAGGGCGCCCTGGTAGCCGCCGTGGTCGCCCAGCAGCACCACGTCCTTGAACCCGTGCAGCTTGAAGCTCGCCGCGGCGGACTCGACCGTTGCGCGGAACGCCGCGTCGGGCACGGTGATCGTGCCGGGAAAGCGCATGTGCGAGGTCGGCGGCTCGATCCCGCCTTCCGGGACGTAGGCGATCACGGGGGCGACGAGGGTGTGGCCGAGCCGCCGGGCGATGGCTTCCGACAAGACCCTGACCCGGGCGTCGTGCTTGCCCAGGGCCACCGCGGGGCCGGTCTGCTCCACGCCGCCGACCGGGATGATCACCGTGGTGGTGCCCGAGCCGATCAGGTCGCGCAGTTCCGTCCAGGTCAGGTCTTCGAGCTGCACGGTGTCCGGAACGGCGGCGGAGGCGGGCGGCGCCAGGGCGAGCAGCAGCCCCGTCGCCAGCACGCGCCACCTGCGACCGATCCCGTCCGGACGAACCACGACAACCCTACCCGCGCGCCTGCCAAGCCGGCCGCTTCCTATCACGTCGCCGCCCGCTGATCATGCCGCGTTTCACGCGATGCGGTTTTTTGACGTAGGGTGCGTGGTCCGCGTCCGTTCGGCGCGCGACCCCGGCTTCCGCGGTTGACGCGGGCGCGCCCGGGCCCGACCCTGCGGCGCGGGACACATCGGGGGTTTAGGCATGGGCGGTCGCTTCGCGGGCCGGCGCGCCGTGGTGACGGGCGGGGCGGCCGGCATCGGCCTGGCGGTCGCGGGCCGCATCGCGGCCGAGGGC
>CAXTDZ010000254.1:0-3756 GCA_964243035.1 uncultured Lichenihabitans sp.
CTACCGGTTCTCGCCCTGGCTGGCGCAGTTTCTGCCGGCCGCCGCGGCCCCGCGGCGGGGGCGCGGGGCGCGGCTGCGGCGCGCGGGGGGCGAGGCTTGGGCCATGGGTCTGGGGAAGCCTTTCCGGCAGGCCGTGCGTTGCGGCGTCGGCAATGCCATGGTGGCCCGCATGGCTCCAAGCGAAATCGAGGGTCCCGCTCGCGGGGCCGGTCTCCCCGGCTGGATCTTCGCCTACGGGTCGCTGATGTGGCGGCCGGACTTCCCCTTCGCGGAGCGGGTGCGGGCGCGGCTCGCGGGCTACCACCGCAGCCTGTGCGTCTTTTCGCACGTCCACCGCGGGACGCCCGAGGCGCCCGGCCTGGTGCTGGGGCTCGACCGCGGCGGCTCCTGCGTGGGCCTGGCGTTCCGGGTGGCGCCGGAAGACTGGGACGGCGCGCTCGCGGCCGTGCGGCGGCGCGAGCTGGTGACGGGCGTCTACCGGGAGGTCCGCGCCCCCGCGCGGCTCGCCGACGGACGCACGGTCGCGGCCGTGACCTTCGTGGCCGACCGCGCGCACGCCCAGTACGCGGGCAAGCTCCCGGCCGCCGCCATGCTGGAGCGGGTGCGCCGCAGCGCGGGCGCCGCCGGGCCCAACGCCGACTACGTGCGCAACACCCACCACCACCTGCTGGGGCTCGGCATCGCGGACCCGCACCTCGGCTGGATCACCCGAACCCTCGACGCAGGCCCGTGAGCCGCCTCAGCTCAGCGCGGAGGGGGAGGGCGGCTCCGGCGCGTCGCCGCCGCGCGAGGGCGGCATGAAGTGCTCGGACAGCGCGTGGTAGACCCCTTCGGGGCACACCAGCTTGGAGGCGAACTGCGCCACCAGCGAGGCCAGCATGACGGGGATCACCAGGGCGTGGTTCTCCGTCATCTCCGACACGATCACGAAGGACGTCAGCGGCGCCTGGACCACGCCCGTCAGGTAGGCCGTCATGCACAGGATGCCCAGCACGCCGAGCGGCACGCCGGGCAGCAGGGGCGCGAGGTCCCGGCCGATCCCCGCCCCCACCGCCAGCGAGGGCGAGAACAGCCCGCCGGGGATGCCGCTCATCGAGGACACGGCGGTGGCGACCAGCTTCAGGGGTCCGAACCAGGGCGTCACGGCGGTGTGGCCGCCCAGCACCGCCTGCGCCTGCGCGTAGCCCGTGCCGAACACGTCGCCGGACGTGGCCGAGCCGCACAGCGCCAGCACCAGCCCGCAGGCGGCGGAGAACAGGATCGGCCGCGCCTTCATCCAGCGCCCGGTCGGGTGCGCGAACCCCCGCCCCACCGCGATCAGCGCGCGGCTGAACAGGCCGCCTGCGAGCCCGCACACCACGCCCGCCACCACCACGGCGGCCCAGGCGGGCCCAACGGGGAGCGTCTCGGCGGTGGCGCCGAAGTAGGTGTAGTCGCCCACGAGGGCGAGCGAGGTGAGGCCCGCGGCGATCACCGTGCCCAAGACCAGCCCGCTCGCCCGCACCTCGAACGACCGGCTCATCTCCTCGATGCCGAAGATGATGCCCGCGAGCGGGGCGTTGAAGGCGGCCGCGATGCCCGCGGCCGAGCCCGCCAGCATCAGGCCCGGCTGCCGGTGCGGCTCCAGGCGGCCGAAGATGAACATGGTGGAGGCCCCGACCTGGACGGTCGGGCCCTCGCGGCCCGCCGAGGCGCCGCAAGCGAGCCCCAGCATCAGCAGCACGATCTTGCCCACCGCGAGCCGCACGGACACGAGGCGGGCGCGGGCGGGAAGGTCTTCGAGCTTGTGGGCCGCGATGACCTGGGGGATGCCGCTGCCCTGCGCGCCGGGGAAGAAGCGCCGCGTCAGCCAGGCCGCGAGCGCGAAGCCGCCTGGGCCCAGCACGTAGGGCGCGCCGGGCCACCGCGCCGTCGCGGCGTGGAACAGGAGCTGCGCCCGGTCGGCCAGCCACGCCATCGCGACCGCCAGCGCCCCCACCGCGATGCCGCCCACGACGAACAGCGCCCGCCGCCGCCAGCGCGGCCACCACGCGTCGCGGAAGTGCCGGCGCAGCGCCCGACGTTCGGGAAAGGACATCATCGGGCCGCCCCGCGCCGCCGCCTCACGCCTTGTCCGCCACCCCCGCCTGCGCGAAGGTCGCCATGCCGGAATGGCAGGCGAGCGCGGTCCGGACGACGGTTGCCGCGAGCGCCGCGCCGCTGCCCTCCCCGAGCCGCATCCCGAGGTCGAGGATCGGCTGGAGGCCCAGCCGCTCCAGCACGGCGCCGTGAGCCCCTTCGGCCGAGCGGTGGCCCGCCACGCAGTGGTCCAGGATGCCGGGCTGGAGCGCGTGCAGCACGGCCGCGGCCGCGCACACCACGTAGCCGTCCAGGATCACCGGCACGCGCTGCATCCGCGCGGCCAGGATCGCGCCCGCGATCGCCGCCACCTCGCGGCCGCCCAGGCGGCGGAGCAGTTCCAGGGGGTCGCGGGTCGCGGCCCCGTGCAACGCGACGGCGCGCCCCACGGCGTCCACCTTACGCGCGAGCCCGGCCGCGTCGACGCCGGTGCCGCGCCCCACCCAGTCCGCCGCGGCCCCGCCGTAGAGCGCGTGGTAGAGGGCGGCCGCCACCGTGGTGTTGCCGATGCCCATCTCGCCCAGCGCCAGAAGGTCGGTGCCGCCCGCCACCGCCTCCATGCCGAAGGCCATGGTCGCGGCGCAGGCGGCCTCCTCCAGGGCCGGCCCGACCGTGATGTCCCCCGTCGGGATCTCCAGCGCCAGCTCGAACACCTTGAGCCCGAGCCCGCCCACGGCGCAGATCTGGTTGACGGCGGCGCCTCCGGCCGCAAAGTTGCTCACCATCGCGGCCGTCACCGAGGGTGGGTAGGGCGACACGCCCCGGGCCGCCACGCCGTGGTTGCCCGCGAACACCGCAACCAGCGGCCGGTCGAGGGTGGGGTGCGGGGTGCCCTGGACGGCCCCGACCCATTCCGCGAGGGATTCGAGGCGGCCCAGCGAGCCCGGCGGCTTGGTGAGCTCGGCGTCGCGCGCGCGCATCGCCCCCGCCGCGGCCTCGTCAAGGGGCGGCATGCGGGTGAACAGGTCGCGGATGTCGTCGAACGGGAGTCCGGTGGCGGGCATGGGGTGACAACTCGCGGGCGGCACGGGGGCGGGGCCTTGTAGACGCAAACGCGAACCCCCGCCATCCGCGCTCGACAAGCCGGGGCTCGCGGTTGCACAAGGGGGCGGAATGCGCCCCGCCCTCCCCGCTCTCCTTCGCAGCCTGCCGGGCGACTTCGCGGCCTGCCTGGAATTCTTCTCGCGGCTGCCCGTGCCGGCCGTGCTGTTCGCCGGGGGCACGCGGCCGCCGCTCGCCCGCGCCATGCGCGTGCTGCCCTTGGCGGGCCTGGTGATCGGCACGGGGGGCGCGGTGGCGCTGGCGGCGGGCGCGGTCGCGGGCCTGCCGCCCCTGCTGTCGGCCACGGCCGCCGTGGCGGTGCTGGTGCTGGCGAGCGGCGCCCTGCACGAGGACGGGCTCGCGGACACGGCCGACGGGTTCGGGGGCGGGGCCACGCGCGAGCGCAAGCTCGCCATCATGCGCGACAGCCGGATCGGCACCTACGGGGTGCTGGCGCTCGCCCTGGCGCTGCTCGCGCGCGTTTCGGTGCTGGCGAGCGTGCTGGACGAGGCGGGCCTGCGGGCGGGGGTCGCGGCCGTGCTGGCCGCCGCGGCCCGCCCGCGCGCGGCCGTGATGCGGCCGCTGATCCTTCTGCGC
>CAXTDZ010000255.1:0-3693 GCA_964243035.1 uncultured Lichenihabitans sp.
CCACAGCGCCGCCCTCGGGCCCCGGAGCAGCCGCGCGGCCCGGGCCGCCGCGAGCGCGTAGCCCGCGTCCGTGCAGCCCACCACGGCGCAGAAGGTGGCGGTGAGCAGCGCCGCCTGCCCCGCGTAGCTGCCCGGGCCGATGAACTGTGGCACGAACGCCACGAAGAACACGATCGTCTTGGGATGGAAGGTCCCAACCATCACGGTGCCCGCGAAGGCCCGCCGCGCGTCGAGCGGGGCGGGCCGCGGCGCCTCGCCCGGGTGCCCGAAACTTCGGGCCAGCGTGACGGCGCCGAGCCCCACCAGGTAGAGCGCCCCGGCCCATTTCACCGCCGCGAAGGCCGCGGCCGAGGCGGCCAGCACCGCGCCGACGCCGGCCAGCGACAGCGTCATGGCCAGCGCGTTGCCCACCAGCATGCCGGCCGCGGCCGCGAGCGCGACCCGGCGCCCCGAGCCCACCGCGCAGCCCACGATGCTCATCACGCCCGGCCCGGGAACCAGGCCCATGGCGGCCGAGGCCATGACGAAGGCGATCCAGGTGGACCAGGTCATCGGGGCTGCTCCGGGACGGGCTTGGGCCGGGCGCGACGCCCGGCTCTCGAAGGGTGGGCCGATCCTAATCCCGAACGGTTGAAGCCGGCCAGACCCGGCCGGCGCCGCCCGTCAGCGGCCCAGGGCCGGCGCGACCGTGATGAGCGCCACGCCCGCGATCGCCAGCACGATGCCGATCCCCTCGGCCACGCCGATCCGCTCGCCGAAGACGAGGATCGCCACGAGGTTCACGGCGACCAGCTGCAGCACCGCGCTGACGCTGAAGGCGGTCGCCATGCCGACCTGGCGCAGCAGGCGCAGCATGATCAGGTTGCCGACCACGTAGAGCACCATCGTGAGCACCACCCGCCACGGCGCGGGCGCCACCGCCCAGGCCTTCGCGCTGCTGGCGGCCGCGATGAACACGGCCGTGGCGATCCCGATCTGAACAAAGGCGAGCGGGGTCATGGTTGCCGTGGCGCCTTCCCGTCCAATCGACCGCGCGGTGGCCGGACTTACGGGGCCTGCCGCCCGGCCGTCAACCGGGACGGTGACCTGTCCGGGGCCGTGAAGGTGGGATGAAAGCTTGCCGGCTCCGCCCTTCTTCCGCCGGGGCGGGGCGAAGGGCATAATTGGATCCAGTCCACGTCGGGCCGGGTTCGACACCCCGGCGAAGCGGCGGCCAGCTCTCGATCCCGCTTCAAACCGGCCCGCGCGTGGCTTATAGTCAAGCTTGCCGGCTCGATAAGGACGAGCCCGCCGACCCCTCTCCGGGCCGGTCCGCCGCTCAGAGGCCCACGGTCCGCCAACGGACCACGACGAGGCCGCGGCTTCCCCGACGTTCCCGAACCATGCCAGACCTTTCCGTGCTCCCCCTCGGGGCCCCGACGCTCGTCGAGGCCGCCGCGATCCTCGTGCTCGCGCTCCTGCTGCTGCGGCTCCTGTTCGCCTGCCTGGTCTACGTCCCCAACACCCACTACGGCCTCGTGGAGCGCCGCTGGAGCCTGCGGCGGACGCCCGAGCCCTTCGGGCCGGTCGCGCTCAACGGCAACGCGGGCTTCGTGCCCGAGGTGCTGCGCGGCGGCATGCACGTGGTCGCGCCGTTCAAGTACCGGGTGCGCAAGCGCCCCCTCATCACGGTCGACCAGATCGGCTACCTCGTGGCGCGCGTGGGCCGTCCCCTCGAACCCGGCCAGGCGCTCGGCGCGTGGCCGGGCGAGGCGGGGGTCGACGACGCCCGCGCCTTTCTGGAAGGCGGCGGCCAGGCGGGCCCGCAGCGCCGCGTGCTGCGCTCGGGCACCTACGCGATCAACACGGCGCTGTTCACCGTGGTGCTTTCCGATGCCGTCCACCACCTCGACGCGGGCGACGCCAAGCCCGAGGACGCGCAGGTCCAGGCGCTGCTGCGCGAGCGGCAGGGTTTCGCGCCCATCGTCGTCAAGGACGACCGGATCGGCATCGTCACCGTGCAGGACGGCCCGGCGCTCCAGCACGGCGAGATCATCGCGCCCACGGTCGGCACCGACGCGGGCCGGCCCGACCACTTCCACAACTCGTTCCAGGACATCGCCCGCTTCCTGGCCGCGGGCGGCCGGCGCGGCCGGCAGGAGCAGGTGCTCGTGGAGGGCACCTATTTCCTCAACCGCCTGTTCGCCACCGTCGAGGTCACGACCAAGACGCACGTCAGCATCGGCACGGTCGGGGTCATCAACTCCTTCGTGGGCCGCGACGTGGACGCCGACGCGGTGCGCGGGCGCACGGTGGATGTCGGCCAGCGCGGCATCTGGCGCAAGCCGCTGGAGCCCGGCAAATACGCCGTCAACCCCTACGCCATGGAGGTAATCCCCGTTCCCACCACCAACTTCCAGCTCCGCTGGATCGAGGGGGTGGCGAGCGCGGCCGCCATGGTGGGCGGCCGCAGCTACGACGACGACCTCAAGGAGATCCCCGTCATCACCCAGGACGCCTTCGAGATCCTGGTGCCCCTGTCGATCGTGGCCCACATCGCGCCCGCCAACGCGCCGCACGTGATCCAGCGGTTCAGCCAGATCGAGCGGCTCGTCAACCAGACGCTGGACCCCTTCATCTCGTCCTACTTCAAGGACACCGCGCAGCGCCACACGCTGCTCGACTTCATCAACACGCGCAGCGAGATGGGCCGCACGGCCCTCGACGTGATGAAGGCGCGGCTGGCCGAGCACCGCATCGAGATCGAGGAGGTGATGATCGGCACCCCCCGGCCCGCGCCGGGCGACACGCGCATGGAGGCCATGCTGGAGCAGCTCCGCCTGCGCCAGATCGCCCGGGAGGAGCAGAAGACGTTCGAGGACCAGAAGGAGGCCGCGGCCAAGCGCAAGGCCCTCAACGAGCAGACCGCGCTGGCCGAGCAGCAGGCGGGCATCACGCGCTCGGAACTGTCGATCCGCATCGCCGAGAACGAGGGCGCGGCCGAGACCGCCCGCAAGCGCCGCGCGGCCGAGGGCATCCGCCTAATGGCCGAGGCGGAGGGCGCGGCCGAGGCCGCCCGCAGGAGCCGGGCCGCCGAGGGCATCCGCGCCACCGCGGACGCCGAGGCCTTTGCCGCCCGCGTCCGCGCCGAGGCGGTGGGCGGCCCCGACAACCTGATCCGCCAGGCCGTCGTGACGGCCCTGGTCGACATGGCCCGCGACAGCAAGGTGCCGCCGGTGCCCGCGACCGTGGTGGCGGGGTCGGGGGAGGCGGGCGCGGGCCTGCCGGGCCTGCTGCTCGCCCTGGTCACGAAGGAGCTCGCGGCGCGGGACCGCGCGGGACAGGACCCGGCCTGAGGCCTCGCGCGGTGAAGCAAGGCGGCCCGGCCACCCTGGCCGGACGCCGCCGCCGACCCATGTTCCCCGCTGAACCTCCCGTCCCGGAGCGGCCCCCGCTTGGCTTCCCTTCAAGACGCCCACGCCGCGCTTCTCCGGGACGCCGCGCTGCAGTTCGACTTCCCCCCGAGCCCGCCCAGCCCGCAGGTCCCGCCCTTCGGCGACTTGTGGACGTTCGGCGGCGCCTCGGGCGGGGTGCGCCTGCTGTGGGCCCTGGCGATCGGGGCCGCGGTCGTCGTCGTCGCGCTGGCCGTGCGGGCGTTGCGCGACCGGCCAGCGGCGCCCGACGCCGCCGCCGCGCCGGCGCAGGCCGCGGCAC
>CAXTDZ010000256.1:0-3678 GCA_964243035.1 uncultured Lichenihabitans sp.
GTCCTGGGCCGCGGCCTGGGCGGCGCGGCGCGCGGCCGCGATGAACTGCGCGGGATCGGCCCTGACGTCGGGCGCGCTGCCCGGTGCCGGCGCGGCGGTCGGACGCGTCGCGCCGGAGCCCGGCTCAAGCGGGAAATCGGGTTCGGGCGCCTCGAAGCCGTCCCGCTCCAGGTCCGGGTGGCGGGGGTCGGCCGCCTCGACCGGGGCCGGCGGAACCGCGACGGGCTGGGGAGCCTCGATCTGGACCAGGCGCGCGACGACCTCTTCGAGCGTCCGGTTCACCGTCGACAGCAGTCCGGCCAGCCGCTGGTCCGAGGTTTCCCGCGCGGCGCGGAGCTGCCGGAGTTCCAGCCGCACGGCCTCGTCGACGCCGTCCGCGCCGCCGCCGCGCTGAACCAGGCCCGGCTCCTGCATCGCGGCGCGCAGCGTGTCCCGCGCGGCCGTCCGGGCCGCCCCTTCCGCGGCCGCGACCGCGGCGTCCCGCGTGTCCTCCATCTGGGCGAACAGTTCGCCCAGCGAGCGCTCCACGGACACGATGGCGGTCAGGCCCGCGTCGCTCCGGTCGATCCGCCCGGCCAGCTTGCCCACCTGGGCCTGCAGGTCGGCGAACACGGCGTTGTCCGCGGCGGGGTCGCGCGCGGCGTCCAACTTGGCCGCGAGGCGGTGAACCATCCCCTCCAGCGAGCGGAGGTCGCCCGTTTCCCGCCGCATCCCGTCGACGCGGCCGATCAACCCCGTCACCAGATCCTCCAGCGCGGAGAGGTCGGCCGCGGGCGCACGGAGCCGCGCGTCCAGCGTCGCCTGCACGTCGTCGATGCGGCGCGCGAGCTTGTCGAGCAGCTGCGCGCCGGCGCCGTCCGCGAGGGCCGCGTCGATCCGGGAGGCGAGCGCGTCCACGCGCCGTTCGAGCGATTGGACGCCCGACAGCTTTGCGGTCGCCTCGGTCGGGTCGCTCACGCGGGCGTCGAGGGTGGCGACCCGCCGCTCCATGCGTTCGACCGGCTGGGGGCGGGCCGCGGCTGCGGCGGGCAGGTCGGGCGTTTCGACCGCCTGGTCCTGGACGCGCCTGAGGACGGACGGGTCGGCCTGCGCCGCCATCCTGGCACCCAGGTCCCGCACGGCGGTTTCGAGCTGCGCCACGGTGTTGTCCGGCGTCCCGTCACCCGGGCGTCGGGGCAGCGCCGCCGGAGCGTGCTGGACGGACGCAGCCGTCGGAGGCGCGGTCTCGGACGGCGCAAGACCGGCCGGACGGCCGGCCTGAGCGCCCAAGCGCCGCGGCGCGAACCGCTCCAGCAGTTCGCCCGCGGCCCGCTCCACCGCGTTTTGCTCGGGGCCTGCCGGGGGCGGGGCCGCCGTCCGGGGTGCGGGCGCCGGGGCGGCCCGGTCCAGGGTGGACTGCCGGCTGGTGATCTCGGCGATGGCCTCGGCGAGCGACCGCGTGGGATAGGGCCCGGGAGCGGGAACCGGCGCCCTCGGCGCGGTGGACAGGGGCTCGCCGCCGCGGCTGAGCGTGCGGAACAGCGAGGCGAGCTTGGCTTCGGCTCGGTGCAGGTCGTCGCGGGCCTGGGCGGGGGAAGGCGCCCCCGACGCGGGTTTGGCGTGGGTGAGCGCGGCGGCGGGGGGCCGAGTCGACGCCGGGCGGATCCGGTCCGGCTCGCGGGCTGCCGGGGTGAAGGGAGGCGGGAGGGACCGCAAGCGGTCCGCGACCGCCTGGACGCAGGCGTCGCGCGCGAGGTCGGCGGGCTGGACTCCCAGGCTCGCGGCGCGCTCGGCCGTGATCGCCGCGAGCCACTCGCCCATCGAAAGGCCGTCGCGACGGGCGGCCCTCCGGGCGGCGTCGCGCAGGTCGCCGTCCAGCTCCCCCAGGGTCAATGCAACCGCTCTGCTCATCGTCGTGCCCACCCCGCCAAGCCGCGGCCTTTCCGGTGGACACCGCGCCGCGCTCCGCTCGCGCGACTGGTTGTGCTTCGGTGAAGGCTGCACCTGATCGCGCGAGTTTTCACGCGGTGCGGTAAACAACCCGTTAAGGGCGCCGGTCGAGCGGGGATTTGGTTCTGCCGACCGAAGCGGCTTAAACAGCCGCGAGCGCGAGGAGGCGGGAATGGTGGACGACGCGGGGCAGGTCACGGGCGACTGCCAGTGCGGGGCGGTGCGCTACGCGATCCGCGTCCCGCTCGCAGGCCTGAAGGCCAGCCTGTGCCACTGCCGCATGTGCCAGAAAGCGGGCGGTGGCCCGTTCATGGCTTTCCTAGGCGTGCCGGCCGAGGCCCTCGGCTGGACGCGGGACGCGCCCGCCGCGTTCACGAGTTCGGCCGGGACGCGGCGCGGCTTCTGCGCCCGCTGCGGCACGCCGCTCACCTTTCAGCGCGCGCCCGAGCGGGTCAGCGTCACGCTGGGCTCGCTGGACGACGCGGGGGCGGTCGCGCCCACGTCGCGGCTCGGCGCCGAGGGCGTCCTGCCCTGGAGCGAGCACGTCGGCGCCCTGCCGGTGCGGGCCACCGCGTCCTGGCTGGCCGAAACGGGCCGCGGCACGATCGCGAGCCTGCAGCACCCCGACCGCGACGCCTAGAGGGTTCTTGCCGATGCCCGACGCCCTGATCTTCGACCACGTCCGCACGCCGCGGGGCCGCGGCCGGCCGGACGGGGCGCTGCACGAGGTGTCCACCCTGTCGCTCGCCGCGGCCGCGCTGTCGGCGCTCAGGGCGCGCAACGGCCTGGGCCCGGGCGCGGTCGACGACGTGGTGCTGGGCTGCGTCGACCCGGTGGGCGAGGCGGGCGGGGACGTGGCGCGGGCCGCGGCGCTGGTGGCGGGCTACGGGACGCGCGTGCCGGGCATGCAGATCAACCGGTTCTGCGCCTCGGGGCTCGACGCGGTCAACGTCGCGGCCGCGGGCGTGGTGGCGGGCCAGCACGACCTGGCGGTGGGCGGCGGCGTGGAGTCGATGAGCCGCGTGGGCCTGGGCGCCTCGGGCGGCGCCTGGCCCGTGGACCCGCAGGTCGCGGGGCCGAGCTTCTTCCTCCCCCAGGGGGTCGCGGCCGACCTGATCGCCACCAAGTACGGGTTCTCGCGCGAGGAGGTCGACGCCTACGCGGTCGAGAGCCAGGCGCGGACCGCGCGGGCCTGGGACGCGGGGCGCTTCGCGGGCGCGGTGGTGCCGGTGCGCGACGGCAACGGGCTCACCATCCTGGCGCGGGACGAGCACCCGCGGCCCGGCACGACGGCGGCGGCCCTGGCGGCGCTGAAACCCTCCTTCGCGGTTCTGGGGCGCGAGGGCGGGTTCGACGCCGTGGCGGTCCAGGCGCACCCGGAGGTGGAGGCGGTCCACCACGTCCACCACGCGGGCAACTCGTCCGGGATCGTCGACGGGGCCGCGGCCGTGCTGGTGGGGAGCGCCGAGGCGGGGCGCGCCGCGGGGCTGACGCCGCGGGCGCGCGTGCGGGCCTTCGCGGTGACGGGCTCCGACCCCGCGCTGATGCTGACGGGGCCCGTGGACGTCACGCGCAGGGTGCTGAACCGCGCCGGCATGGCGGTCGGCGACGTCGACCTGTTCGAGGTCAACGAGGCCTTCGCGGCCGTGGTGCTGCGCTATCTCCAGGCCTTCGACCTCGACCCGGGCCGCGTCAACGTGAACGGCGGCGCCATCGCCATGGGCCACCCGCTCGGCGCCACCGGCGCCA
>CAXTDZ010000257.1:0-3654 GCA_964243035.1 uncultured Lichenihabitans sp.
CCCGACGGCAAGGTGTCGGTCAAGCTCGTGTCCGAGGTGGGCGTGGGCACGGTGGCGGCGGGCGTGTCCAAGGCGCGCGCCGACCACGTCACGGTGGCGGGCTTCGAGGGCGGCACGGGCGCCTCGCCCTTGACCTCCATCAAGCACGCCGGCAGCCCCTGGGAGATCGGCCTCGCCGAGACCCACCAGACCCTGGTGCTGAACCGGCTGCGCACCCGCATCACCGTGCAGGTCGACGGCGGCATCCGCACGGGGCGCGACGTGGTGGTGGGGGCGCTGCTCGGCGCCGACGAGTTCGGCTGCGCGACCGCGCCGCTGATCGCGGCCGGCTGCATCATGATGCGCAAGTGCCACCTCAACACCTGCCCCGTGGGGGTCGCGACCCAGGACCCGGTGCTGCGCAAGCGCTTCGTGGGCACGCCCGAGCACGTCATCAACTACTTCTTCTTCGTGGCGGAGGAGGTGCGCGAATATATGGCCGCGCTCGGCTACCGGCGCTTCGACGAGATGGTCGGCCAGATGCAGATGCTCGACCGCGAGGCCGTGATCGACCACTGGAAGGCCAAGGGCCTGGACTTCGCGCGGCTGTTCCACAAGCCGCAGGCGGCCGAGGGCGAGGCGGTCCACAACACGGAGACGCAGAACCACAACCTGGGCGCCGTGCTCGACCGCGACCTGATCGAGGCCGCGGCCGGTGCGCTGGAAACCCGCACACCCGTCGTCCTGGAGCGCCGGATCGCCAACACCGACCGCACCACCGGGGCCATGCTGTCGGGCGCGATCGTCAAGCGCCACGGCCACGCGGGGCTGCCGGACGGCACCGTGCACGTCAAGTTCACCGGCACCGCGGGCCAGAGCTTTGGGGCTTTCGTGGCCAACGGCGTCACCCTGGAACTGGAGGGCGAGGCCAACGACTACGTGGGCAAGGGGCTGTCGGGCGGCCGGCTGATCGTCTACCCGCCCGCCACCGCCACGAAGATCGTGCCCGAGCGGAGCATGATCGTGGGCAACACGGTGCTCTACGGCGCGACCGAGGGCGAGTGCTACTTCCGCGGCGTCGCGGGCGAGCGCTTCGCGGTGCGCAACTCGGGCGCCATCGCGGTGGTGGAGGGCACGGGCGACCACGGCTGCGAGTACATGACGGGCGGCGTCGTGGTGGTGCTGGGCCCCACGGGCCGCAACTTCGCGGCCGGCATGTCGGGCGGCATCGCCTACGTGCTGGATGAGGACGGCACCTTCGCCAAGCGCTGCAACCTCGCCATGGTGGACCTGGAGCCGGTGGAGGCCGAGGAGGCCGCCAACCGCGACCGCTACCACCAGAGCAACGACCTGCAGTTCGTGGCGCCCGTGGACGTGATGGGCGACCTCACGCGCTACGACGCCGAGCGGCTGCGGCAGCTCGTCGCCACCCACGCCCGCCTGACAGGGTCCGGGCGGGCACAGGCGTTGCTTGGCGACTGGGCCAAGGCACTGCCGAAGTTCCGCAAGGTGATGCCGGTGGAGTACCGCCGCGCGCTGGCCGAGCTGGCGCCGCAGCGGATGGAGGAGCGGCCCGTGGTGGCCGTCGCGGGGGAATAAGGGCGATGGGCAAGGTCACCGGCTTCATGGAGATCGACCGGCACGACCGGCGCTACGCGCCGGCCGCCGACCGGGTGCGCCACTACAAGGAGTTCCTGCTGCCGCTCAGCGAGGCGACCACGCGCGAGCAGGCCGCCCGCTGCATGAATTGCGGCATCCCCTATTGTCACAACGGCTGCCCGGTCAACAACCAGATCCCCGACTGGAACGACCTCGTCTACCGGGGCGACTGGGAGGAGGCGGCCCGCAACCTCCATTCCACCAACAACTTCCCCGAGTTCACCGGCCGCATCTGCCCCGCGCCCTGCGAGGCGTCCTGCACGCTGAACCTCAGCGAGCAACCGGTCACCATCAAGACGATCGAGAACACGATCGCGGACCGCGCCTGGGCCGAGGGCTGGGTCAGGCCCGAGCCGCCCGCGCGGCAGACGGGCAAGACGGTGGCGGTGGTGGGCTCGGGGCCGGCCGGGCTCGCCTGCGCGCAGCAGCTCGCCCGCGCGGGCCACGACGTCCACGTCTACGAGAAGAACGACAAGCCCGGCGGGCTGCTCCGCTACGGCATTCCCGACTTCAAGCTCGACAAGAGCCACATCGACCGCCGCGTGGGCCAGATGACGGCCGAGGGCGTGACCTTCCACTGCGGCGTCAAGGTCGGCATCGACCTGACCGCCCCCGAGCTCACCGAGGGCTACGACGCGGTGGTGCTGGCGGGCGGCGCCGAGAAGCCGCGCGACCTGCCGATCCCGGGCCGGGACCTCGCGGGCGTCCACTTCGCCATGGACTTCCTGCCCCAGCAAAACCGCCGGGTGTCGCGCGAGCCGCTGCGCACCAACGCGCCCGTGACGGCGTCGGGCAAGCACGTGGTGGTGATCGGCGGCGGCGACACGGGGTCGGACTGCATCGGCACCTCCATCCGCCAGGGGGCGCTGTCGGTGACCCAGCTCGAAATCATGCCGCGCCCGCCCGAGAAGGAGAACAAGCTCCTGACCTGGCCCGACTGGCCCCTGAAGCTCCGGACCTCGTCGAGCCAGGAGGAAGGGGCCGAGCGCGACTTCGCCGTCATGACCAAGGCCTTCGCGGGCGAGAACGGCACCGTCAAGCGGCTCGACTGCGTGCGCGTCGACGCCAGGATGAAGGACGTGGAGGGCAGCGGCTTCGCGCTGCGCGCCGACCTCGTGCTGCTCGCCATGGGCTTCGTGTCGCCCGTCAACGAGGGCCTGCTGGGCGACCTCGGCGTGACGCTCGACCCGCGCGGCAACGTCCAGGCCGACACGCGCGCCTACCGGTCCAGCGTCGACAAGGTGTTCGCCTGCGGCGACATGCGGCGCGGCCAGAGCCTGGTGGTGTGGGCCATCCGCGAAGGGCGGCAGGCCGCCCACGCCGTGGACCGGCACCTGATGGGGCGCACCAGCCTGCCCCGGTGACGAGGGCGGGCCTTCCCGCGAGCCTCCGGGATTATACTACGAACCCAGGCTGATCGCGTTCCGGGGCGCCCGACAGGCGGGACGGTGGCGGGTTGAGGACACCGTGATCAGCCTGCAGGACGCGGCGGTGCGCGAGGACGTCGTCGAGGCTGCCGCGCGTGCCGGGGACCGTGTCCTTCACGGCGTGCCGGATGCCGGCATCGCCTTTTCGATCCTCCATGTCGGCAGGCAAGGCGTCTGGTTGCTGCTTGACCGCTGGGAGGGCGACATCCTGCGCCACCACCACTTCCGCGCGGACCTCGGCGACCCGGCCCGCTTCGCCGACGTCAGCGCCCAGCACTGCGGGCCCTGCGTGTGGGAGCTGGCGGTCCAGGCGCACGAGCGACAGGCCTGGATCACCCACGTCCTGAGCAACCCCCGGAGCCCCGACCTGGACGGCTATCTCGCGGACGGGCTGACCGCCGTCCTGTGAACGGGACCTGTCGCGACGGCAGACCGGAGCGCGGCGATCCTCGCGTCGAACGCAGATCGGCCGCCGGTGCTCCCCGCCCGGCGGCCGATGGTGGTCGAGCCCCGGCTGTGCCTTAAAACGCGCGCCGGAAGCTCAGGCGCCCGCGGACGTCGTCGTTCTGGGCGGGGGTGGTGTTGCCCG
>CAXTDZ010000258.1:0-3562 GCA_964243035.1 uncultured Lichenihabitans sp.
GGCCTGGACGCGCCCGGCCTCGCGACCGCGGGCGCGGGGGACGTGCTGTCGGGGCTGGTCGGCGGGTTGCTCGCGCAGGGGATGCCGGCGTTCGAGGCCGCCAGCGCGGCCGTGTGGCTGCACGCGGAAGCCGCGCGCCGCTTCGGGCCGGGGCTGATCGCCGAGGACCTGCCCGAGGCGTTGCCGGGCGTGCTCGCGGGGCTGCGGGCCGCGGTCCCGGTCTGACCCCGCCGCGGCCCAGATTTTTGCTGCATCGGGCGGCTCGCGTGCTAGAAGCGCGCCTTCGAGACGGCTTGCCGCGGGTCGAGCGGGCGTGGCGGAACTGGTAGACGCGCCGGATTTAGGTTCCGGTGACTGAACGTCGTGGGGGTTCGAGTCCCTCCGCCCGCACCACGGCCACCGGCAACCGTGTCGAGGCAATTGGGTGGCGTGGGCCACGCCGTCCGGGTCCCTCGCGCGCGCGCCGCCTATGAGTGTTACGGCCGGCGACGACGTTTGGAAGGTTTGGTTATGCAGGTCACCGAGGTCAGCAACGAGGGGCTCAAGCGGGAATACAAGGTGGTGCTCCCCGCCGCCGACCTCGCGTCCCGGCTCGACGCCGAACTCGTGGGCATGAAGGACAAGGTCAAGATCAACGGCTTCCGGCCCGGCAAGGTGCCGCTCGCCCACCTGAAGCGCCTGTACGGCCGCTCGGTGATGGGCGACCTCGTGCAGACCGTGGTGAACGAGGCCAACCGCAAGATCGTCGACGACAACGGGCTGCGCCTCGCCATGGAGCCGCGCATCGACCTCGCGGGCGACCAGGCCGAACTGGAAAAGGCGATGGAGGCCAGGGGCGACCTCGCCTTCACGGTGGCGCTCGAAACCCTGCCCAAGTTTGAGACGGGCACGTTCGAGGACGTGCAGCTCGAACGCGAGGTGGCCGAGGTCGAGGAGGCCGAGGTCGACAAGGCCGTATCCCGCATGGCCGAGCAGAACCGCGCCTACACGCCCAAGGAAGGCGACGAGGCGGGGGCCGTCGACGGCGACAAGGTCACGATCGACTTCACGGGCCGCATGGACGGCGAGGCCTTCGAGGGCGGGTCGGGCACCGACGTCGACGTGGTGCTGGGCTCCGACAGCTTCATCCCCGGTTTCGAGGCGCAGCTCGTCGGCGCCAAGGCGGGCGAGGTCCGCGCCGTCGAGGTCAAGTTCCCGGACAACTATCTGTCGCCCAAGCTCGCGGGGCGCGACGCCGCCTTCGAGGTGGCCGTCAAGGCGGTGGCGGCCCCGGGCGAGCTGGCGCTCGACGACGCCTTTGCCAAGGGCTTCGGCTTCGACGACCTCGCCGGGCTCCGCACCGCGGTGCGCGAGCGCATGGCCGACGAGTTCGGCAAGGCCTCGCGCGACAAGCTCAAGCGCAAGCTCCTCGACGACCTCGACAAGCGCTACGCCTTTGACCTGCCGCAGGGGCTGGTCGACCAGGAGTTCAACAACATCTGGCGGCAGGTCGCCCAGGAGCAGGCTGGCTCCGGCCGTTCGTTCGAGCAGGAGGGCACCACGGAGGAGAAGGCCCGCGCCGACTACCGCCGCATCGCCGAGCGGCGCGTCAGGCTGGGGCTCGTGCTGGCCGAGGTCGGCGAAAGCGCGGGCGTCAAGGTCGAGGACAACGAGGTCACCAAGGCGCTGATCGAGCTGGTGCGCCGCTACCCGGGCCAGGAGAAGGAGGTGTGGGAGTTCTACCGCAAGAACCCGCAGGCGCTGGCCGAGGTGCGCGCGCCGCTGTTCGAGGAGAAGGTGGTCGACCACATCATCGCCCAGGCCAAGGTGACGGACCGCACCGTGTCGCGCGAGGACCTGTTCAAGGCCGAGCCCGACGAGGACGGCCCCGCGACGATCGCGGGCCCCGTGCCGGAGGACCTGCCCGCCACTGAGCCGGAGCAGGCGCCCCAGGGGTGAGGCCGCGGACGGCCCCGTTGCGAACGGCTCCGAAGCACATACATTGCAGCGGAGCCGCCCGGCGAGAGGGGCGGTCGCCGTTCTCCCGAGGACAACCGGAATGAGAGACCCACGCGACGTTTATGCCCAGTATCTCATTCCGCAG
This sequence comes from uncultured Lichenihabitans sp., assembly GCA_964243035.1. Classification (GTDB taxonomy): domain Bacteria; phylum Pseudomonadota; class Alphaproteobacteria; order Rhizobiales; family Beijerinckiaceae; genus Lichenihabitans. The sequence continues at coordinate 2,084 of CAXTDZ010000258.1, forward strand.
GTGATCGAGAACACCTCCCGCGGCGAGCGGGGGTTCGATATTTACTCCCGCCTCCTGCGCGAGCGGATCATCTTCCTGACCGGCCAGGTGGAGGACCACATGGCCTCCGTGGTCATCGCCCAGCTCCTGTTCCTGGAGGCCGAGAACCCCAAGAAGGAGATCTCGCTCTACATCAACTCGCCGGGCGGCGTGGTGACGGCGGGGCTCGCGATCTACGACACGATGCAGTTCATCCGCCCCAAGGTGTCGACGCTGTGCATCGGCCAGGCCGCGTCCATGGGGTCGCTGCTGCTCTGCGCGGGCGAGGCCGGGATGCGCTTCGCGCTCCCTAACGCCCGCATCATGGTCCACCAGCCCTCGGGCGGCTTCCAGGGCCAGGCCTCCGACATCCTCCGCCACGCGGAGGACATCATGAAGATCAAGCGCCGGCTGAACGAGGTCTACGTCAAGCACACCGGCAAGGACTACGACACCATCGAGCGCACGCTCGACCGCGACCACTTTATGACGGCCGAGGAGGCGCGCGACTTCGGCCTCGTGGACCGGGTCGAGTCGCACCGGGCCGAGGAGACGGCCGAAGCCAGGTAGGGTGACCCGCCAGGCGGCCGTGTTGCGGCGATGTGACGCCCGGGTAAGCCGGTTCGGCCCCTGTCCGGACGCAACTTGCCCTAGGTCGCCCGGCATGATTGCATGGTCGGCGCGCGCGGCGGCGTTCGGGTGCGCGCCATTGGTGTGAACGGGACGGGGGCGGGACCGTTCCCGCGCGGGTTCCCCGGCGCTACGCTTTATTAGCCAGGGACCGTTAACGTCTTACTGTGATGGCCGCTCCGGGTTCGCCCGGGCGGCCGCAACGGAGATATCAATGAGCAAAGCCGCCGGCAGCGATTCGAAGAACACGCTGTACTGCTCCTTCTGCGGCAAGAGCCAGCACGAGGTACGCAAACTCATCGCGGGTCCCACCGTGTTCATCTGCGACGAGTGCGTCGAGCTGTGCATGGACATCATCCGCGAGGAGAACAAGTCCTCGCTCGTCAACCGCCGCGACGGCATCCCGACGCCCAAGGAAATCTGCAAGGTGCTCGACGACTACGTCATCGGGCAGCCGCAGGCCAAGCGCGTGCTGTCGGTGGCGGTCCACAACCACTATAAGCGGTTGAACCACGCCACCAAGCACAACGACGTCGAGCTCGCGAAGTCCAACATCCTGCTGATCGGCCCGACCGGCTCGGGCAAGACGCTGCTGGCCCAGACGCTCGCCCGCATCCTGGACGTGCCCTTCACCATGGCGGACGCCACCACGCTGACGGAAGCCGGCTACGTGGGCGAGGACGTCGAGAACATCATCCTGAAGCTGCTGCAGGCCTCCGACTACAACGTCGAGCGGGCTCAGCGCGGCATCGTCTACATCGACGAGATCGACAAGATCTCCCGGAAGTCCGACAACCCGTCGATCACCCGCGACGTGTCGGGCGAGGGCGT
>CAXTDZ010000259.1:0-3508 GCA_964243035.1 uncultured Lichenihabitans sp.
GACCACCAAACCCGACCAAGTCCACTGACTGTCCACAAAAACGGGTCAATCCCAGTGCTGAACCAGACCCTGTTCCGCTCGGTCGCCCATGCGCGTGCTGTGCTGGCTGCATGGCGTCGCGACTACAACGAGCAGAGACCCCATTCCAAGCTCGGCTGGATGACGCCCTGCACCTACGCTGCGGCCCTCTCCGGCACCGCCGGCCGAACCGCTCCGCAACGGGAAAGCTCCGCAATCCGGCCTCTTGCGAGGGCACCGGAGCTGGGATCACATCAACCGCCGACTCCAGTTCTGCCTGAATGAGAAACGGGGGTCACGTCACTAGCTACAGCGCTCCTAGGTAATGCTACTCGTCAGCGCTACGCTAACTTGGCAACCTTATCACTTCCTGCGGGCGCCCATCAATCAAGGTCCAGATCAGTCACAACCTGCAGTTTACCCATATCTCAACGGACAAGGACGAGAGGCTTGGGTCAATCCTGATCGTCGGCGCTCGTCAACACAATTTACGCCGCTAACCCCGGCCGAGTTTGACCGCCACCGCCGGGCTGCGTGCAATAGGTGTCGCGCTCGACGTCGTACGCCTAGTCCACGATACACACGAGCCTGAGCGGGTCCGAAGCTCGCCTCGACCGGCGGTGAGCGGCGCACAACAGGCCGGCACGATATCGACACCGCGGACAAACCCGCTTGACCGACTTGGTTTGCAACAGGAACGAGTCTGAGCTCGACGGGTGCCCCGATCGGCCTTCGCCACTATCTTTACTACTCCGACCTCAGCAGGCGTTCGACGCAGAACAGGTCGTTCATGGCGGTGGACACGTAAAGAAAGCGGCCGTCCGGCGACGCCGCGACCCCGTTGGTGACGGCGTCCGGGAGCTGGAGAACACCCACGACCTGCAGCGTTTCCACGTCGACTTCGTAAACCTTGCCGCCCGTGGTGCCGACCACGACGCGGTTCCCGACCAGGGTGGGCGAGCCGTAAGTACGGGCGCCCAGGTCGAGGCGCGACAGCAGCCGGCCGGTCTCCACGTCGACCACGTAGAGGTGCTTGTCGCCCGAACCGCAGAACAGCCGGCCGCCGTTGAACAGGGGCGTGGTGTAGCAGATCTCGTCGGTCGGCCACTCGCCCCGCGTCTCGCCCGTGGCGGCGTCGAGCAGGTAGATGGACTTGTCGAAGGACGCGAAGGCCACCAGCCCGCGCGCCTCGTCGACGACCGGCGCCAGCTTGACCGACCGGCGCGTGTCGAAGCTCCAGCGAACCTGCCCCGTCCGCGGCTCCAGCCCGACCGTCCGGTGGTCGGCGGTGCCCCACACCACGAGGTCGCCGCCCGCCCAGTAGGCCGCGGAGCCGTGCTGGAAGCGCTCGGTCAGCTTTTCCCAGGCTTTGGCGCCGGTGCCCAGGTCCAAGGCCGCCAGCGAGCCCTGCGCCCAGGGCCGCTCATGTTCCAGGCCGACGTAGAGCAGGCCGTGGCGCGGCACCACCAGCGGCGAGGAGCCGACCCAGTCGCAGCAGCTCTGGGCCCAGACCTCCCGGCCAGTGGCGGCGTCCAGGGCGTAGACGACGCCGTTGTAGGCGCCGTAGTACAGCCGGCCGTCGTGCAGCGCCGGGGTGGACCAGATGCCCTTGCGCGGCGCCGCGCCGCTCGCGACGTGCTCCCACACCACAGCGCCGGATGCGGCGTCGAAGGCCTGCATGCGGCCGGCGTCGCAGCCGCGGAACAGGCGATTGCCGACCAGCACGGGGGCGGACTTCGGGACGACGTGGAACGGGAAGCCGCCCGGGACGGCGGTGTGCCACACCTGCCTGTAGCGCTGGCTCGGGGCCGCTGCGGGCCGCGCGAGCGACAGGCCGAAGTCGCCCAGCGTGAACGGCGCCGCCACCCGCAGGCCGTGCTCGGCGCGCCAATCAAGGCCCTGCCTCGATCGATAGTCGACCACGACGAACACCGAGGCGACCTCGTGGCCCAGCGCGGCCAGCACGACCCTCGCCTTCTCGGCGCTGCTGGCGGAGTTCAGCACGTCGTCCACCAGCACCACCGGCAGGTCGGACAGCTCGCCCTCGACCACCCGGCCCAGGCCGGTCGTCTTGCGCTCCTTGCGGACCACCACGGCGCTGACGGGACCGCGCGCCTCGGGGGCCATCAGCACCAGGGCGGCCAGGAGCGGCACGGCGGCGCTCTCCAGGCCGGCGAGCTGGAAGGGGCCGGGCGGGGCGAAGCGCTCCCAGAACAGCCGGGCCAGATCGGCGAGGACCTCGCGCCGGAGCAGCAGCGGCCGCAGGTCGATCAGCCACCGCTGCAGGCCGCCGGCCGCAGAGATCTTGACCTCGTCGCCCGTCAGCACCGCGCGCTCGGCGACGGCCTGCCGCACGCGCGCAAGGGCTGCGTCGCCGGTCCGCATGTTGGCTGGCGGAGAGGGTGGCATACCAGCCCCGGACGGGCGCTCCCTTTCGCTCGCCACGCTCACCGCTCGTGCATGGCCTCGGAGACGGTCTGCTTGAGCGGGGACAGCAGGTAGTCAATGATGCGCTGGCGGTCGGTCTTGATCTCGGCCGTGACGCTCATGCCGGGCGTGAGCGGGATGTCGGTGCCCCCGGCGCGGAACACGGCCTGGGTCAGCGCGACCCGGACGGGGAACACGAAGCGCTGGCCCTGGCCGTCGGCGGCACCCGCCACGCCGGCGCTGTTGACGAGGCTCGTGGCGTTGGCCTGCAGGCGCCGCGCCTCGCCCTCGTCCAGCGCGTCGGTGGCCACGCTCACCACCGTGCCGTCCAGGGTGCCGTAGCGGGTGAAGGGGAAGGCGTCGAGCTTGACCACCACGGCCTGGCCCGGATGCACGAAGCCGATGTCGGCGTTGTCGATGAAGGCCTCGATCGACAGCGCGCCGCCGGTGGGCACCACCGTCATCAGCTCCTGCCCGGTGGTCACCACCTGGCCCACGGTGGTCACCGCGAGCTTCTGCACCACGCCGTCGACGGGCGCCGTCAGCGTGGTGCGGCCCGAGCGGGCGACCGCTTTGGCGAGCGCCTGCCGGTCCTGGGCGGCGCGGTTGGCGGCGTCGTCCAGCTTGTTGGTGTTGTCGGCCACGAACTGGCCCTCGGCCCGGGCCCGGTCGCTCCCGATCGTGTCGATGGCGGCCAGGGCCTCGCCGCGGGCGCCGCGGTCGGTCACCAGGGCGGCCTGCGCCTTCTCCAGGTCCTGAAGCGCGTCGATCAGGTTGGCCCGCGTGCCGCTGTCGCGCGCCACCAGGGTCTGGCGCATGTCGACCCGCTCCTGGAGCGTGGCGACGAGCCTGGCGTCGGCATCGACGCTGGCGTCCAGGCGCGTGACCGTGGCGCGCTTCTCGGCCGCCTGCAGGTCGGCGTTGCGCAGGGTGCGGCCGAGCTGCACCAGGTCGGCCGACAGCGCCGCAGCTTCGCGCGCCCGCAGCTCGCCCGGCACCAGCTCGTCCCAGGCCACCGCGACCTGCGTGCCGCCCGGGTCGCGCAGCGCCGCCGGGCTGACGG
>CAXTDZ010000260.1:0-3467 GCA_964243035.1 uncultured Lichenihabitans sp.
GCGGGTCGGGGTGGCGGCGCGGGTCGAGCGTGCGGGAGCCGACCCAGCGCACGGGGCGGTGCGCGCCGGAGCTGGTCACCGCGAGGTCGCCCACGCGCAGGTCCTCCACGCGCACGTCGCCGCGGGTGGTGCGGATCAGGGTGCCGGTGGTGTAGCAGACCATCTGCGGAGCGAAGGCGACGCCGCGGATGTTGGTGTCGGTGGCCGCGGTGACCAGGGTCGTGAACGTTTCCGCGGGCGGCGCAGTGGTCGCAGCAAGCTGGTCGGTGATGCTGAAGAGGAAGGTCGGGTCGGTGTCGCCCTTGGTGGAGTTGGTGGCGTACAGGTTGACGCTGTTGCCGACGACCTGCCCGGTCAGGCCGATCAGGCCGGTGGTTCCGGAGGTGGCCGTCGTGCCGTTGACGAGGTTCAGCCCGGCCGACAGCGTGTAGTCCAGGGTCCAACTGGTCCCGTCGTACGTCCACTTCTGCAGGCCGCCGTCGCCGACGCCGCCCTGCTTGGGCTGACCGCCGTCGGCGACGTAGAGCGTCGTGGCATCGGCGAAGAAGTAGCTCTCGGGGCTGAGGTGGACCGTTTTGCCGACCGCCCCGCCGTTGACCGTGTTCTCCTGCGCGGCCGTCAGGGTCACGGATCCGTTGATGCCGGGCAGCGCCGATGACGCCGTCGCGGTCGTCGGCTCGCCGCCGTAGGTGGAGATGTTATCCGTACCGCCAATGCCCTGCTTCGAATCGCTCGAAGTGTAGAGCGTGCCGTTGTAGATCTCGGCCGTACGCAGGTCGGTCGCGGTGCTGATCGCCGTGGCGCTGCTGGACCCGTCCTCGGCGTAGAACACGCCCTGCGTGGCGTCGCCTTTCACGCCCTGGCCGGCGATGTAGAACGACGTACCGTCGTTGGTGACCACCGAGCGCGGATTGTTGGTGTTGAAGACGTTGAACAGGGCGGTGGAGGTGTCCACCGTGCCGTTGGCGTTGATGTCGGCGATGACGCGCGCAACGGGCGTAGAGGTCGTGCTGGATGAGAGGCTCGTCGACTGCGCCAGCGCGGCGTTGCCGTAGACGTTGTTGCCGCCGGTTTCGCCGGCATTGTAGGCCTGGGCATTGGTCGCGTAGCCGGCGATGGTCAGCGAGCCACCGTCGGCCGACAACTGCAGCGTGCCTTCGGACGACGACCCGTACTCGCCCGAGATCGCGTTGTCCGGTCCCGTCGATGATTGCGGCAGGACCAGTGTGCCCGACGGGGTCAGCGTGCCGTTGGCAACGCCCGTGATCGGCACGATCGCGCCGGTAAGCGGATTGACCTGTTCGAGGACGATCGGCGAAGCCTGATTATCAGAGTAAAGGCCGCTGCCGTCGCCATCACCGTAAATGCTGAGGACGAGGTCACTGGGGTCAAACGCAGGGTCGGCCAAGATGCACCTCGGGGCGAATGTCGCGTCTCGCTAGCCGTTTTCCATGACAGTCGAGTGCAAAGAGAGCAAGCCGGAGTGTCGCGGCACCGAAGGCAGAGGCGGCCTCGTGCTTCTCGCGCGACCGTGAGCGTCATGGCAGGTTCAGACAGTTCGGGGTATGTTCCTTGCCGTGGACCAGCAGGGGGCGAGCGGATCTCGGACGGCTGAGCGGGTGAGGCTCGGCTGGTTGACGCATACCGCAAGCTCCCCTCCGCCCCGGTCTACTCCGCGGGCGGCCGTGTCCACCTCGGGATGTCGGGGGGCACCAACCCGACCGTCGAGGCTCTGAACTGGACAGCCCGCTTCGTGCCGGACCGCTCAGAGGCCCCCGCCCTGCTGGCCTGGGCGCGTTGCTGCGCCACGGGTGCTTCCTTCGCCGAGCACTGTCGTGAGCGCGGCTGCAACCGCAGCACCGCGGAAGAGCGTCGGCGGCGGGCCGCATGCCGGACCGCCGCAGGGCTCAACCTTGCGCAGCCAGGGCTTGACAACCGGAAAACTCGCGTCGGACCAACGCTGAACGACGCCGAGGCCGCCCCGGCCCTCGCCGAGCCCTGAGGGGCCGCCATGCCGAGGTCCAAGCCCGTCACCCTCGCCCCGCTTTCCTTCGCTCCACCCGCCGTCCCGGCCCCGAACAGCCGCCGCTCCCTGCCGCGCGAGAGCTTCCGCCCGGAGCCTGTCGGGCGCTACGACGGCCGTGGCCAAAGGACCATCCATCCCGCGACGGGCCTCGCCCGGATGCCGCGATCCAAGAACCGCGACGAGGTGGTGGCCGCGGTGCCTGACCCGTTCGGGACAAGCCCCGAGCGAATCTACGCGACGGTCAACCGGCGCGTCGACATCCTGGAGACGGAGCGCAGCCGCGGGCTGATCAGCGAGGATGCCTACCGGGCCGGCCGCGATCTTCAGGACGTGCTCGAGCGGGCCTCTTCCACCGGATCGTGCAACTGGGATGCGACGCCCCGTGACCGAGAAACCGTGCAGCGCGCGATGCTGGCCCGCGCCATGGAACGCTCGCAGGACGTGCAGCGGGTGCTGACCTTCGTCCAAGCACGCCTGGGCGCGATCGACACGCGCCTCCTGCGCCGCGTTCTCGGGGACTGGATGAGTTACGCAGACTGCGCGGCCCTGCGGGGCAAGGCGGGCGAGCGAGGCGTAAGTTACGTGGCGGCTCGCTTCCGTGACGCCTTGGAAGATCTCGCCGCGGCCTCGGCCGCGAAGGGCGCTGGACGGCACTCGCAGCCCGACAAACACCAGGTCGCCAGCGAGGGTGCCGGGACACGCCAAGACCTGTCGGCTGCCGCGGGCGGCACGTTGGGACGGTTGGAACGCGAGCTCGCCGAGCTGGAGGAGCAGCAAACGCCCGCGACGGCCGAGATCAGTCGCGCCCGGACGGCCGTCGCGGACCAGCGTCTGCGACAGGCAACGGCACGGGCTCACCTGCACCGGGCGTAGATCGTCCGATCCGTCGCTTGACCTGTCGGGCAAAACCTGCAATTTTCGTCAACGTCAGCAGTTAGCCCGGAGCCGAGAAGTTCGGCGGTCCGGGCTTTTTCGTCTCTGGGGACCGACATGCGCGAGATCGCCCGTCGATGACCCGGCACGAGGTGGCCGAGCTCTTGGAGCGGATCGCCACCGAGGTCGAGCAGCTTCCCGGCGTGTCGCGCATCAACCCGCACGTTTTCGCCGATGCCAAGAGCGAGCTCGCGGGCGGGCTGCGGGCCGAGGCGCGCGAGTACCGCACCGAGCCGCCCATCAGGCCGACGCCGGCCGCGTTCCAGCCCGGCGCCCGCGTGATCGGCGGCCGCAAGGTCGTCGTGGAGCGACGGCGGGCTTGAGTTCCGCCCGCAAGGGCCTCTGACCAAAATTACCACCGATGTTGCGAGGGCGCCATGCTTCCAGCGCCCGCGCCCGTGGTCACGATCGTCGAGGACTACGGCGGGATCGTCGCGGACTATTCCGCGCGGGTCCCCTGGTCGCACGGCCAGGCCGTCGGTGTCGGGCCGCACCGCCAGCACTACTG
>CAXTDZ010000261.1:0-3447 GCA_964243035.1 uncultured Lichenihabitans sp.
GCACCTGCTGGTGGCGGCGGCCTGCGCGGGGCTGGCCGGCCCCGTGGCGGGCCGCGCGGCCGACGGGACGCCGGCCCAGATCGCGACCGACGCGCACGACCAGAGCGCGTTGAACAATTACGCGCTGTCGCTCCGCTCGCAGGTCGACACCACCGGGCGGCTCGTGCGGGAGATCGAGGACACCGTGTCGCCACCCCCCGCGGCCGCCAAACCCCGGCGGCGCGCGTTCCCCAGGACGAGGCGGCCGAAGACGGGGGCCTGCGCGACGACCACGTCCGGCGTGCTGGTCTGCTGACACCCCGCGCGGGGGCGGCCCGGCGGTCCCGGGAGCGGGCGACGCGGTGGATCGGCCCCGCGCGGCCTTCCCGCCCCGATCCGGGCGGATCGTCGCAGGCGCGCTCCGCGGGCGGGCCGGGGCCCGCGCATCCTTGAAATCGCCGAACCCGTCGGGCGTCGCTCCCGCGGGCGGCAGGGTGGGTCAAGCGGATGGATCAGATCGTCGGCGAGCGAACGGAGTTGCGGGAGGCCCCCCGCCGCACCCGCGCGCGGCGCAGGTTCCCCTGGCTCACGATCCTTGTGCTGCTCGCGGCGGCCGGCGGCGGCGCGTGGTACTGGACGCACAGGATGCAGCCGCGCGGGGACCGCAACGGCCCTCCCCCGCGGGCCGAGCAGGCGCAGACCGTGGGCGTCGCGACGGTCGGCACGGGCGACGTCCCCGTCACCTACGACGGGCTCGGCACCGTGACCTCGCTCGCCACCGTGACGGTGAAGACGCAGATCAACGGCCAGCTCACCGAGCTGGCCTTCCAGGAAGGCCAGATCGTCAAGACAGGCGACTTCCTGGCCCAGATCGACCCGCGCCCCTACCAGGTGGCGCTGGAACAGGCGCAGGGGGCGCTCGCGCGCGACCAGGCCGCCCTGCGCGACGCCGAGATCGACCTCGCGCGCTACCAGAAGCTCAACAGCCAGGACTCGATCGCCCGCCAGCAGGTCGACACCCAGCAGGCGCTGGTGCGCCAGGACGAGGGCACGATCCAGAGCGACCAGGGCCAGATCGACAGCGCCAAGCTCAACCTCGTCTACTGCCACATCGTGTCGCCGGTCGACGGCCGGGTCGGGCTCCGGCAGGTCGACGCGGGCAACTACGTGCAGACCAGCGACGCCAACGGCATCGTGGTGCTGACGCAGCTCCAGCCGATCTCCGTGATCTTCACCCAGCCCGAGGACCGCCTGCCCGCCATCACGGCGCGGCTGCGCGCGGGCGCGACCCTGCAGGCCACCGTCTACGACCGGGCCGGGGAGACGATGATCGCGCAAGGGTCGGTCGCGACCGTGGACAACCAGATCGACACGACCACCGGCACCGTGAAGCTCCGGGCGATGTTCCCCAACGCCGACGGGGCGCTGTTCCCCAACCAGTTCGTCAACGTCCGCCTCACGCTGGACACGCTCAAGGACGCGACCGTGGTGCCCTCCGCCGCGGTGCAGATCGGCTCGCCGGGCCCGTTCGTTTACCTCGTGGGCGACGACGACACGGTGAGCGTGCGCAAGCTCAAGCTCGGCCCCGCCGCGGGCGACCGCACGGCCGTGCTGGACGGGCTGAAGCCGGGCGACCGGGTGGTGACGGACGGCGTCGACCGCCTGCACGAGGGCGCCAAGGTCCGCATCCCCGGCGCGGGGGACGAGGCCAAGCCCGGGGAGGGCTGGCCGGGCGGCTGGAAGGGCCGCGGCGGGGCGGGAGCGTCCGGAGAAGGGGGCGCAGCCCAGTCCGAAGGCGGCGGCGAGAAGCAGGACGGGCAGCGGCCGGGCGGCCGTCATCGTCATCGGCGCGACGGGGCACAGGCGGGGTCCGATCAGTGAGCGGGGTGATCGCCGCCACACCGGCGGTCGCGGCGCCTGGAGAGGACGGCCCGTGTCCGTCATCGCGGGCGCAGCGAAGCAACCCAGCCGGACGGTTCAGGCAAAACCGCGACCGTCGTGGCCGCCCTGGCCCTGGATCGCTTCGCTGCGCTCGCAATGACGAGGGTGCCGGGTCCGCGCCGGCGCGGGCCCCGCGGTGAACCCGTCGCGCCCCTTCATCGAGCGGCCGGTCGCCACCACGCTGCTGATGGCCGCGGTCCTGATCGCGGGCGGCTTCGCCTACCTGTTCCTGCCGCTGTCCGCGCTGCCCGAGGTCGACTACCCCACGATCCAGGTGCAGACCCTCTACCCGGGCGCGAGCCCGGACGTGATGACCTCCTCCGTCACGGCGCCGCTCGAACGGCAGTTCGGCGAGATGCCGAGCCTCAACCAGATGTCGTCCTACAGTTCCGCGGGCGCCTCGGTGATCACGCTCCAGTTCGGGCTGAACCTCGGGCTGGACGTGGCCGAGCAGGAGGTGCAGGCGGCCATCAACGCGGCCGGCAACCTGCTGCCCTCCGACCTGCCCGCCCCGCCCACCTACGCCAAGGTCAACCCCGCCGACGCCCCCGTGGTGACGCTGGCGCTCACCTCGACGGTGCTGCCGCTGACCGGGGTGGAGGACCTGGCCGACACCCGGCTCGCCCAAAAACTGTCGCAGGTGCCGGGCGTGGGGCTGGTGACGGTGAGCGGCGGCCAGCGGCCCGCCGTGCGGGTGCAGTTCAACAGCCAGGCGCTCGCGGCCTACGGGCTCAACATCGACGACCTGCGCACCACGGTCGCCAACTTCAACGTCAACATCCCCAAAGGGAGCTTCGACGGCCCGGCCCGCTCCTATTCCATCAACGCCAACGACCAGCTCCAGGACGCGGGCGCCTACCGCGACCTGGTGGTGGCCTACCGCAACGGGGCGCCGGTGTTCCTGCGCGACGTGGCGAGCGTGGCGGAGGGCGCCGAGAACACCAAGCTCGCGGCCTGGGCGGGCACGGCGCCCGCCGTGATCCTCAACATCCAGCGCCAGCCCGGCGCCAACGTCATCGCCGTGGTGGACAGCGTCGAGGCGCTGCTGCCCTCCTTGCGCGAGACGCTGCCCTCCACGGTATCGATCACCCAGCTCACCGACCGCACCACCACGATCCGCGCCTCGGTCAAGGACGTCGAGTTCGAGCTGGCGCTGTCGGTCGCCCTGGTGGTGCTGGTGATCTTCCTGTTCCTGCGCAGCCTGCGCGCCACGCTGATCCCGAGCCTGTCGGTGCCGCTGTCGCTGGTGGGCACGCTGGGCGTCATGTACCTCCTGGGCTTCAGCCTCGACAACCTGTCCCTGATGGCGCTGACCATCGCGACGGGCTTCGTGGTCGACGACGCCATCGTGATGATCGAGAACGTGTCGCGCTTCATCGAGGAGGGCGACCCGCCGCTCCAAGCCGCGCTCAAGGGCTCGCGGCAGATCGGCTTCACGATCATCTCGCTCACCGTGTCGCTGATCGCCGTGCTGATCCCGCTCTTGTTCATGGGCGACGTGGTGGGCCGGCTGTTCCACGAGTTCGC
>CAXTDZ010000262.1:0-3390 GCA_964243035.1 uncultured Lichenihabitans sp.
CCACCGTTCCAGCCGCCCGGCCAGCGCCGGGTCGCCCAGCGCCAGCACGGAGGCCGCGAGCACGGCCGCGTTGACGGCGCCCGCCCGGCCGATCGCCAGCGTGCCCACCGGCACGCCCGCGGGCATCTGCACGATGGAGAGCAGGCTGTCCTGCCCCTTCAGCGCGCCCGACTCGATCGGCACGCCGAACACCGGCAGCGTCGTCCAGGCCGCCGTCATGCCGGGCAGGTGGGCGGCCCCGCCCGCCCCCGCGATGACGAGCTTGAAGCCTTCGTCCCGCGCGCCCTTGGCGAAGGCCGCGAGGCGGTCCGGCGTGCGGTGGGCCGAGATGATGCGGGCCTCGTAGCCGACCCCGAGCGCGTCCAGCGTCGCGGCGGTCTCGCGCAGGGTCGCCCAGTCGGACTGGCTCCCCATGATCAGGGCCACGGGCGCACGCGTGTCCACCATCGCCCTCCGGCCCGAGCCCCGCAAGCGGCCCGGCTTACTGGATCGCCGGGGGGCGTGCAAGGCGGCGGGGCGCCCGGGCGCTAACCCTGCCGCGGGTCGTAAATTGCGCCGCGACGGCCCATCTGGTTTAAGTCCCTTCCTTTTTTACGGCGACCACCCTTCCCGAGGTCGGGCCGTCCGTGCCAGCCCGGGTCGCCACCACGATGTCCTACCAGCTCTACGAGTTGACCCATCTCGCCATGGCGCCCGCCCGCGCCATGTCGGACGCGACCCGGCTCTGGTTCAAGAACCCGTTCAACCCGCTCAGCTTCACCGAATGGGGCCGCAACGTCGCGGCCTCGGCTGAGATGTTCGAGCGGATGACGCGGCGCTACGGGAAGCCGCACTTCGGGCTGGAGCGCACGGCCGTGGGGGGCCGCAGCCTCGCGGTCGCCGAGGAGGTCGTGTGGGAGCGCCCGTTCTGCCGGCTCATCCGCTTCGCCCGCGAGGAAACGCCCGAAACCCGCGCGCAATCCAGGCTGCTCGTCGTGGCGCCCATGTCGGGGCACTACGCGACGCTGCTGCGCGGCACGGTGGAGGCGTTCCTGCCGAGCTTCGACGTCTACGTCACGGACTGGACGGACGCCCGCATGGTGCCCGTTGCGCTGGGCACCTTCGACCTCGACGACTACGTGGACTACCTGCTGGCGATCTGCCGCCTGCTCGGCGACGGCAGGCCGCTGCACACGCTGGGCGTGTGCCAGCCCGCGGTGCCGCTGATCGCGGCCGCGGCCATCATGGGGGCCGAGCGCGACCCCGCGGCGCCCGCCTCCATGGTGCTGATGGGCGGCCCCATCGACACGCGGGAAAGCCCGACCGCCGTCAACCGCCTCGCGTCCGAGCGCGGCACCGACTGGTTCCGCAGCAACTGCCTGGAAACCGTGCCCCTCCCCTACCCCGGGGCGGGCCGGCGCGTGTACCCCGGGTTCCTGCAGCTCTCGGGCTTCATGGCGATGAACATGGACCGCCACGTCGACGCCCACAAGCGGATGTTCCACCACCTCGTCCAGGGCGACGGCGACGCGGCCGAGAAGCACCGCGACTTCTACGACGAGTACATGGCCGTGATGGACCTCACGGCCGAGTACTACATGCAGACGATCGACACGGTGTTCGTGCGCCACGCCCTGCCCAGGGGCGAGATGGTGTCGCGCAACCGCCGCATCGACCTCGGCGCCATCACCCGCACGGCGCTGATGACGGTGGAGGGCGAGAAGGACGACATCTCGGGCGTGGGCCAGACCCGCGCCGCCCAGGACCTGTGCACCGGCCTGCCCGACGCGCTGAAGCACCACCACCTCCAGAAGGGCGTGGGGCACTACGGGGTGTTCAACGGCTCGCGATTCCGCGCCGACATCGCGCCGGCCATCGTGGATTTCGCCGGTCGCGTGGAGGGTGCCGCAAGGCTCGTGCAACAAAGCTGAGGATGGCGCGTAAACGGCCGTTGGCGGCGGCGCGGGCATCGGGGATCATGGCCCGGTTCCTGGGCCGCCTTCCCCAGGCCACCCGCAACCTCCTGTGCCGCGTCATGCCCGCCCGCGTCCGCGCCGTTCCCCGGCTCACCGTCCCGCCGCCCGCCTTCGTCGAGGTCGCGCACGCCGGCCGCCCGGTCCGCATCGCGGTGAAGCGGGTGAACCAGGCCCGGCGCTTCACCCTCAAGGTCAGAACCGCGACGGGGGACGCGGTGCTCACCATGCCGGTGCGCGGCTCCATGCGGGCCGCGCGCGACTTCGCCGAGCGCCACGCGGCCTGGGTGGGCGAACGGCTCGACCGCCTGCCGGGCCGCATCCCGTTCGAGGCGGGATCCACCGTGCCCCTGCGCGGTGAAAAGACCGTTATCGTTTACCGTCCGTCGCTGCGGGCCGCGGCCTGGATCGAGGCCGACGAGGCCGGGCGCCCGCGCATCTGCGTGGGCGGCACCCCCGCCCAGCAGCGCGCCCGCGTGCTGGACCTGCTGCGCCGCGAGGCGCGCCGCGACCTGGGGGCCGCCGTGGCGCGGCACGCGGCCGCCGCGGGGCGGACCGTGTCCGGCGTCACCCTGCGCGACACGCGCAGCCGCTGGGGGTCCTGCACGGCGCGCGGGACGCTGAACTTCTCCTGGCGGCTCGTCATGGCCCCGCCGGTGGTGCTGGACTACCTCGCGGCCCACGAGGTCGCGCACCTGGTCCACATGGACCACTCGCCCGCCTTCTGGGCCGTGGCGGGGCGGCTCGCCGCCGACCTGGCGAGCGCGGAAGCCTGGCTGAAGCGGCACGGCGCGGGGCTGCACCGCTTCGGCTGAGACTCACCGGCGCCGGAAGCCGAGGTAGACCGGCACCCGCCCGTCCCGCACGGCCTTGGCCTCGTAGCGGGTCCGCACCCAGTCGTCCCACGGGTCGCGCCAGTCCCGCGCGGTGGCGGCGTCCCAGGCGAAGGCGGGGTGGCGCAGCGCCCGGGCGAGCGTCCAGCCCGCGTAGTCGTCGATGTCGGTCGCGAAGCGGAAGACGCCGCCGGACGCGAGCACGCGGGCGAGGCGGTCGAGGCGGTCATCGGACACGAAGCGCCGCTTGCGCTGCCGCCGCTTGGGCCAGGGGTCGGGGTAGAGCAGGTCGACGCGCGACAGGCAGCCGTCGGGCAGGCGGTCGATCACCTCGCCCGCGTCGCCCGCGTGGACGCGCAGGTTGGGGCGCCACGCCTCCCCCATGTGCGCCATCAGGCCCGCGACCCCGTTGCGGAACGGCTCGCAGCCGATGAAGCCCACGCCGGGGTGGCGGCCCGCCTGGGCGTGGAGGTGCTCGCCGCCCCCGAAGCCGACCTCCAGCCGCAGGGCCGCGACCGGCCCGGGGAACAGCGCCCCGGGATCGAGCGGGCCTTCGGGCGGCAGCGCGCAGCGGGGCAGCAGCGCGTCGAGCACCGCGGCAGGGG
>CAXTDZ010000263.1:0-3327 GCA_964243035.1 uncultured Lichenihabitans sp.
GGGCGGCTCGGCCGGGGCGCGCTCGGGCTGCGGCTCGGGGCGGACCGGCTCGCGGGGCCGTTCGGGCGCGGACGCCTCCGAGCGCTCCTGCGGCGGCTGGACGTGGTGTTGCGGCTGACCGTGCGGCTGCGGCTGCGGCTGCAAGGCTCCCTCGCGGTCCGCCGGGTCGCGGGGCTGGTACTCGCCGCGGGGTTGGTAGTCGCGCCGCGGGCCGCGGTTGGCGTTGCGGTCCCGATCGTTGCGGTAGGGCGGGCGGTCCTGGCGGTCGCCGTTGAAGTTTTGGCGGTCGTGGCGCTCGGCGCCGCGGTCCCGGTCGTAGCGCTGCTCGGACCGCTCGTGGGTGTAGCGGTCGGAGCCGTTGTAGCCGCCGTTGCTGTGCGGCTGGCCGTTGTAGGGCTGGCGCGCGTCGCCGCCTTGCCGGTCGGGGTAGGGAGGCTGGGGCGCCTGCTGGGGCGCCTGGTAGGGCTGCGGGGCGGGGCGCTCGCTGGGGGAGGCGAAGCGGTCGGGCAGGGCCGCGAAGTCGTCGTCCTCGTCGTCGTCGAGGTCGACCTCGCCGGTCGGGCGGCCGCCGTAGCCCATCTGCATCTGCTGCGCCTGCTGGGCGCTCGCGATCAGCCGGAAGTAGTGTTCGGCGTGCTGGAGGTAGCTTTCCGCCATGACGGGGTCGCCGGACGACTGAGCGTCACGGGCGAGCTGGAGGTATTTTTCCGCGATGTGGTGCGCGGTGCCGCGGACCTTCACGTCGGGGCCGTTGGACTCGTAGGACCGCGTGAGCGGGTTGGGGCCCTTCCGGTTGTTGGGATTCCGGCCCCGCATTCGCTTATTCTGACCTGGTCTCATCGATCGTCCCTAGGATCCCTGACGCTTGCCGGCCCGAGCCCCCGCGCGTCGACCGGCCCCGTTCCACCGCGAGGGTTTGGGGGTGAACAGTGTTGAACCTGACCGTTTCGCGGGCGGTCGCGTCAGGCCATCGTCCGATACCGCGCGGTTGGGTTGACGAACCCTGCCAAAGCGCCTTGATATGGAAGCGGGCCACCCCATCCGCGGTGCCGAGCCACGACCGGCCTCGGCGATCTCGTCCGACGAGCGTCGTTCGAAAACCTTAACGTCGCCTCAAGATGAACGGGCAAGGACGGCCAAGGTGAACAACGCTGTCGCGTGGGACTTGGGGCCCCACGCCGGCCAAGTCCCTGATTTAGAGCGTTAGGTAACGCGTCCGCCTCGAAACGCAAGCCCTTTCGTGCGTTTCCCCTCGGGGGCAGGCTGGAAAAACCGTAAAACCACCCCTCACGTCCCCGCCGCGGCCCCCTCCCCCAGCAGGCGGGCGCGGGCGCGCAGCTTCTCGGTCTCGCTCCGGAGCTGGCCGCAGGCGGCCAGGATGTCGCGGCCGCGCGGCGTGCGCACGGGGCTCGCGTAGCCCGCCGCGAACACGATGTCCGAGAAGCGCTCGATCGTGGCCCAGTCCGAACACGCGTAGCGGGTGCCCGGCCACGGGTTGAAGGGGATCAGGTTGATCTTGGCCGGGATGCCCTTGAGCAGCCGAACCAGCTCGCGCGCGTCGGCCGCCGCGTCGTTCACCCCCTTCAGCATCACGTATTCGAAGGTGATGCGCCGGGCGTTGGAGGCGCCGGGATAGGTCCGGCACGCCTCCAGCAGCGCCGCGATCGGGTACTTCCGGTTCAGCGGCACGAGCTCGTCGCGCAACCCGTCGCGCACCGCGTGGAGCGAGATCGCCAGCATGGCGGCGGCGCGGCCGAGCGGCGCGATCTCGGGCACCACGCCCGAGGTCGACACCGTGATGCGCCGGCGCGACAGGCTGAGCCCGTCGCCGTCGCTCAGGGTCGCCACCGCGTCCTGCACGGCGGCCCGGTTGTAGAGCGGCTCGCCCATGCCCATGAACACGACGTTGGACACGGCCCGCACGCCCTCGCCCGACGGCACCAGCCCGTCGGTAGGGCGGCTCCTGCCGGGGAAGTCGCCCAGCCGGTCGCGCGCCACCACGAGCTGCGCCACGATCTCGGCCGCCGTCAGGTTGCGCACGAGCTTCTGCGTGCCCGTGTGGCAGAACGAGCAGGTCAGCGTGCAGCCCACCTGGCTCGACACGCAGAGCGTGCCCCGGTCGCTCTCGGGGATGTAGACGCATTCCACCTCGGCCGGCTTGCGGCCCGTGGCGGCCGAGCCCTCGTCGAGGCGGAGCAGCCACTTGCGGGTGCCGTCGGCCGACACCTGCTCGCTCGCGATCGTCGGCCGCGCGAGCGTGTAGCGCTCCGCCAGCCGGGTCCGCAGCCCCTTGGCGACGTTGCCCATGGCCCCGAAGTCGGCCGCGCCGTGGCCGTAGACCCACTGCCAGACCTGGGCGGTGCGCATGCGCAGCTCGCGCTCGGGCACGTCGGCCGCCCGCAGCGCCTCGGCCAATTGCGCGCGCCCGAGGCCGACCAGCGACGACCCCGGCTTCGGGGCCGCGGCGGGCGACAGGTCGGGACGGGCGGCGTCGATCACGGGGGTGGACCTCGTCGGTCAGGCCTGGGCGGAGGGCTCGTCGAGCAGCGTCAGCACCGCCTCGGCCCCCGACAGATCGGCGCGACCGGGCTTTTCTTCAACCGCCAGGGAGCGGACGACCCCGTCCCTCACCAGCATGGAATAGCGCTTGGAGCGGATGCCCATGCCCCGCTCCGACAGGTCCTGGTCCAGGCCCACCGCGCGGGCGAAATGCGCGCTGCCGTCGGCCAGGAACTCGATCGCGCCCGCGCCGCCGCTCGCCTGGGCCCAGGCCGCCATCACGAAGGGGTCGTTGACGCCCGTGACCGCGATCGCGTCCACGCCCCTGGCCTTGATGGCCGCGGCCTGCGCCACGAAGCCCGCGAGGTGGTTCTGGTGGCAGGTCGGCGTGAAGGCGCCCGGCACCGCGAACAGCACCACGGTGCGGCCCGCGAAGACGTCGGCGGTGGACCGGGTCTGGACGCCGTCGGGGGTCGCCACGCCGAACTGGGCGTCGGGCAGCCTGTCGCCGATGGTGATGGTCATGGGTCGCGCGATCTCCGGGAGCACGGCGCCCGCTTTACCGGCTGGGCGCGGCCGAGTCGACCGCGGCGGGCACCTCGACCGCGCCGGCCCCGTCCACCAGGGTCAGCACGATCGGCACGCCCGCGAGGGCCGCCCCCTCGGGCCGCTGCAGCACCGCGACCGGGAAGGCGAGCGCGCCGGCGCCGGCGGGCACCGCGGGCCCGACCCCGAAATACCAGCCGGGCGGCCCCTCGGCGAACAGAGCCGCCCCCGCCCCGGCCCGCGCGTCCACGCGGACCGCCCCGCCCGGGTCCGCCGTCACAC
>CAXTDZ010000264.1:0-3325 GCA_964243035.1 uncultured Lichenihabitans sp.
GGGCCCGGCGGGTGCGGACGTCGGCCGCGACCGCCGCCGCGGTCCGCTCGTGCGGGGCGCTCACGCCCGGAACACCGGGGCGGGCTCGGCCTCGTCGCCGAGCGGCTCGTCGAGCAGGAGGGCCGCGAAGCGGGCCGTGACGCGGAGGTTCGCCACGACGCCGGGCCGGTCCTCGGGACGGATCCGGAGGCCGAGCAGGGGCGCCACGGCGTCGATCACGGCCTCGGGGTCGGCGTCGAACGGGTCTGGGTCGGGCACGCTGTCCTCCGTGGCAATCGACTGTGCCGGACGCCGGCGGTGGCTTGCAAGACGTCGCGCCGGCCGGCGGGACGGAAGAACGGCCGACGTCCTCGCCGGGTCATCGCCCCAACGCCCTTTCGAGGGCCGCCAGCGGCGCGGCCCAGCCCACGATGCCGCCCTGCGCGGTGATCATGGCGATCGCGGCGGCCTTGAAGGCGGGAAAGTAGCTTTCGGTCGCGTCGGTGACGAGCAGGCACTCGAAGCCGCGGTCGTTGGCCTCCCGCATGGAGGTCTGGACGCAGACCTCCGTGGTGACGCCCGCGAAGACGAGGTGGGTGACGCCGAGCCGGTCGAGGGTGGCGTGGACGTCCGTGCGCCAGAACATGCCCTTGCCGGGCTTGTCGACCACGATCTCGCCCGGGACGGGCGCGCAGGCGGGCAGGATGGCGACCCCGGGCTCGCCCCGCACCAGGATGCGCCCCATGGGGCCGCGGTCGCCGATCCGCGGCGCGGTGCCGCCGCCCCGCGCGCGCTTGGAGGGCGGGCAGTCGGACAGGTCGGGCAGGTGGCTCTCGCGCGTGTGCAGCACGGGCCAGCCCTCGGCGCGGAACAGGGCGAGCAGCCGCGCCACCGCGGGCACGATGACCTCCAGCCGCCCCACGTCGTTGCCGAGCGCGGCCCCGAAGCCGCCCGGCTCCACGAAGTCGCGCTGCATGTCGATGACCACCAGCGCGGTGCGGCCGGGAACGAGCTGGTAGGGATAGGGGTCGGCGGCGATCTCGATCGATGTCACGGGTCGCCCACCTCGCTCAGTGCCCCGCCATGTGGCGGCCGATGGTGGCGCGGTCGGTGTCCGCCACGGGCGCCACGTAGGCGATTCGGCCCTCCGACATCACCGCCACGCGGTCGGCGAGCTCCAGGATCTCATCCAGGTCCTCGCTGACCAGGAGCACGGCCGCGCCGCGGTTGCGCTGGTCCATGATCTGCGCGCGGATCTCGGCCACGGACGCGAAGTCCAGACCGAAGCAGGGGTTGGCGACGATCAGCACGTCCACCTCGCTCGACAGCTCGCGGGCGAGCACGGCGCGCTGGACGTTGCCGCCCGACAGCGTCTCGATGGGCGCCTCGGCCGACTCGGTCTTGACGCGGTAGCGGTCGATCAGCTCGCGCGCCCGCGCCCGCATGGGGGCGCGCGACAGCCACCAGCCGAGCTTGGCCGTTGGCGGCTTGTCGAAGGTGCGGAACGCCATGTTCTCGGCGACGCTCATGCCGGGCACGGCGGCGTTCCTGAGCGGCTCCTCGGGCAGGCCGAACACCCTGCAGCGGTCGAAGTCGCGCCGCACCGGCTCGAACGGCCGGCCGTGGATGAACACGCGCCCGTCGCGGATGGGGCGCTGGCCGCCAAGGCACTCCACCAGCGCGGACTGCCCGTTGCCCGACACGCCCGCGATGCCCAGAACCTCGCCGCCCGCGACTTTCACGTCGACGCCCGACACGGCGGGGCGCCCGGCGTCGTCGTCCGCGAACAGGCCCGCGACCTCCAGCACGGGCTTGGGGTCGGGGCGGGTGACGCGGGCCGCGCGCTCGCGGATGGCCGTGTCGCCGATCATCATGCGGGCCATGGCGTCGGGGGTGAGGTCGGCCACCCGGCCGCCGCCCACGCGCTTGCCCCGGCGCAGCACGGTGACGGCGTCGCAGAAGCGGGTGACCTCGCGGAACTTGTGGCTGATCATCAGCACGGTCAGCTCGCGCCGCTCCGCCATGCCGCGCAGGAGCCCCAGAACCTCGTCGGCCTCGCCGGGGGTCAGCACGGAGGTGGGCTCGTCCAGGATCAGGAAGCGACCGTCGAGGTAGAGCAGCTTCAGGATTTCGAGCTTCTGCTTCTCGCCGGCCGACAGGCGCGCCACGGGCGTGTCGAGCGGCACGCGGAAGGGCATCCGCGCCATGAAGGCCTGGAGCGCGGCCTTCTCGCGCCGCCAGTCGATGACGCCGGGCGCGTCGGCGCGGCTGATCACGAGGTTCTCGGCCGCGGTCAGCGAGGGCACGAGCGTGAAGTGCTGGTAGACCATGCCCAGGCCGAGCGCCCGGGCGTCGCGCGGGTTGCGCACGCTCACGGGGGCGCCGTCGACCGCGAGCGTACCCTCGTCGGGGCCGTAGAAGCCCATGATGCACTTGACGATCGTGGACTTGCCCGCCCCGTTCTCGCCCAGCAGCGCGTGGACCTCGCCCGCGGGCACGTCGAGGTCGACGGCGTCGAGCGCCGTCATTGGCCCGAAGCGCTTGGTCATGCCGGTCGCGCGCAGGGACACGGCGCGGCCGGGCGCGGGGCCGGGGGCGAGGCTCACGGGGCGGCTCCCTCGACCGCGGCGATCAGCGCCACCGGGCCGCCGCCGTCAGGGCCCTGGTGCTCGGCGCCGCCGGACACGAACAGCTCCGCGTGGCCCACGAGCCCGGCCAACACGCCGCCCGTGAAGGCGCGCGCGTGGCGGGTGGGGGACAGGTCGGAGTCGGTCAGCATGGTGTGGCGGTGCCCGCGCAGGCTGCCCGCCGAGCCCGGCTCGACCTTGGCGATCAGCGCCCTGAGCCGGGCGCGGGCTGCGGGCGGCAGTTGCCCCGCGGCACTGAGGCCAAGGCGCGCCAGGGCCGCGCGCACGGGCTCGACGTCGAGCCCGTCCGCCATCACGGCGTGGTCGACCCGGAGCGGGCCGGACCAGCCCCGCCCGGTGCCCAGCACCACGATCTCGTGCCCCAGAAGCTCGACGCCGGCCGAGGCCGAGGCACGCGCGGACCGCAGCGACCAGTCCCGGCCGATGCGGGCGTCGGTGACGGCGTCGCGGCCGACCTCCCCCAGCGCCACCGCGACGCCCAGCGCCGAGGCCGCGCGCGACAAGCCCATGGACTTCAGCGTGTCGCCCACCGCGGGCTCGGCGCCGCGCGCGCGGGCCGCCGCGATCCGGTCGCTGGTGAGCAGCGGGCACTTGACCTGGACGAGGTGAACGGCCGCCGGGTCCGCGATGCCCGCCTCGGCGAGCGCGCGCCGGACCCCGTCCGCGACCTGGTCGACCTGCGCGGCGCGGCCCAGGTG
>CAXTDZ010000265.1:0-3320 GCA_964243035.1 uncultured Lichenihabitans sp.
CGCCGGAGCCTCGTCCGGGCCGGGCGCGCGGGTCGCGGGCTCGCCAGGGGTGCGGCGTCAAGCCGGCCCGGCGCGGTGCGGGGCGTTGCGCCGGCATCGGGACGATCGTGAAACTCTTGTCGATCGTCACGAGCGAGCAGTGCAGGGTCCGCAGCACGCGCAGGCTCGCGCCGGCGCCGGCGGTGTGAGGGTCGAGCGTCTGCGCGGTCTCCGAATAGTCTCAGATCAGCGTGCCGCCGGTCCCCGGCGCGGCCTGCGCGAGGGCCGGGACGGGCCCCAGCCCGCCCGGCGCGGCGCCCCCGATCAAGGTGGGGGAGGCGAGGACCTCTCCGCGGTTCATGGGGTGAGGTCCTTCAGGGTGGTCAGTCCGGGAAGCTCGGGCGCTCGGCCGCGACGCCCAGCGCGCGCTCCAGCGCCAGGCCGAGGGAGAGGATGGGACCTTCGTCGAAGAGCCGGCCCCAGAGCGAGATGCCCTGCGGCACGCGGTAGAGCCTGCCGCTCCGGTCGGCCTCGCCGGTGGTCAGCTTGCCGGCCCCCAGCGAGGCGGGCGAGCGGCTGCCGAGGTCCTGGAAGCCGGCCCGCAGGTGCAGGCAGGGGTGGCCGGTGAAGTTGCTCGCGACCAGCATGGGGCCGGTCATGAACGGGCCGATCACGGCGTCGACCTCCGCGAACAGCGCGTCCAGCGCGAGCATCACCCGGTAGCGGAGCCGGTCGAGTTGCACGTGGTCGACGGCCGACAGGAAGCGCGCCTTGCGGAACGTGTTGGGCCAGGCGCCGTCGTCCTGCCAGGTCAGGGTGTCGTCCCGGTTCGCGAGGGTCAGCTCCTCGAAGGCGGCCGCGGCTTCCGCGTAGACGACGTTCATCAGCGCCCCGTAGGACAGGTCCGGCAGGCTCACCTCCACCACCTCGACCCCGAGCCCGCGCGCGGCCCCGAGCGCCGCGTGGTCGACCGCGGTGGCGCCCTCGCCGAAGGCCGCGGGGAGGTAGCCCAGGCGCAGGCCCGCGATGGGCGCCGCGGCGTCGAAGTTGAACGGCGCCCCGATCGAGCAGCGGTCGGCCGGGTCGAAGCCGTTCAGCGCCCCGAGCACCATGGCGGTGTCCTCGACCGCGCGGCAGATCGGCCCGACCTTGTCGAGCGACCAGCACAGCGCCATGCCGCCCGCCCGCGACACGCGGCCGAAGGTCGGCCGCAGGCCGGTGGTGCCGCAGCGCTGGCTGGGCGAGGTGATGGAGCCCAGCGTCTCCGTGCCGATCGAGAAGCCGCACAGGCCCGCCGCGGTGGCCGAGGCCGAGCCCGCGCTCGACCCGCTCGACCCCTCGCCCAGGTTCCACGGGTTGCGGGTCTGGCCGCCGTACCAGATGTCGTTGTAGGCGAGCGCGCCCACCGTGGTCTTGCCGATGAGCACCGCGCCCGCGGCGCGCAGCCTGGTGACGATGGCGGCGTCGCGCTCGGGCACCCGGTCGCGGTAGGGCTCGGCGCCCCAGCCCGTGACGGTGCCGGCCGTGTCGAACAGGTCCTTGAGCCCGTAGGGGATGCCGTGCAGCGGCCCGAGCCGGGTGCCTTCCGCCATCAGCCGGTCGGCGCCGTCGGCCTCGGCCAACGCCTGCTCGGCCATGACGGTCGCGAAGCAGAGGAGTTTCGGGTTGAGGGCGGCGATGCGGCGCAGGTAGATCTCGGTCAGCCGCCGGCTCGTCAGCGCGCCCCCCGCGATCCAGGCCGACAGGTGCGTGAGCGGCGCGAAGGCGACGTCGTCCTCGGCCGCCGGACAGGGGGCCGTCACGGGCGTGAAGCGCAGCGGCGCCTGCGCGTCCGGCAGCCGAGTCGTGGGCAGCCGCGGGTCGAAACGGCTCGCCATCGGCTCGTCGTTGGCGAGCGGCACGGCCCGGCGCGCCCGGGCCGAGGCGATCTGCCCCTCCAGGTTGCCGACCATCTGGTCGCGTTCGGCGGGCGTGTAGTGGACGCCGAGCAGGGTCTCGGCGGCCGCGATCGCCTCCGCGCTGATCACGGGTCGCTCCGCCACCTCAGGCGGGCCGCGCCAGCCTGGCGAGCCGGGGCCGGCGGTCGAGGCCGGCGTCCTGCGCCGGCCGCTCGGCCGCGGCGCCGCGCGCCAGCGCCTCGCCCGGGTAGCGGTGGCTCTGGTCGAGCACCGCCTCGTAGTGCTCGGGCCGGCGGTCCTGCAGCAGGTTGTGGCCGAAGAAGGCCTCGGTGCGCGACTTCAGGATCGCGTCCTGCAGGTCGGCCCGGTGCACCGCCAGCCCTTCCTCCTCGCCCAGGTAGGCCGCGACCTTGCCGGTCGGGTCGACGATCTGCGAGCCGCCGTAGTAGCTGATCCTGGCCGAATAAGCTTCCGTCTCGCAGTGGTTCGAGACCACGAGCCAGAACTGGTTGAAGAAGGCGTTGCTCTGCGCCGCGAGGTCCATGGCCCAGCCGTGGTAGTCGCTCGGCCGGTCGAGCCCCTTCATGGGCCAGGCGGTGGACATCAGCGCCACCTCGGCGCCCTTGACCGCGTAGGTGCGCAGCAGCTCGGGGAAGCACAGGTCGTAGCAGATGAGGCTCGACAGGACGCCGTGCGGGGTGCGGAACACCGGCGTCTCCTCGCCGGGCGAGAAGTAGGGGAACTCGAACGTGTTGTGGAGCTTGCGGTAAATGCCGATCACCCCGTCGGGACCGACCAGCGCGGTTGAATTGTAGATCGCGTTGCCGTGGAGCGCCCGCTCGGCCAAGCCGAGCTGGATCAGCATGCCGTGCCGCCGCGCGAGTTCGGCCACGCGCTCGGTGGCGGGCCCGGGGATCGGCTCGGCCTCGCGAACGAAATACTGCTTCTGCTCGGCCGCCGCCTTGGAGCCGGGCGGCAGGCCGAAATCCGCGTAGCCCTGCAGGCCCGCCTCGGGCAGCACCAGGATGTCGGCCCCGTGCCCGGCCGCCTCGTCGATCAGCTCGACGAGACGCTTCAGGTTGCGGGCCTTGTCGTGGGCGATCCTGACGTTCGCCGCCGCCAGCGTGGTCTCCGCCATGCCTGCTCCCTTTCCTGCCGACGGGATCGGCCCCCGAAGGATGCTCCCTGCAGGATGCCACGCCGCGAACCCGTCGTTAAGGCAAAGATTTTGCCAAGCCGTGACCACGTTTTAGGCAGATCAGAGCTTGATCGCGAGAGTAACGCGTCCGGACGCGCGGTGCATCCCGCGTCGCGCCCCGGCTCTGTCAAGCCGACTTATTTTCAAGGATGGGCAAAATAGCTTAGCGGCAGCACGCAGCCACTCGCGAAAGGTGGTTCTGAGGCACGCCGGACATCGACGATGAGGCATGGCCGGCCACGTGG
>CAXTDZ010000266.1:0-3048 GCA_964243035.1 uncultured Lichenihabitans sp.
GGCGTCGCGCAGCCGCCGCCCCTGCCGCCGCCCGTGCAGGATGCCGGCGCGGCGCCGGCCGGGCGCGAGGGCCCCGCCGGCCTGGTTGTCGCTCAGTTGAAGTGCGCCCCGAGCTTGTCGGCGAGGTCGGTCGCCTCCCACGAGAAGCCGCCCTCCGCGTCGGGCGCGCGGCCGAAATGGCCGTAGGCCGCGGTGCGGGCGTAGATGGGCCGGTTGAGCTTCAGGTGCTCGCGGATACCGCGCGGCGACAGCCGCATGGCGTCCATCAGCACGGTTTCGAGCTTGCCGGGGTCCACCTTGCCCGTGCCGTGCAGGTCCGCGTAAACCGACAGCGGCTCGGCCACGCCGATCGCGTAGGAGAGCTGCAGGGTGCAGCGGTCCGCGAGCCCCGCCTTGACCACGTTCTTGGCGAGGTAGCGCGCGGCATAGGCCGCGGAGCGGTCCACCTTGGTGGGGTCCTTGCCCGAGAAGGCGCCGCCGCCGTGCGGGGCCGCGCCGCCGTAGGTGTCAACGATGATCTTGCGCCCCGTCAGGCCGGTGTCGCCGTCCGGGCCGCCGATGAAGAACTTGCCGGTCGGGTTGATGTGCCAGACGGTCGCGTCGGACAGCCAGCCCTCGGGCAGCGCGCGGCGCACGTAGGGCTCGATCAGCGCGCGCATGTCCTCGGAGGTCAGGCTCTCGTCGACGTGCTGGTGCGACACCACGATCTGGGTCGCGCCCACCGGCACCCCGTTCTCGTAGCGCACCGTGACCTGGCTCTTGGCGTCGGGCCCGAGCGCCTTCTCGGCGCCCGAGCGCCGCGCGTCCGACAGGAGCTGGAGGACCTTGTGCGAGTAGTACAGCGGCGCGGGCATCAGCTCGGGGGTTTCGCGGCACGCGTAGCCGAACATGATGCCCTGGTCGCCCGCGCCCTCGTCGGTGTTGTTGACCGCGTCGACGCCTTGCGCGATGTCGGCGGACTGGGCGTGGAGCAGAACCTCCACCTTGGCGCGCTCCCAGTGGAAGCCGTCCTGCTCGTAGCCGATGTCCCTGATGGCGCGGCGGGCGGCGTCCACGATCTTGTCGGTGGGGATGCTGGGCCCGCGCACCTCGCCCGCGATCACCACGCGGTTGGTGGTGGCGAGCGTCTCGCACGCGACCCGGATGCCGTAGGGGTCGATGCCGGCTTTGGCGCCATCGCGGAAGAACAGGTCGACGATCTCGTCCGAGATGCGGTCGCAAACCTTGTCGGGATGGCCCTCGGACACGGATTCACTGGTGAACAGGTAGCTGGCGCGCGCCACGTGGCTCGTCCTTCTCTCGCTTCGGTCACGCGAGCTTTGGCAACGAGCGTTCGTTACGTCAAGCGATCCGGGCCATTTCGTTCGGTAAACAGAACGCGGCTCCGGTCCCGTGTGTCATTCCTGCGACGGCAGGTGATCCGCGTCGCCGAGGTCGGCGAGCGTGGTGGCCAGTTCAATGATCTTGCGGCGGACCTTGGGGTCGCGGATGCGTGCGAAGGCCTTGTTGAGCGCGTGTCCCTCCGGGCTCGACACGAAAATCATGATGGCGGTGGACTCGCCGTCCGCGAAGCCGT
This sequence comes from uncultured Lichenihabitans sp., assembly GCA_964243035.1. Classification (GTDB taxonomy): domain Bacteria; phylum Pseudomonadota; class Alphaproteobacteria; order Rhizobiales; family Beijerinckiaceae; genus Lichenihabitans. The sequence goes on from CAXTDZ010000266.1 coordinate 1,577, forward strand.
TTTCCTGGGTCCGGGCGGGGCCTGGCGCCTCGTCGAAGAAAAAGGACGGGACGACGCCCAGCACGTGGGCGATCTGCGACAGCCGGCTGGCGCCGATGCGGTTCGTGCCCTTCTCGTATTTCTGCACCTGCTGGAACGTCAGCCCGAGCGCGTCGCCGAGCTTTTCCTGGCTCATGCCGATCAGCACGCGCCGCATGCGAAGGCGGCCACCCACGTGCCTGTCGATCTCGTTGGGGCTCTTCTTCAAAGTGTGCCGACCAGTCTGAACAATTTATGGTTGAGTCAACCGAATCCCAAGCAGAACCACATCCCTTGCCGGAGCCGATCTTTATGCAAATATTCGACGCCTTTCAATGCTTTGCCGCGGGACGAAGCTAAGACCGCTTTAACGAGCCCGCGACGCGGCGGAGGCGAGTTGGGCAAGGTTCCCGAAAGCATTCGCCCGCCCGTCAGGGCCGGCGCCGGGTCGCCGCGCCCGCGAGCAGCACGAGGCCGGTGAGCGCGGCGGGAACGGTGTTGCCGTACCGGCTGAAGAGGGTGGGCGGCAGGGCCGCGGGCAGCGCCCCGTCGAGCACGGCCTCGGGGCCGAGCGCGGTTTCCGCCGTCACGCGGCCGCGCCCGTCGACGATGGCCGACAGGCCCGTGGTGGCGGCGCGCACGAGCGGCAGCCCTTCCTCGACGGCGCGCAGGCGCGCCTGGGCGAAGTGCTGGTGGGGTCCCGCCGTCCGGCCGAACCAGCCGTCGTCCGTGACGTTGAGGAGCAGGCCGGGGCGCAACGGCCCGTCGGGGCCGCGCGGCACCACGGCGCCGGAGAAGATCGCCTCGTAGCACACCACCGCGGCCACGGGCGGCAGGCCGGGGACGTCGAGGAGCCGGCTCGGCGACCGGCCAGCCTCGAACCCGCCCGGGAAGCTGACGAAGTTCTCCACGCCCAGGCGCCGCAGCAGGCCCTCCCAGGGCACGTATTCGCCGAAGGGGACGAGGTGGATCTTGTCGTAGCTGTCCAGGATGGTGCCGCCGCTCGCCACGACCTGCACGGCGTTGAAGTAGAGCGGCTTCGGCCGACCACCGGCCTCCAGTTCGCCCGGCTCCAGCCGCGCCGCGCCGGTGACCAGGGTGGTCGCGGGCGGCAGGGCCGCGCCGATGTCGCCCAGAAGGTCGGCCTCGCGCGACAGGATGAAGGGAAAGGGCGACTCGGGCCACACGAGGTGCGTCACGTCCGCGAGGCCCGACCTGTCGGGCGAGGTGGCCCGGTCCGACAGCGTCAGGTAGTGGCTGAGGATGTCGACGCGGCGCGCGTAGCTGAAGTCGGCGTCCACGGGCGTGCCGGGCTGCACGAGGCGAAGCCTGACCCCCGGCACGGCGGGGTCGGGGCCGCCCCGCAGCCGCAGCGCGCCGAAGCCGGCCAGCACCATCAGGCCCAGGAGCGCCGCCAGCGCCGGCGCCCGACGCCGCCACGCCCCGGACCGGCC
>CAXTDZ010000267.1:0-2898 GCA_964243035.1 uncultured Lichenihabitans sp.
TCCCTGGGGTCGCCCCCGCCGGACGTTATCCGGCACCGTTTCTCCGTGGAGCCCGGACTTTCCTCCGCGCGTGGGTCACCCCCCGCGCGACGGCCGTCCGGCCGACTGGCGACCCGCGCTGTAGAGGCTCGGGGGCCGCGTGGCAACCGCGGGCGCGACCCGCGGCCCGGCCCCGCGCTTGCCAGGGCGGGGGCGTCGCGATACAGCGCGGGCCATCGTTCTCCCCTGTCCCGCGTCACCCTTGGCCCCAGTCTCCACGAGCGACCTCGACGGCGTGCTCGCCTGCCTGCGGGACGCGGCGGCGGCGGGGGCGGCGCTCGCGCGCGAGTCGTTCCGGCCGGGCGCCCGCACGACGGCCCCGATCGCCTTGAAGGAGGGCGGCTCGCCCGTCACCGACGCCGACCTCGCCGTGGACCGGCTGCTGCGCGAGCGCCTCGGCGCGGCCCTGCCGGAGGCGGGGTGGCTGTCGGAGGAAACCGCCGACACCGCGGAGCGGCTCGGGCGCCGGGCCGTGCTGGTGGTCGACCCGATCGACGGCACGCGCGCCTTCGTGGGGGGCGACGCGCGCTGGTGCGTGTCGGTGGCGCTCGTGGTCGACGGGCGGCCGGTGGCGGGCGTCGTCCACGCGCCGGTCCTCGACCAGCGCTTCGAGGCGGTGGCGGGCCGGGGCGCGACCCTGAACGGGGCGCCCATCGCGGCCTCGTCCCGCCAAAGCCTCGACGGCGCGCAGGTCGCGGGCCCCGCCAACTTCGCCCGGCGGCTCGGGGGCGAGGCGCCGTTCCGCGTGGTGCCCAAGATCCCCTCGCTCGCGATCCGCTTCGTCCACGTCGCGGCGGGCTTCCTGGACGGCTGCGTGGGGGCCTCGCACTCGCACGACTGGGACATCGCGGCCGCCGACCTGATCGCCCGCGAGGCCGGCGCGCTCGTCACCGACCGCGACGGGGCCGCGCTCACCTACAACCGGCGCGAGGTGGTCCACCCCGTCATCCTGGGCGGGCCGCCGCCGGTCCACCGCGCGCTGCTGCACCTGCTGCGGCGCCCGGACGCCTGAGAAACGCCCGTGCCGGACATGAGCCCCGACCCTTCCACCCCGCGGGAGAACCGCCATGGCCTCGACGCAAGACCGCCCGCAACTGCTCCACCTCGTGTTCGGCGGCGAGCTCGCGCGGCTCGACGGCACCGCGTTCCGCGATCCCGCGGCGCTCGACATCGTCGGCATCTTTCCGAACTACGCCGCGGCCGAGGCCGCGTGGCGCGCCCGGGCCCAGTCCACGGTCGACAACGCCGCCGTGCGGTACTTCATCGTTCACCTCCACCGCTTCCTGGATCCCTCGGCCCCGGGCGGCGCCAAGCCCGTCAAAGGGTGAGGACCCGCGCGTGCTGAAGGCGGTGGGCCGGTCGCGCCCGGTTCACGAGGCCGCGGGGCTCCTGGGGTCGAGCTACCTGCGCCTGGTGCGGGCCACCAACCGCTTCGTGGTCGAGCCGCCGGGCTTCCTCCAGTCGGTCGCGGCCGACCTGCCCGCCATCGTGGCGATGTGGCACGGGCAGCACTTCATGGTCCATTACGCCTGGCCCGAGGGCGCCAGGGTGGCGGCCCTGATCTCGCGCCACAGGGACGCGGAAGCCAACGCCGTGATGCTGCGCCGCCTGGGCGTGCGGCCGGTGCGCGGCTCGGGCGGGCCCGCCGACGTGTCGCGCCGCAAGGGGGGCGCGTCCGCCCTGCGCAGCCTGTCGCGCCTGCTCGCCGAGGGCGAGACGGTGGTGATGACGGCCGACGTGCCCAAGGTCGCGCGCCGCGCGGGGCTCGGCATCGTGACCCTGGCCCGGCTGTCGGGCCGGCCCGTGTTCCCGATCGCGGTGGTGACCAGCCGCCGCTTCGACTTCCGCACCTGGGACCGCGCCAGCCTGGGCAAGCCGTTCGGCCGCGGCGCCATGGTGCTGGGCGACCCCGTCCGCGTGGACCGCCACGCCGGCCCCGCGGCCCTGGAGGCCGCCCGCCAGGCCGTCGAGGACGGGCTCAACGCCGTCCACGCCCGCGCCTACGCGCTGGTGGGCGCCCGCGACCCCGGCCGCGACCTCGCCCTCGCGGCGACCGCACCCGCGTGAAGGGCGCCGACGCCCTGTTCGCGGCCTACGGCGGGGCGACGGCGCTGTTCACCCCCTTCGCGGGCGCCTTCCTGCGCCGGCGGCTCCGGGGCGGCAAGGAGGACGCGGGGCGGCTGCCCGAGCGGCTGGGCCGCGCGGGGCTGCCGCGCCCGCCTGGCCCGCTGGTCTGGCTGCACGGCGCGAGCCTGGGCGAGGGCCTGGCGGTGCTGCCGCTCGTCGACGCCCTGCGGGCGCGCGGCGCGGCCGTGCTGCTCACCACCGGCACCGTGACCTCGGCCGGCGTGCTGGCGGACCGGCTGCCGCCCGGGGCCGTCCACCAGTTCGCGCCCCTCGATGTACCGGGCGCGGTGGCCCGCTTCCTCGACCACTGGCGTCCCGACCTCGTTCTGCTCGCCGAGTCGGAGCTCTGGCCCAACCTGCTCGCCGCCGTGCACCGGCGCGGGGCGCCCCTGGCGATCGTCAACGCGCGCCTGTCGGCGCGCTCCTTCGCGCGGTGGCGCAGGGTCCCGTGGCTGATCGGCGCCATGCTGTCGCGGGTCACGCTCGTCCTCGCCCAGTCGGACACCGACGCGGCCCGGCTCCGCGCGCTGGGCGCCGGGCGCGTGGCGGTCACGGGCAACGTCAAGTTCGACGCGGGCCCGCTTCCCGCCGACCCGGCCGCGGTCGCGGCGCTGGCCGGGCGGATCGGAACGCGGCCCGTCTGGCTCGCGGCCTCGACCCACGCCCAGGAAGAGGACGCCGTGCTCGCCGCGCACCGCCGCGCCGCGCCGCGCCACCCCGCCCTGCTCACCC
>CAXTDZ010000268.1:0-2875 GCA_964243035.1 uncultured Lichenihabitans sp.
GGCGCCCTGCCGCGCCGCGCGGGCGCACGGGGCCGGGCCCGCTTCCGCACCGTGCTGCCCCGCTCGACCCGCGGCGGCGTGGGGCTCGCGCTGACCCTCGCCCTGTTCGCCGCAACCGGGCTCTACGGCGCGGTGCGCGGCGGCCAGTACGCGGATTTCGTGCGCGACAACGGGTCTCCCTTCGACGTGCTGGCCCGCGTGGCGGGCTTCCCGATCCGGGCCGTGACGATCTCGGGCATCAAGGAGCTGGACGGGCGCGAGATTCTGGAGGCGGGCGGCATCGGACCCAAGAGCTCGCTCCTGTTCCTGGACGCGGCGGCGGTGCGCAACCGCCTCCGGGCGGTGCCGCTCGTCAGGGACGCGGTGGTGACCAAACTGTTCCCCGACCGGCTCACGGTGGCGGTGGACGAGCGCGACCCCCGCGCGATCTGGCAGGAGAACGGGCACCTGTCGATCGTGTCGGGCGACGGCGTGGTGATCGACACGGTCGGCGACGACCGCTTCAGCACCCTGCCCTTCGTGGTGGGGACGGGGGCCAACACGCGCAACCGCGAGTTCCGGGCCCTGCTGGAGGCGGCGGGCGACCTGCGCGCCCGCATCGTGGCCGGCGTGCTGGTGGGCGAGCGCCGCTGGTCGCTCAAGATGGACAACGGGATGACGGTGGCGCTCCCCGAGCAGGGCGCCGCGGCCGCCGTGACGCGGCTCGCCGCGCTCGACCGCGACGTGCACCTGCTCGACAAGGACCTGATCTCGGTCGACCTCCGCCTGCCCAACCGCATCACGGTGCGGCTGTCGGAGGAGGCCGCGAGCGCCCGGGCCGCGGCCCTCGCCAAGAAGCCCAAGGTCAAGGAAGCGTCCGAATGATCCTGCCGCGCATGCGCTCCCTGTCGGCGCGGAAGGGCGCGGTCCTGTGCGTGCTGGACGTCGGCACGGCCAAAATCGTCTGCCTGATCGCCAAGCTCGTGCCCGCCGAGCCCTCCGACACCCTGCGCGGGCGGACCCACCGCTGCCGCGTCCTGGGGATCGGCCACCAGCGCTCGCGCGGCATCAAGGGCGGCACCATCATCGACATGGACGAGGCCGAGAGCGCGATCCGCCTGGCGGTGGACGCGGCCGAGCGCATGGCGGGCGTGGAGGTGTCTGGGGTCATCGTCACCACCACGGGCGGCCGGCTGTCCTCCCAGCACTACAGCGCCAAGGTGTCGGTGGGCGGCCGGGCCGTGGGGGACACGGACGTCCACCGGGTGCTGGAGGCCGCCACGGTGACCACCGCGCGCCAGGGCCGCGCCGTGCTCCATTCCCTGCCCACCGGCTTCGCGCTGGACCGGACGCGCGGCATCCGCGACCCCCGCGGCATGATCGGCGACGAGCTCGGCGCCGAGATGCACGTGATCGGCTGCGACACGGCCGCGACCCGCAACCTGATGCTCGCCATCGAGCGCTGCCACCTGGAGATCGAGGCGCTGGTCGCGACCCCCTACGCGGCGGGGCTCGCGACGCTGGTGGACGACGAGGCCGAGCTCGGCACGGCGCTGATCGACATGGGCGGGGGCACCACGTCGGCGGGCGTGTTCGCGGGCGGCTACCTGGCCCACGTGGACGCGGTGGCGGTGGGGGGCAACCACGTCACCATGGACATCGCGCGCGGCCTCACCACCCGGCTCGCCGACGCCGAGCGGCTGAAGACGCTCTACGGCACGGCGCTGCCCTCCTCCTCCGACGACCGCGAGTCGGTGGCGGTGGCCCACGTGGGCGACGACCCCGACCAGCCCGCCCACGTGCCCAAGAGCCACCTCGTGCGGATCATCCGGCCGCGCGTGGAGGAGATCCTGGAGCTCGTGCGCGACCGGCTCCGGGACGCGGGCTTCGCGGCCCACGCGGGGCGCAGGCTCGTGCTGACGGGCGGGGCCGCCCAGCTCACGGGCGTGGCGGAGGCCGCGCGGCGCATCATCTCGCCCCAGGTCCGCATCGGCCGCCCGCTCGGCATCCAGGGCCTGCCCGAATCGGCCAAGAGCCCCGCCTTCGCGGCGGCGGTGGGGCTGCTGATCTACCCGCAGGTCGCGGGGATCGAGCATTTCGAGCCGCGCGGGCAGGTCTCCATGCCCGCGACAGGTACGGACGGTTACATGTCCCGCGTCGGCCGCTGGCTGAAGGACAGTTTCTAGGCGCGACGGCGCCCGAGGCTCGGGCGCCCTCGTGGAACAACGGAAAAAGGTTCGGGGCGGACGGGCCCCTCAAGCGTTCAAAGGGCTTGCAACGATGACCATCACACTCAAGGCACCGGAACTGCGCGAACTGAAGCCCCGCATCATGGTGTGCGGCATCGGCGGGGCGGGCGGCAACGCGGTCAACAACATGATCGTGTCGGGCCTGATGGGCGTCGACTTCATCGTGGCCAACACCGACGCCCAGGCGCTGACGAGCTCCAAGGCCGAGCGCATCATCCAGATGGGCCTGCAGGTGACCGAGGGCCTGGGCGCGGGCTCGCAGCCCGAGGTCGGCCGGGCCGCGGCCGAGGAGGCGATCGAGGAGATCCGCGACCACCTCGCGGGCGCCCACATGGTGTTCGTGACCGCCGGCATGGGCGGGGGCACCGGCACCGGGGCCGCGCCCGTCATCGCGCGGACGGCCCGCGACATGGGCATCCTGACGGTGGGCGTCGTCACCAAGCCCTTCCAGTTCGAGGGCCAGCGGCGGATGCGCATCGCCGACCAGGGCATCAACGAGCTGCAGAAGGCGGTGGACACGCTGATCTGCATCCCCAACCAGAACCTGTTCCGCGTCGCCAACGAGAAGACGACCTTCGCGGACGCCTTCTCCATGGCCGACCAGGTGCTCTACTCGGGCGTCGCCTGCATCACCGACCTGATGGTGA
>CAXTDZ010000269.1:0-2862 GCA_964243035.1 uncultured Lichenihabitans sp.
GCGCGAGGCCGGGCGCCAGCGCGCGGCGCGGCACGCCCGCGACGAACCCCGCGCCTTCGCCCTCGGCCGGCGCGAAGCTGCGCTCGAGCTTCACCGTCGCGCCGGTGTCCGTGTCGGCCAACCCCGACGTGGACCGTGTCGCCCGGCACGAGGCCCGCGGCCGCGCGGCTTGGCCAGTCGGCTTTCAGCTCGATCACGCCCCCTCGTCGTCGACCTTCGGTGGAAGCGCGTCGTCGCGCCCTCGAACGTCACCGCCAGCCCGAGGCTGCGGCCCACCGGCCCGGCCCGGAAGCGCGCGTCGGCGCAGCCGTCGACCCGCGACGGGCGGGTGTGTAGCCGTCCGGCAGCACGTTCGCGGCCCGGCGGGCGGCGAACCGAGCCGTTCGACGTAGCCTCCCGCGCATGTCGGCCCGGGCGGTCGAAGGGTCCCACACGCCTGCCAGAACCGCGGGATGCAGCGTCCGGACCGGCGGCCCCGAGGTGCCGCCGACCATTACCGAGGTCACATCGCCGCGCACGGGCCATGCGACCGATCCCGGACCGAACCGGTCCGGATCACCGCGTGGCGTCGGGGTCCCCGGTTCGCTTGGGTCCGGCCCCGAGGTGCTTGATCCGCGCGACGACCCTGGCGAGCCGGCCCAGCGGGTTGTCGCGCCTGTACCCCAGCGCGATGTCGATGACGGGCGGCTCGCCGTCCAGGGCGCGGCTGACCACGGTCGGCGGGAGCAGGTTGCGCGCGTAGAGCGGCATCAGCGCGACCCCGCCCGTCGACACGACGAGCGAGATCGCCATGGACAGGTTGTCCACCTCGTAATGCGGCGCGAGGTCGATCCCGATCCGCCTCCCATAGGCGTCCGTGACGGCGCGCAGCACCGGTGACGTCGCGGCCGGGACGCCGATCAGCCTTTCCGCGGCGAGATCCTGCGGGCGGACGGTCGATCGGACCGCGAGGCGGTGGTCGGGGGGCATCAGCACGATCAGGGGCTCGGCGCCGAGGCTGTCGAACGTGACGTCGGGCGCGGTCCTCTCCGCCCGCAGCAGGGCGAGGTCGACCTTGCCGCGCATCAGGCCGGCCGCGAGGTCGGGGGACGAGCGGCTCAGCACGGTGACCTGCGCGTCGGGAAGCTCCTCGTGCAGGATGGCCATGACGCCCGGCAGCCAGTCGAACTCGTGCCCGGTGAGGAAGCCCAGCACGAAGTCCGCGCGCGGCGGCGCGGCGACGCGACGCGCGGCTTCGCCCGCAGCCTCCACCTGCAGCAGCACGACGCGCGCGTGGTCGAGGAACACGCGGCCGGCCGCGGTCAGCTCGATCCCGCGCGCCGACCGGGTCATCAGGCGGCAGCCGAGCTCCGCCTCAAGGTCGCGCATCTGGCGGCTGAGCGACGGCTGGGCGGTGTGCAGGCGCTTGGCGGCCGCGACGTGCAGGCTGCCGACCTCGGCCACGACGATGAAGTAGCGCAGGTGGCGCAGGTCCAAAGGCGATGCCTCGAAAGTATAGGCTCCGGCGGACGAAGTCTTACCCGGGCGACCCGGCGCGGCATAGATCGTTCGCAGCGGCCGACAAGGCCCGAAGGAGACCTCCCATGGACCACCCCGTCGTCCTCATCACCGGCGCCCTGACCGGCATCGCGCGCGCAACCGCCATGGCCTACGCCCGCGAGGGGGCCCGCGTCGTCGTGTCCGGCCGCCGCGAGCAGGCGGGCGCCGAGCTTGCCGCCGACCTGCGCGCCGCCGGCGCCGAGGCCGCGTTCATCCGGGCCGACGTCTGCCACGAGGAGGACGTGCGCGCCCTCGTGGACGGCACGGTGGCCCGGTTCGGCCGCCTCGACGTCGCGGTCAACTCGGCCGGCACGGAGGGCAAGCCCGGGCCCGCCACGGAGCAGACGGCCGAGAGCTATGCCGCCACGTTCGACACCAACGTGCTCGGCACGGTGCTCAGCATGAAGCACGAGCTGCGCGTGGTGCAGGCCCAGGGGTCGGGCAGCATCGTCAACGTCTCGTCGACCTTCGGGCACCAGGGCGGCGCCGGCGCCTCGATCTACGCGGCGAGCAAGCACGCGGTCGAGGGCCTGACGAAGTCGGTGGCGATCGAGGCCGGCGCCTTCGGGGTGCGGGTGAACGCGGTCGCACCCGGCCCGATCGACACGGGCATGCTGGACCGCTTCACCGGCGGGGAGGACGGCAAGGCTTACCTCACCTCGCTCAACCCGCAGAAGCGGATCGGCCGCCCCGACGAGGTGGCGCGCGCCATCCTGTTCGTCGCCTCCGACCAGGCGTCGTTCGTGACCGGGCACGTCCTGGGCGTCGACGGCGGCAAGTCGGCCGGCTGAACACGGGCGGGCGAGGCCCGTTGGCCCGCGAGACCCCTCCCGAGCCGCAACCGAAGCAGGAAGCGAAACCGATGACCAAGCCGATCAAGGTTCCCGGCCCCGACCACCCGATCACGATCGAGCCCGCAGGCGCGCGCGTCCGCGTCAGCTGGCGCGGCCAGGTCCTCGCCGACACGCGCGACGCGCTGCTGCTGCGCGAGGCGCGCTATCCCGCGGTGTACTACCTGCCGCGCAAGGACGTCGCGATGGCGCTGCTGACGCGGAGCGCGCACGGGACCTACTGCCCCTACAAGGGCGACTGCTCCTATTTCGACCTGCCGACCGGGGACGGGAGCGGCGCCGACGCGGTCTGGTCCTACGAGGCGCCGTTCGACGCCGTCGCGGCCATCAAGGATCACCTCGCCTTCTACCCCGACCGGGTCGCGCTCGACGCGGCCTGACCGAGGGCCGCCGGCGCTTCCCCCGTCCCGCTCCATCGCCTAGTGTCCTGCGCCGGAAGTTAGTAGCAAAGGAGGATGACTTCTCGGAGCGG
>CAXTDZ010000270.1:0-2801 GCA_964243035.1 uncultured Lichenihabitans sp.
GCTTGGCCATACCAGGCCAAACACGCCAAACCCGGTTTTGTTAGAAGCTCTAAGACTCACTGTCCCTGCGGCCATACCAGCTGCAGGGACAATTATTTTGCTAGCAATGCCAGCATCGTGTACACTGGAAGCATGATGCTGGAAGACGCGACCATGACGACGCTCACGATCCGCAACGTCGACGCGGCCCTGAAGGCGCGCCTGCGCGTCCGCGCCGCGCGCAACGGCCGCTCGATGGAAGCGGAGCTGCGCCACATCCTGAGCGACACGCTCGCCGCCGACCGGGAGGACCGCCCCAACCTGGCCGAAGCCATCCAGCGGCGGTTCGCGCCCTTCGGTGGCGTCGATCTCGAGCCCCATCCCCGCGTCGCCGTCCGGCCGCCGCCCACCTTCGAATGATCCTGCTCGACACCAACGTCGTGTCGGAGCTGATGCGCGCGGAGCCCGATCCCGCCGTCCTCGCCTGGGTCGCCCGGCAGGATCGCGATGCGCTCTGCACGGCCAGCATCGTGCAGACGGAGGTCCTGTACGGCATCGCCCTGTTGCCCGACGGACGCCGGAAAAGCGGGCTGGCCGCCGCCGCGGAGGCCATGTTCGCCGAAGAGTTCGCGAGGCGCGTGCTGCCCTATGACGGCGAGGCGGCGCGGCGCTACGCCGCCATCGTCACGGCGCGCCGGGCCGCGGGCAAACCCATCGAGGCCTTCGACGCCCTGATCGCCGCGACCGCCCGGGTCGCCGGCGCCGCCCTCGCCACGCGCGACATCGGCGGCTTCGCGGACTGCGGCGTCGAGCTCATCGACCCCTGGGCCGCGACGGCCGGCAGCCCTCGTCCTCCACAGTAGCCGGGCCTTCCCGATCGCGCGGCTGACCGCCGCTCGGCATGACATCGTCAGGGTGGCGTGTCCCCGTGCCGAGGCGCCCGGCAGCTTGGGACAGGGTAGATCGTCTCCGCTCTTCCGTCGCGCTTCTCCGCCCTGAACCGAACGACGTCAGTGTGTCCATGACGCTGTCCGGCACGCGACCACGCAGCCTCGCCTGATGCTTGATCTGGCCGCAGGCCGGCTGCGCCTCGATCGCCTGGGCCGCAACGGCGTCGGTCCAACTTTCTTCCCCTGCGGCTGACGCCGCATTCCTCGCGCAAGCCAAGAAAGTTCGCCCGCCGCCGTCCTCCGCTGCGCTTCGGCCCCAAGCGGGTGCGGCGTCGATCGCCTGCGGCCCATCGATCCGCATCGAGGCCGCGATGGTCGCGGGCTCGAAACAGCAAGGAGAGACACAATGGCTACCATCGGTTCGTTCAAGAAGTCCGGCAAAGAGTTCCAGGGCGAGATCGTCACCCTGTCCGTCCAGGCCAAGGGCGTCCGCATCGTCCCCGAGGAGGCCCGCGCCAACGACAACGCCCCGAGCCACCGGGTCTTCGTCGGCCGCGCCGAGATCGGGGCCGCCTGGTCCAAGCGCTCGAACGAGGGTCGCGACTATCTTTCGGTCAAGCTCGACGACCCGAGCTTCACGGCGCCCATCTACGCCAACCTGTTCGACGAGGAGAACGGCGAGGACGCGACCCTGATCTGGTCCCGCCCCAACGGCCGCCGCAGCGCTGAGTAGGCCCCCGCCCGCAAGCCCCGCCCGGACCACCGGGCGGGGTTTTCTGCTGCTTGCCTGCGGGAGCAGCTCCATGGGGGGTCACGGATACCTTTGTCCCAACCCTGGGCACGGCACCGATCGCGCCCCGACGTGATCCGCATGACCCCACCTGCGTACAGACATGACAAGAGCCGGCCCACCCCGGTGCTTCCCCGTCGCTCGCCTTCATGGCTCGGGCCAACCTGTCGCCGTGGCGTTCCTCGTTGCGCCGTCTCTGCGTCGTGGTCTGGCCCTCGTCCCGGCTTCGCTGCCTTCTGTCGTCCTGCCCTTTGGCCCCCCTCTCTGGTTCCGTCTCCCCCTTGGTTCTCTTCCCCCTTTGGCTCTGCCTTTGGTCCCCCTCCTTTTTGGTCTGCTTCCTTTGACTTTGTTCTTGTTTCCTTTCTTCTTTTTGGTCCTCCTCCTTGTTTGGTCCTTGGTCCCTCTTTGCCTCTTTTCTGTCTGTTTTCCTCTTTCCCTTCCTTTTTTGGCCTTCTGCTGCAAGATGTGTGCTGTAATACAGCACCGGAGAGCGACGCGCCTGCGGCGCATCGGCAAGGGGGCCCGCTACGCGCCCCCGTTGCATCCCCCCGGTACCACCGCGAGAGCGGAAACATTGCGCCACGGGACTAAACCGCTACCGCGGTAGGGGTGGCTGAGGTTGTAGGGAGCACGACGGCCTGCCGGGGCTGTCCGAGGATCGTGGGGTCAACCCCGTCTCGGACAGGACCACCCCATGAGCACCGAAGCCGTCAGCCCGCTGCGCCGCCGTATGATCGAAGACATGACGATCCGCCAGTTCGGCGCGCACACCCAGCGCGACTACATCCGGCAGGTCCGCCAGTTCACGGCCTTTCTCGGCCGCTCGCCCGACCGGGCCGAGCCCGAGGACCTCCGGCGCTACCAGCTCCACATGGCCTCGCTTGGGGCGAGTTCCGGCCAGATGAACCAGGCGGCCACGGCCCTGCGCTTCTTCTTCCACACCACGCTGGGGCGGGCCGGCTTCGGCGACCGCATGGCGCGGGTCCCGACGCCCGAGCGGCTGCCGGTCGTGCTCAGCCCGGAGGAGGTGGCGCTTTTGCTCGCGCATGCGCCGAACCTGAAGTATCGGGCGGCGCTCAGCGTCGCCTGGGATTGGGATTGACCCGTTTTTGTGGACAGTCAGTGGACTTGGTCGGGTTTGG
>CAXTDZ010000271.1:0-2745 GCA_964243035.1 uncultured Lichenihabitans sp.
GGCCCGCGATCGAGGCGCGGCCGCCGGGCTCGGCCACCACCGTGTCGGGCCCCTTGAGCAGCAGCACGGCGCCGAGGCGGGCCGCGCCCGCGCGGGCCCGGTCGAGCCGCGAGCCCCCGGCAGCGAAGTCGCGCCCGAACAGGCGCGCGAACTCGCCGTCGTGCGGCGTCGCGACCACGGGGCCGGGCGCTCCGGCCACGAGGGCCGCCAGGCGGTCGGCCCCGTTCGCGAAGCTCGCCAGCGCGTCGGCGTCGAGCACGGCCGCGCGGGCTCCTTCGCCCCGGCCCGCCAGCGCGACCTTCACCGCATCGCAAGTCTCCTCGCCCACCCCGAGGCCCGGACCGAGCACCACGGCGTTCTTGCGCGCGTCGCCGAGCAGGGCGGCGAGACCGTCGGGCCCGTCCGCGGCGCGCACCATCACGGCCGTGAGCGCCGCGGCGTTGACGGGCAGCGCGTCGGAGGGCGAGGCCACCGTCACCAGCCCCGCGCCCACCCGCAGGGCGGCCCGCGCGCTCATCCGCGCCGCCCCCGTGGCGGAGGCGCCGCCCGACACGACCACGGCGTGGCCGCGCGTGTACTTGTGGCCCTCGACGGCCGGCCACGGGTAGGCGGTCCTCCAGAGGGCGGGCACGTTCCGGTGCTGCCGGGGCGCGATCGCGTCGAGCACGTCCGGCCCGATGCCGATGTCGGCCACCACAACCTCACCGCACAGGCCTCGGCCGGGCAGCAGCAGGTGGCCCGGCTTGAGCCGGAAGAAGGTGACGGTCCGGGTCGCGCGGATCGCGCAACCTCGCGCGGCACCCGTGTCACCCTCCAGCCCCGAGGGGACGTCCACGGCCAGCACGGGGCGGCCCGCCGCGTTGACCCGCCCGACGAGCGCCGCCGCGGCCCCGTCGAGCGGGCGGCTGAGCCCGGCGCCGAACAGCGCGTCCACCACGACCTCACCGGGCGCCGGGGCCACCGCGCCCGCGTCCCCGACAGGTTCGCGCCAACCCCGGGCGGCCTCGGCCGCGTCGCCCTTGAGCGCGCCCGGGTCGCCCAGGCTCGCGAGCCGCACCGGGACGCCCCTCGCCCGCAGCCGCCGCGCCGCCACGAAGCCGTCACCCCCGTTGTTGCCTGGACCGCACAGCATCAGCACGCCCGAGGCGTCCCCGAGCAGCGGAAGGCAGGCGTCCATCACGGCGGCGCCGGCCCGGTCCATCAGGACCGCGCCCGGGGTCCCGGACGCGATCGTTAGCCGGTCGGCTTCGGCCATCTGCGCGACGGTCAGCAGGGCGGTGGGCTCATCTGTCGGGCGCATCAAACCCCCACGTCGGATCCTGTGATTGCCAAGGAAGCGGGCAATTCGCTTGAATACGCGCCAGCCGCTCCGGTCGATACCGTTCCGCTGTGCAAGCGTTGACTATTTTGCAGCCAGGCCGGCTGGCATGTGCCATGCAAAACCAGACGTTCCGACGGCCGTTCTAGATCAAGCCCCTTGGCCTTGAGCCCGTCCCGACCGCCGACCGAGCCGGAACCGCCATGAAGAAGATCGAGGCCATCATCAAGCCCTTCAAGCTCGACGAGGTGAAGGAAGCGCTCCAGGAGGTGGGCCTCCAGGGCATCACGGTCACCGAAGCCAAGGGGTTCGGCCGCCAGAAGGGGCACACCGAGCTCTACCGCGGCGCCGAATACGTGGTCGACTTCCTGCCCAAGGTGAAGATCGAGGTGGTGCTGGGCGACGACATGGTGGACCGGGCCGTGGAGGCGATCCGCAAGTCCGCGCAGACGGGCCGGATCGGCGACGGCAAGATCTTCGTGTCGCACATCGAGGGCGCGATCCGCATCCGCACGGGCGAGACCGGCAACGACGCGATTTGATCGGCGGGGCGGCCCTTCGTATAGGGCGCCCCCGTGACCGGCGCGCGGGGCCCCCGCGCGGCCGGCGCCCCAGGAGCACCCCATGAAGACCGCCCACGACGTCCTCAAGGCGATCAAGGACAACGACGTCAAATACGTCGACTTCCGCTTCACCGACCCGCGCGGCAAGTGGCAGCACGTGACCTTCGACGTGTCCGTCGTGGACGAGGACGCCTTCTCCGAGGGGCTCATGTTCGACGGCTCGTCCATCGCGGGATGGAAGGCCATCAACGAGTCGGACATGACGCTGATGCCCGACCCGTCCACGGCCTGCATGGACCCCTTCTTCTCGGCCGCGACGCTGTCGGTCGTGTGCGACGTGCTGGAGCCCACAACCGGCGAGCCCTACGGGCGCGACCCGCGCGGCATCGCCAAGAAGGCCGAGGCCTTCCTGAAGTCGACCGGGGTGGGCGACACCGTCTACATCGGGCCCGAGGCCGAGTTCTTCGTGTTCGACGACGTCCGCTTCAAGGCCGACCCCTACAACACGGGCTTCGTGCTCGACTCCATCGAGCTGCCCTCCAACGCCGACACCGCCTACGAGGGCGGCAACCTGGGCCACCGGGTCCGCACCAAGGGCGGCTACTTCCCCGTGCCGCCGGTCGACTCGGCGCAGGACATGCGGGGCGAGATGCTGGCCGCGATGGCCTCCATGGGCGCCCGCGTCGAGAAGCACCACCACGAGGTGGCCTCCGCCCAGCACGAGCTCGGCCTGAAGTTCGACCGGCTGGTCGCCATGGGCGACGCGATGCAGATCTACAAATACTGCATCCACCAGGTCGCCAACAGCTACGGCAAGACCGCGACCTTCATGCCCAAGCCCGTGTTCGGCGACAACGGCTCGGG
>CAXTDZ010000272.1:0-2727 GCA_964243035.1 uncultured Lichenihabitans sp.
GGCGCTCGCCCGCGCCGGACCCGGCCTCCGCCGCCGACCCCGCGGCCGTGCTCGACCGCCTGGGCGTCGCGGCCTGCTGGCGCGAGGACGGCACCGAGGCCCGGGTCAACCCCGCGTTCCTGGACCTGTCGGGCGACGCCTCGGCCGAGGCGCTGGCCGCGCGCGGCGGGCTCGACGGCGTGCTCGACCCTTTCGACCCGTCCGCGTGGACCGAGGCGCGGAGCCGCGACGCAACCCTGCTGCACGCGTCCGGACGACGCCTGCCGGTGCTTCTGAACGGGGTCCGTCCGGCGCCGGACGGCCGCGGCCCCGCGATCCTGACCCTGGCGCGGCGGGACGCGGCCGCCGCGATGGTCGAGGCGTCCGAGGACGGTCTCGCCCTGCTCGACGGCGAGGGACGGCTGGCCGCGATCAACCGCGCGGGCGAGCGCCTGTTCGGGCGGGATCGGGCAGACCTCGTGGGCCACGCGCTGCTCGACCTGCTCGGCCCCGGAGGCCGGGGCGCGGCCGCCACGGCCCTGGCGGGAGCGCGGCACGGGACCGCGCCCACCCCCGTGACGGTCGAAGGGTTGCGCGCCGACGGCAGCACGGTCGCGCTGGTGGTGGCGGCGCGGCGCGCCGAGCCGTTCGGGACCTGCGCGGTGCTGCGGGATGCGGGCGCGGCCGACGGCCTCCGGCGCGAGCGCGACGCCCTGCGCGACAAACTCGACCGGGCGGAACGGTCCAGGGCCGACTTCCTGGCGAGGGTGAGCCACGACATCCGGACGCCCCTCAACGCGATCCTGGGCTTCGCCGAGGTCATCCTCGACGAGCGGTTCGGGCCGATGGGCAACGGGCGCTACCGCGACTACCTGCTCGACATCCACCGCTCGGGAACCGACGTGCTGGCGCTGGTGGGCGACCTGCTCGACCTGACCAGGATGGAGGCCGGGCACCTCGACGTGCACGTGGCGCCGGTCGACGTGAACAGGGTCGTGACCGAGAGCGTCGCGGCCCTGCAGCCCGACGCCCACCGCGACCGGGTCATCATGCGCACCTCGCTGCCGCCGCGGCTGCCGCCCGCGCTGGTGGACGAGCGCGCGCTGCGTCAGATGCTGGCCAACCTGCTGTCCAACGCGGTCAAGTTCAACGAGCCGGGGGGGCAGGTGATCGTGTCGACGGCGCTCGGCGACGCGGGCGGCGTCGCGGTGCGCATCCGGGACACCGGGGTCGGCATGTCGGAGGAGGAGATCGCGGCCGTGACCGAGCCGCTCCGGCCCGTGGCGCTGACCGATACCGCGGGGGCGGGCAGCGGGTTGGGCCTTCCGCTCACCCGGGCGCTCGCCACCGCCAACGGCGCCGCGGTGTCGATCAGGAGCCGCAAGGGCGAGGGGACGCTGATCGAGGTGCTGCTCCGGGCCGATCCGGAGCAGCCCGCCCGGGTGCCCGCCGCCTGAGCGGACCCGCCCGTCAGTTCTGCGGGATCAGGTCGGGGTCGACGCGGGCCTCGGCGGGCGCGCCCACTTGGTCCATGCTGTACACGTCGTCGCGGAAGTTCGCGACGCCGTCGCCGTTGGCCCAACCGGTCAGGTAGACCCAGGCGACCGGCACGGGCTGGGCGAGGCGCACCTCCTCGTGCTGGCCGTCGGCGATCTTGCCCTCGATCGCCTCGCGGGTCCAGGTGCCGTCGGGCGCGCCCCCCGTGTCCTTGAGGATCCAGGCCGCGAGGTCGTTGACGCCCTGCACGCGCACGCAGCCGTGCGACAGGAAGCGCATATCGCCGCCGAACAGGCCCTTGGAGGGCGTGTCGTGCATGTAGACGGCGTATTTGTTGGGCATGTTGATGCGGATGGAGCCGAGCGAGTTCCCCTTCCCGGAATCCTGCCGGAGGATGTAGGTGGTGGCCTTCTCGCTGGTCCAGTCGACCGAGCCGGGGTTGACGGGCTTGCCGGAGCCGTCGAGCACGCGGATCTTCTCGCGCGCCAGGTAGCTCGGGTCGCGCTGCATCTTGGGCATGATCTCCTTGCGGATGATCGAGGCCGGCACGGTCCAGGTCGGGTTGAAGTTGACCGCCACCGCGTGGGCGTCGACCTCGGGCGAGGCGTGGTCCGGGTCGCCCACGATGGCCACGTAGCGGTGGACGACCTGCCCGTTCTCCACCGCCTCGACGGAGGCCGAGGGGAGGTTCACGACCACGTAGCGGTCGGTGCCGAAGTCGAACTGCCGGCCGGCCAGGCGCTGCGCGCTCGACGCCAGTTCGTTGAAGCGCTCCCGCGCCGTCACGTTCATGGCCTTCAGCGTGGCGCCCGCCACGACGCCGGTGTCCTTGAGGCCGTGCCGGGCCTGGAACCGCTTGACGGCCTCCGTCAGGTCGGTCGTCCAGCGGGTGTCGAACATGCTGGTTCCGCCGTCCACCGTCACGTCGGCGGTGCGGCCGGGGGCGCCGAGGTCGCCCTCGATGGCGAGCCGGAGGCGGAGCACCGCCACGGGGTGGCCCTTGCTGCGCGGCGACAGCGGTGCGTCGATCGTGGGCCACCCGCCCGCGTCCGCGATGGCCGAGTAACGCTCGGACGCCTTGGCGGTCGCGAAGAAGGTTTCGGGGGTGAGGGTCGGGGTTGGGTCGCTCGACAGGGCCGTTTCGCGCGGCGGCGCGGGGGGCGCGGGCTTGCGCTTGGGCTTGACGACCGCGGTCGCGACGGGTGCTGCGGCGGGATCGGCGGGCGTGACGGCCGCGGCGGCGGGCGGGGC
>CAXTDZ010000273.1:0-2652 GCA_964243035.1 uncultured Lichenihabitans sp.
GATGCGCGACCATGGCGCGCTCGAAAAGTTTGACGTGGGCGCGGGTGACTGCGGCTGCGGGCCCGGCCTGCGCTTCGGCGGCGCCGTTCTCCGCGCGGACTGCGGGCACGCCCACGCCCCCGACCCCGCGCGCCTCGGCGAGGCGTCCTGGACGGAGGCGGGCCTCACCGTGCTGGCGGCCGGGCTGCGGCCCTGTTCGGGTGCCATCCTGGTGCTGGTCTTCGCCCTCGCGCAGGGCTCCTTCGGGGCGGGCGTGCTGTCGGTGGGCGCGATGTCGCTCGGCACGGCGCTCACCACGGGCGCGCTGGCCACCCTGGCCGTGCTGGCCCGGGGCGCGGCGCTCCGGCTCTCGGGGCGGGACTCCCGCGGCGGGATGGTGGTGATGCGCGGGCTGGAACTCGGCGCGGCCCTCCTGATCCTGCTCGCGGGCGTGTCGCTGTTCCTGGGCTACGCCGCCATGGGCGGCGCCTGAGCGCGTCGCTTGACGCCGCCCCGGGCCGGTGCGAGACGCGGGCGGCTTCCCCCAACCTCCCCACGGTGCCCCGCATGTCCCCGAAACCCGTCGACGTCCTGTGCCTGGGCAACGCCATCGTCGACGTCATCGCCCCCGTGGCCGAGGACTTCCTCCTGGCCCAGGCCGTCGTGAAGGGGTCGATGACGCTGATCGACGAGGGGCGGGCCGAGGCGCTCCACGGGGCCATGGGGCCGGTGACGGTCATCTCGGGAGGGTCGGCCGCGAACACCGCGGTGGGCGTCGCGAGCCTGGGCGTCGCGGCCGGCTACGTGGGCAAGGTGCGCGCCGACGAGGTGGGCGGGCTGTTCGCCCGCGACCTGCGCGCGACGGGCGTCCGCTTCGACACGGCCCCGGCCCCCGACGGCCCCGCCACGGCGCGCTCCATGATCCTGGTCACCCCCGACGGGCAGCGCACCATGAACACCTACCTGGGCGCCTGCCAGAACCTCACCGCGGCCGACATCGACGAGGCGACCGTCCGGTTGGCGCGCTTCGTCTACCTCGAAGGCTACCTGTGGGACCCGCCCGCCGCCAAGCAGGCCTTCGTCAAGGCCGCGGGCCTCGCGCACGGGGCGGGTAACCGCGTGGCGCTGACCCTGTCCGACACGTTCTGCGTGGACCGCTACCGCGCGGAGTTCCTCGACCTGATCCGGACCGGGACGGTCGACATCGTCTTCGCCAACGAGAGCGAGTTGCACGCGCTCTACGAGACGAGCGACTTCGACACCGCGCTCGCGGCGCTGCGGGCCGAATGCGCGCTGGGCGTGGTCACGCGCGGCGCCGCGGGCTCGGTGGTGGCGACGCGCGACGAGGTGGTCGCCGCGGAGGCCTTCCCGATCGGGCGCCTGGTGGACTCGACGGGGGCGGGCGACCTGTTCGCGGCGGGCTTCCTCGCCGGCCTCGCCCGCGGGCGGGACGCCCGAACCTGCGCGCGGCTGGGTGCGCTGGCGGCGGCCGAGGTCATCCAGCACCTGGGCGCCCGGCCCGCCTCCAGCCTCGCGGCGCTGGCGGCGGAGAACGGGCTGGACCTCGCGGCGTGACGCCCGCGCCCGTCACCGCGCTCTACGCCGGCACCCTGTCGCTGGTCTACGTCGCCCTCGCGGCCCGCGTGATCCGACGCCGCATGGCTCGGAAGATCTCGATCGGCAGCGGCGGCGACCCCGACCTGGAACGCGCCGCGCGGGTGCACGCCAACTTCGCCGAGTACGTTCCGCTGGCCCTCGTCCTGCTGCTGCTGTCGGAACTGTCGGGAGAACCTCGCGCCCTGCTGCACGCCGCGGGGCTCGTGCTCGTCGCGGGCCGGTTGGCGCACATCGTCGGCCTGTCGACCCCTCGCGGCCGCGGGGCGTTCCGCACCGGCGGCATGGCCGCGACCTTCACGGTGCTGGTCGGGCTGTCGGTCGCGCTGCTCGTTGCCGCGCTGCCCTGAGAGTTCCCGCTACGGCACCGCCGGGGCCGGAACCTGGGTCACCGACACCGCGAGCCCGACGGTCAGGTTGTTGGTGACCGCGTAATCGACCCCGGCCCCGACGGTCGCGGCGGCCTTCAGGTTGGCGGTTCCGTTCACGAGGTCGTTGAACGCGTCGCCCGGCCCCGGCAGGCCGGAGCCGGGCCGGAGCACGGGCTTGAGCAGGGCCACGCCGCCCGTGACGTAGGGCAGGACGCGGCCCATGTCGTAGCCGAGCTTGACGTCGGCCTGGGCGAAGTCGAAGCCGCGGATGCCCGCGCCCGCGAACAAGCCCGGCGTGTAGCCCGCGGCCCCGCCCACGCCGAGCACGATGGTGTTGGCGAAGGCGTGCGCGTAGTCCGCGGTCGCGGCGGCCCCGAAGCCGCCCTTGACCCCGTGACCGCCCGAGACGCCGAACACCTCCGTCCCGACCGACAGCCCGTTCCACGGCGACGGCGACGGCGCGGGTTGCAGGGCCAGGGTCGGCAGCGCGGGGGCCTCCGCCGCGCGCGCCGCCGGCGAGGCCGCCGCGATCACGGCTGCGGCGATGATCGTGACCCGGTGCTGCATCTCGTCCCCGGCCCGCTTGAACCGGCTCGAAGCATAGGCGAGGACCGCGGCCCGCTCAATGCGGGGCGCCCCCCGGTCCAAGGCTTCGAGCTCGGGTTAACGATCGCCGGTTCTGCCCTTC
>CAXTDZ010000274.1:0-2507 GCA_964243035.1 uncultured Lichenihabitans sp.
GCGCCCGGCCGCGGAGGCGCCGCCGGTCGAGCCGCGCCGTTTCGCGCCGCCGGTCGGGCAGCGCGCCCCGGAACCCGCCGTTCCCCGCCAGTTCACCCCGCAGCCCGAGGTGGCGCGCCCGCGTCCCGCGGTCGGAGTACCGGTCGGCAGGCAGCCCGGCGAGCCGCCGGTCGCCCGGATGCGGCCGGACGGGGCTCCCGCGATCGGCCGGCGTCAGGCCCCGCCGGTTGGGTTTTCCCCTGCCGACGAGCCTGGCACCCGCGTCCGGCCCGGCGCGGTCGGGGACGAAACGAGCCCGAACGGGCCGCCGGAGGAGCCGCGCGCCGCGCAGGGTCGAAACCATGGCAAGCCGGGCGCGCGGCGGTTGCCGGACGCCCCGGGCTCGGCCGAGCAAGTCCGCCCGGCACCGGGCGGTCCGCTCAGCCCGCAGCGCCCCCTTCCGGGATCGCCGGGCGGCCTCGGCGGTCCAGGCCCTGCCGTCCGGCCGCTCCCGGGGGCGGGTGCCGCTCCTCCCCTGCCCGGAGGGCCCGGCGGCGCCGGATCGGGCGTGATGTCCACCTCGCCGCGGCCGTTCCCAAGGCCGCCGGGCGGCGTCGGCGGCCCCGTCCGACCGGTGCCCGGGGCGGGCGCCGCGCCTCCCCTGCCCGGGGGACCGGGCGGCGCCGGATCGGGCGTGATGTCCACCTCGCCGCGGCCGTTCCCGAGGCCTCCGGCCGGGGCCGGCGGCCCCGGCCCGATTGTGCGGCCGCCTGCTCCGGGCGCCCTTCCCCCGCCGCCGGCCGAGCCCGGTCGCGGCGCGGGCGGCCCCGGAACACGGGCGGGTGCCGTTGCGGCGGGCGCAGCCGCGGGCTTCGCGGGAGGCTTCCTGGCCGCGGAAGGGCTGAACCGGCTGGAGGACGTGCGCGGCCGCAGGCAGTCGTTCAACCGGGACGGCGTCGACATCGTCCGCGAGCCTGGCCGCACGATCATCGAGCAGAACAACCGGTTCTTCGTGGCGCACGACGAGAACGAGCGGTTCCGCGACCTCGGCTACGACGTCCGCTCCGAGCGCGACGGCGACTACGCGGTGGCGGACTTCGCGAGCCCGGACGGCTCGCGCGTGCTGACCTACACGGACGACCAGGGGCGACTGGTGCGCCGGCTCCGCCGTTTCCCGGACGGCCGCGAGGTGCTGCTGATCGACAACCGTTACCGCGGTCCGGACCGCGAGTTCACCGAGGACATCGTCGAGTTGCCGCCGCTGGTGGTTCCCGTGCCCGCGGAGCAGTACGTGGTCAACGGCGACACGGCCGGTGAGCCGGCGGTCTACGACGCCCTCCAGGCACCGCCGGTCGCGCCCCTGCCGCGGCGCTACACGCTGGACCAGGTCCGCTACAGCCCCGACCTGCGGGCCCGGATGCGCAGCGTCGACCTGAACTCGGTCACCTTCGCGACGGGCTCCTGGGCCGTGCCGCCGGACCAGGCGGGGCGGCTGTCCGCCATCGCGCAGGCGATCAACCAGGCCGTGCAGAACAACGCGCAGGAGGTGTTCCTGGTCGAGGGCTACACGGACGCGGTGGGCAGCCCGGTCGACAACCTGTCGCTGTCAGACCGCCGCGCCCAGTCGGTCGCCGCCGTCCTCACGCGGACCTTCCGGGTGCCGCCCGAGAACCTCGTGACCCAGGGTTACGGCGAGCAGTACCTGAAGGTGCAAACGCAGGGCGCGAGCGTGGAGAACCGCCGGGTGACGGTGCGCCGCATCACGCCCCTGCTCACCCAGGGGAACGCGCAGTAGCGCGGCCCCCGGTCACGACCGGTCGGTGGCGCGCCTGGCGGCGCGCTGCTTCCGGTGCTCGGCCCTGCTCTCCCGCGCATCGCCCAGCTTGGCGCCGAGGAAGGCCGCGCGGGCCTCCGTGAGCGTGGTGGCGCAGAAGCCGTGCCGGTCCTCGCCCGCGTAGTCGCGGCACAGCTCCGTGCGCGTCGAGGAGAACTGCGCCTGGTCGCGCGCGTAGCCCGTGATCGCGGCCCGGTCCTTGGTGGAGGAGACCAGCGCCTTGTAGTTGGTCCGCACGGCCGCCTCCGCCCGCGCCCGGAGGTGCTCCAGCGTCTTGACGCGGTCGGGCCCGAACTCGCCTGAGGCCGGACCCCAGAGCCCGACCGGGTCGACGCGGCAGCTCGCCTCCTTGAACTCGCAGGGACCCTGGGTCCGGTCGACCAGCACGGCGCCGTCGAGCACGTCGAACTGCAGCGGGCAGGCGGGATAATCGACCTGGAGGCGCTCCACGCCGTCGGGCTGGCCCGCGGGCTTCACGGCGAGCGGCGTGTTGGGCGCCTCGACCTTGCAGCCCTGCCGCGCGTCACCGGTCGACTCGCCCGCGAGCGTGAGGTGGGCCACCGCGACCGCGCCCTTGTCGCGCGGCTCGAAGGCAATCCGCGAGGCCCCGCCGTTGAGCAGCAGCGTCTTGCCGGCGAGCCCTGCCGCGCGGGGGACCGCGGCCGGCGCGGCGGCGGCGCGATCGGGGGGGGGC
>CAXTDZ010000275.1:0-2500 GCA_964243035.1 uncultured Lichenihabitans sp.
CGGCCGAGGCGCTGGCGCGACTGGCCGGCGCGCTCGCCCGCCACGCCGACCCGGGGCTCGCGGTCATCACCGGCCGCCGGGACGGCGCGCTGCTCGCCCAGGCGGCCGACCTGGCCGACGACGTCGTGCTGGTGGCGGCGCGGGGGCGGACCACGGGTCCCGACCTCGCCGCCCTGCTCCAGCGGCTGGGGCCGCGGCGGCTGCGGCTGCGCGGCAGCGTGGTCGCGTCCCGCGCCTGACCGGCCTCGGGGAACCCGAGCCGCGACCTCAAGCGTTGCCGACCGTCAACGGGAGGCGCGGCGGTGGGCGAGATCGACGGGGGCCGGACGTCGCGGCGCTATCCGGTGGGGGCCGAGGTCACGGGGTCCGGCACGGCTTTCCGGGTCTGGGCGCCCGAGCGCGGCGGCGTGTCCGCGGTGGTGGACGGCCGCGACCACGCGCTCGCGCCCGGCCGGGACGGCTACTTCGAAGGCACCGTGGCGGGGGTGGGGGCGGGCGCCCGCTACCGGTTCCGCGTCGACGGCAGGGAGGCGCCCGACCCCGCCTCCCGGTTCCAGCCCGACGGCCCCCACGGCCCCTCGGAGGTCGTGGACCCGCGCGGCTTCCCCTGGACCGACGCGGGCTGGGGCGGCCTCGCGCTCTCGGGCCAGGTGTTCTACGAGATGCACGTCGGCACCTTCACGCCCGAAGGCACCTGGGCCGCGGCCGCGGCCAAGCTGCCCTTCCTCAAGGACCTCGGCGTCACCGCGGTCGAGATGATGCCCGTCAACGAGTTCGCGGGGCGCTTCGGCTGGGGCTACGACGGCGTGGACCTGTTCGCCCCCACCCGCCTGTACGGGGCGCCCGACGACCTGCGCGCCTTCGTGGACCGCGCCCACGCGCTGGGACTCGGCGTGATCCTCGACGTCGTCTACAACCACTTCGGCCCGGTGGGGAACCCGCTGCCCGCCTTCTCGCCGCACTACGTCACCACCCGCTACAGCAACGAATGGGGCGAGGCGCCCAACTTCGACGGCCCGCACGCGGTCGGCATGCGCGACCTCGTGATCGCCAACGCGGCCTACTGGATCGACGAGTTCCACTTCGACGGGCTGCGCCTCGACGCCACGCAAAGCATCCACGACAACTCCGCCGACCACGTGATCGCGGCGCTCGCCCGGGCCGCGCGGGCCGCGGCGGGGACGCGCTCGATCGTGATCGTGGCCGAGAACGAGCCGCAGCTGTCCGACCTCGTGCGCCCCGCCGCGGCCGGCGGCTACGGCCTCGACGCGGTGTGGAACGACGACCTCCACCATTCCGCCCTCGTCGCGGTCACGGGCCGGCGCGAAGCCTACTACGTGGACTACGAGGGCACCCCGCAGGAGCTGATCGCGGCCGCCAAGTACGGCTACCTCTTCCAGGGCCAGGGCTACGCGTTCCAGGGCGCCCCGCGCGGCGTGCCGGGGCTGGACCTGCCGCCCGAGGCCTTCGTGGTGTTCGCGCAGAACCACGACCAGGTCGCCAACTCCGGCAGCGGGGCGCGCTTCCACGCGCTGACCAGCCCGGGCCGGGCGCGGGCCCTCACCGCCCTTGTGCTGCTGATGCCCGGCACGCCGCTCCTGTTCCAGGGGCAGGAGTTCTGGGCCTCGACGCCCTTCCTGTACTTCGCCGACCACGAGCCGGACCTGGCAGCCCTGGTGCGCACGGGGCGCGGCCAGTCGCTGGCGCAATTCGCGAGCCTCGCCAGCGCGGCCGCCCAAGCGCGCCTGCCCGACCCCGCCTCGCCCGGCACCGTGAAGGCTTGCGTGCTCGACTGGCGCGAGGCCGAGAGCAACGCCGGGGTCGTGGCGCTGCACCGCGACCTCCTCCGGCTGCGGGCCGGCGCGGGCGCGTTCCGGCCCGACGGGCGGCGCGGGGTGGATGGCGCCGTGCTGGGCGCGGAAGCCTTCGCGCTGCGCTTCTTCGCCACCGACGGCGAGGACCGGCTGCTGCTGGTCAACTTCGGGCCGGACTTTCATCGCCGCTCGATCCCCGACCCGCTCGCGGCCCCGCCACGCGGCCGGACCTGGACCACGCTGTGGTCGAGCGAGGACCCCGCCTACGGGGGCACCGGCACCGCGCCGGTCGAGACGGCGGCGGGCTGGTTCCTCCCCGCCCACGCGGCGCTCCTGCTCGGACCGGTTTGAAAGGTGAAACACGGATGCCCGACCTCGACCACCTCCTGTGGGCAGCCCCGGACCTCGACGCGGGGTCGGCCCTGATCGCGGCCTTGACGGGGGTGGCGCCCGGGCCCGGCGGCTCGCACCCGGGCTTCGGCACCCGCAACAGCCTGCTGTCCCTGGGCGACACCTACCTGGAGGTCATCGCGCCCGACCCCGCCCAGCCGCCCGTCGGCCGCGGCGCCGCGATCGCGGCCATGCCCGCCCCCGGGCTCATCGCCTTCGCGGTGCGCACGCCCGACCTCGGCGCGGTCTCGGGCGCCTTCCGTCGCGCGGCACGGGCGGCTTTGACGGGCTTGTGG
>CAXTDZ010000276.1:0-2477 GCA_964243035.1 uncultured Lichenihabitans sp.
AGGGCCAGCAGCAGCACGGCGCCCCCCGCGGCCAGCGCGCCCCGGCTGATCTCGCCCGCGCCGGGCAGGCCCTTGCGGTCCAGGTGGCCGCCGCTGGCCTCGCGGCCCTCCTCCACGGTGCGCAGCAGCGCGCCCTCGGTGCGCGGCGCGGGCGAGGCGGCGGCGACGAGGCGCCGGAAGGCCGCGCCCATCACGAGCTCCGTGGTGCGCGGCGCGAGGGTGTAGGCCAGTTGCGCGGCCCGGGCGGGCCAGCCCACCGCGACCTCGCCGCGGGGATGACGGGCGAGGCGCACGAAGGCGTCGGCCACGTCCTCGGGCCGGTAGATGAAGGGGCCGGGGTCGACGACGCGGCCCGACACGTTGGCGCCGTGCACGAGGCCCGGGGTGTCCACCATGGCGGGGAACACGCCGCAGACGTGGATGTCCTCGTGGGCGTCGAGCTCCTGGCGCAGGCTCGCGTTGAAGCCGCGCAGGCCGAACTTGCTGGCCGTGTAGGCGGCCGCGAAGGGCGTCGGGGCCCAGCCGCCCATCGAGACCGTGTTGATGAGCACGCCGTGGCCGCGGCGCTTGAACGAGGGCAGCACGGCCGCCGCGCCGTTCATGGCGCCGATCAGGTTGACCTCCACCGTGCGGCGGTGGAGCGCCGCGGGCGCCTCGGCGTAGGGGCCGAACACCCCCACCCCCGCGTTGTTGATCCACACGTCGACCGGGCCGAACGCGTCCTCCGCGCGGGCCGCCAGGCGCGCCATGGCGTCCGCGTCGGTCACGTCGGTCGGCACCGCGAGCGCGCGGCCGCCGACCGCCTCGCACTGCCGCGCGACCTCGCCCAACAGCTCCGCCCGGCGCGCCGCCAGCACCACGCGGGCGCCCCGCCGCGCGAAGGCCAGCGCCGCGGCCCGGCCGATGCCGCTGGACGCGCCCGTGATCACCACGGTGGACTGGTCGAGCGGCTTGCGCGGGCGCGCGTGCGTCCCCGGGCGGGGCGGGGGCGGCCCGAGCAGCCAGGCGAGCCCCTCGCGCAGCCGGTAGGCCGCGTCCTCCTCGAAATTGTCGCCGTGGGTCACGATCACGCGGGCCGGCTCAAAGGCGACCAGCCGCGCCGCGGCCTCAACCGCGCGGGCGCGGTTCAGCGACAGGAGGGCGCGCAGGTGCAGGGCGGTGGCGCCGCGCGGGGCCGCGACCCGCAGGGCCGTCAGCGCGAGGCGCTTGAGCGGCGGCAGGCCGGACGCGTCCAGGTTGAGGATGAGGTCGACCAGCAGCAGCGTGCCGCTCGGCCGGTGGAAGAAATCCACTTCCGCGTAGCCCCCGCCCCGCACCACGACGTGGTCGATGACCGCGGCCCACTCGGGCGGCGGCACCGGCCCGAGTTCGGCGTCGATCCGCAGCCCCGCCTCGCGCACGGGCTTGCGGGCCGCGAGGCCCGGCGCCCCCCAGGTCCGCGCCTCCGGGCAGGCCTGCTGCCAGGCGCCCACGAACAGCCAGTGCGCGGTGGAGGGCGCCACGATGTGGCGGACGGGCCCGAGCGCCGCCACCGCCCGGTGCAGGGCCGGGGTGAAGGGGACCGGCGAGTACAGGAGGAGGTCGCCGCCGCCGAGGCGGATCACGGTCATGCGCAGCGGCAGCGGCAGGCCCGCCACCTCCAGCGGCGCGCCGTCCACGATCCAGACGTCGTCCGCGACCGGGACGGGAGCGCCGGGGGAGGGTGTCGTCACAGTGTCCAAGTGCGTTAGACTCCTGATTCTTGGCATCGGTTCTCGGAGGCGAACGCCCGTAAGCGGCTTACGGGTTCCTACGCGACCGCCAGCCCGGACGGGGTCGCCCAGCAAGTCCTTCGGATCGGGAATGGCGGCAAGCGTCTGGCAGACCGCACCGCCGCAGCCTGTACGGCTGAGTGCCGTCGTTTTGGAAACCCGATCAACAAACAGTCGACGGTTGGAGGTTCGCTTGAACCGCCCGCTACCGCCGATGTACCAGCAATCCGAGTTCTGTCTGAGCCACACCGGCCTAAACAACTCATCTGCCCCGGTGCGAAACGGCCGATTGGCTCGCGGGAAGCCTGTCAGCACTTGCCGAACAGGCTGGACACAAACTCGCCGAGGCCATTATCATACGAGCCTCATTGCGAACGGCCGACGTTTCTTACGCTCGGTTGCTTATTGATTTTTGAGGGCAATAGGATGGCCATGATCACGAGCCCCGATGGGCGTCATGCTATCGCCTTGAGAGAAGGCGTTCGACTCACCTGCTACCTGGACACCAGGCGCATCCCGACCATCGGGGTCGGTCATACCTCTGCTGCCGGGCCGCCGCCTGTTCACCAAGGCATGACGATCACGATGGCTGAGTGCGACACCATTCTGGCCAATGATCTTGGGCAGGTGGAGGATGCAGTGAACGCCGCCATCAGAGTGCCGATCTCTCAGAACGCTTTCGATGCCTGCGTGTCGCTGGCCTTCAACATCGGCGCACCAGGTTTC
>CAXTDZ010000277.1:0-2467 GCA_964243035.1 uncultured Lichenihabitans sp.
GCGTTGTGGCGGCCGCGCAGCGCCGGCAGCCCCGCGAGGTCGGCGAGCGGCGCGGCGCCCCGGCGCAGCAGCGTGCCATCCAGCGTGACCGCGGCCCGCGCGCCCGCCACCGACACGGTGACGGCCCTGTCCCCCAGCCGTGCCGCGATGGCCGCGCAGTGGGGATCGTCGACGCCCACCACGGCGCGGTCGGCGCCCGCCACGAGCCGTTCCTTGATCGCCGCGTAGCGCTCCATCGTGCCGTGCCGGTCGATGTGGTCCGGCGTCAGGTTGAGCAGCACGCCCACGCTCGGCCGCAGCCCCGGCGCGAGGTCGATCTGGAAGCTCGACAGTTCGAGCACGTGGACGCGCTTCGCCGCGGGCGGCCCCAGCTCCAGCACGGGCACGCCGATGTTGCCGCCCATCTGCACGTCGCGCCCCGCGGCGCCGAGCAGGTGCGCGGTGAGCGCCGTGGTGGTGGACTTGCCGTTGGTGCCCGTGATCGCCACGAAGGGCGCGTCGGGCGCGAGCGCGGCCCGCTCGCGGCAGAACAGTTCGATGTCGCCGATCACCTCGACCCCGGCCTCCGCGGCGCGCCTGGCGGCCCAGTGCGGCTCGGGGTGGGTCAGCGGCACGCCGGGCGACAGCACCAGGGACTGGAACGCCAACCAATCCGCCTCGCGCAGGTCCGCGACCTCGACCCCCGCCTCGCGCGCCTTCGCGCGGCCCGCCTCGCCGTCGTCCCAGGCCGTCACGCGCGCGCCGCCCGCCAGCAGCGCGCGGGCGGTCGCGAGCCCCGAGCCGCCCAGGCCGAACAGGGCCAGGTGGCGGCCTGCCGCGGAGGTGACGGGCGTCATCACCGCACCTTCAGCGTCGACAGCCCGACCAGG
Organism: uncultured Lichenihabitans sp.; assembly: GCA_964243035.1. Lineage (GTDB taxonomy): Bacteria > Pseudomonadota > Alphaproteobacteria > Rhizobiales > Beijerinckiaceae > Lichenihabitans. Next base: position 870 of record CAXTDZ010000277.1, read on the forward strand.
GCCAGCGCGAAGGCGATGATCCAGAAGCGCACCACGATCTGCGGCTCCGACCAGCCGAGCTGCTCGAAGTGGTGGTGGATGGGCGCCATCTTGAACACGCGCCGCCCCGTCATCTTGAACGACGCGACCTGGACGATGACGGACAAGGCCTCCACCACGAACAGCCCGCCCACCACGCAGAGCACGATCTCGTGCTTGACCGCGACCGCCGTGGTGCCGATCAGCCCGCCCAGCGCCAGCGAGCCCGTGTCGCCCATGAAGATCTGGGCGGGGGGCGCGTTGAACCACAGGAAGCCCACGCCCGAGCCGATCAGCGCGCCCGCCACCACCAGCAGCTCGCCGGTCTTCGGCACGTGGTTGATGCCGAGGTAGGTCGAAAACAGGATGTTGCCCGCGAAATAGGCGATCAGCCCGAACGTGCCGGCCGCGATCATCACGGGCACGATGGCGAGCCCGTCCAGCCCGTCGGTGAGGTTCACGGCGTTGCCCGCCCCCACCACCACAACGGCACCGAACGCCACGAAGAACAACCCCAGGTTGACCGCGTAGCCGTTGATGAAGGGGATCGCGAGGCCCGTGGTGGAGGGCGGCCCCACCTTGACCATGGCCCACATGGCGACCGCCGCGATCAGGAACTCCAGCGCCAGCCGCGAGCGGCCCGAGAAGCCCTTGTGGGTCTGCTTGGTGACCTTCAGGAAGTCGTCGTAGAAGCCGATCATCCCGAAGCCGAGCGTCACCAGCAGCACGATCCACACGTAGGGGCTGGTCCGCACGTCGGCCCACAGCAGGGTCGAGACCACCAGCCCCGACAGGATCATCAGGCCGCCCATGGTGGGCGTGCCCTTCTTGGTGAGCAGGTGCGACTGCGGCCCGTCGAGGCGGATCGGCTGGCCCTTGCCCTGCTTGAGCCGCAGCGCCGCGATGATGGCGGGCCCGAAGAAGAACACGAACAGGGCCGCGGTGACGGTGGCGCCGATCGTCCGGAACGTCAGGTAGCGGAACAGGTTCAGCGGGCTGAACGTGCCGGAGAAGGTGGTGAGCCAGGTCAGCATGCGGGAATCCTTCAGGGCTCGGCGCCGAACCGGCCCCTGAGGGCCGCGACGAGCGGCCCCATGCGGCTGCCGTTGGATCCCTTGACCATCACGACGTCGCCCGCGCGGATGCCGTCGGCGAGCGGCGCCTCGATAGCCGCGGCCGTCTCGGCCCACAAGCCGCGCCTGGTCTCCGGCACCGCGTCGTAGAGCGGGCGCGTCAGGGCGCCGGCCGCGAACAGGAGGTCGACGCCCTGGGCGTCGAGCTCGGGCGCCAGCGCCTCGTGCAGGGCAGGGCCGGTGGGCCCCAGCTCGCGCATCTCGCCCAGCACCGCGACGCGCCGGCCGCCGGGGCCGGGCCGGGCCGCGCCCAGCAGGGCGAGCGCGGCGCGCATGGAGGCGGGGTTGGCGTTGTAGCTTTCGTCGATCAGCGTGAACGGCCCGTCGGGGGTTCGCAGCGCGTGACGGGCGCCGCGGCCCGCGCCCGCCACAAAACCCTCCAGCGCCGCCGCGGCCCGCGCGGGCTCGACGCCGAGGGCCCCGGCCGCGAGCAGCACGGCCAGGGCG
>CAXTDZ010000278.1:0-2436 GCA_964243035.1 uncultured Lichenihabitans sp.
CACCAAGCTCTCGAACTACCCGTGGATCACGGTCCGCTTCGACTGCGTCTTCTGCACGCGCCGCGGACGGTACAGCCTGGCGCGCCTCGCCGCGCGCTACGGCCCCGAGCAGGATCTCGACGGCCTGCTGCGCGAACTCGCTCACGACTGCCCCTGGTGGAACGAGCGGGCCCGGAAGTACGAACCGCGCTGCGGGGCTCGGCTCGTCGACCTCACGCACAACCTGCCGCCGCGCGACGTCCCGCCGGCCGTGATCGCCGCGGAACAGCGCCGGGCCGCGAAGGGATTAATGCACGGCCGCGACCCGTGGCCCGCGGACATCCAGCCCGAGCCGGTGCATCGTCAGCGTCAGCCGGCCCGAGAGGATCTACCGCCGCGGGCCCGGTCCCTGACCCAGCGGGATGAGACGGAGGGGTGGCCGATGCTGTCCGATCTGCCCGTGGGCCGGCCCGTAGTGGTCACCTGCTCGCGGTGCGACCGCCGTGAGGTCCACGATCGCGACGCGCTGCTGTCTCAGGGCGACGTGCGGCTTGTCGAGATCCGCAACCTGCTCGTGGCGGATTGCCCGCGACGGCGCGCGATGCCGGAGACGGACCGGTGCTCGACGTGGATTGAACACTGGCCGCCGTGAGCGCCAGTCGTGCCCCTCCAGCCCCTCCCGCGCCCGCTCGTACCTCTTCCGCAGCGACGCGGGCAGCGAGGCCGCGCGGGCCGGGCCGAGGTTGTCGGCGCTCCTCACTTCGCCGATTGCGCCGGAGCAGCGCTCGGCACCAAGCCCCCGAACAGCCGTCCCATCGCGCCCGTCAGGCTCTCGGGCATCCACCACAGGCTGACCTGGGCCGGCCCGGCCCCATTCCACTTCTCGCGGACCGCGGTCGCCACCGCGAGCCCCTGGATCACCTGCACCTTGTCCTTCAGGTTGTCCGCAATCGCGGCGTCGGCCTTGGCCACGTAGATCCGGTTTATGGCGTCCTGCACCTTGGGGTCGAACGTGAAGGTGTCGGCCCAGCCGAAGTAGTCCAGCGTGATGCCCACGTTGCCCAGGTAGTCGCGGGTGTCCTTCTCCACCGCGGCCTGGATCGCTGACGCCTGCTGATTGTCGTAGTCGAGCGTGTGGCTCGACAGCTGCCCGCACACCAGCGACTGGACCTTGTTGCGCACCGGGCCGTCCATGACCTCGATCAGCGAGCGCCCGTAGTAGACCGAGGTGAAGATCACCTCGGGTTGCGTCCGATCACCGACCGGCGGCTTCACGCCGAAGTGGAACAGGAACTTGGCCGCGTCCTGCTCATAGACCGACGAGCCGATCGCCACGCCGACGGTGACGTCCAGGCCCTCCGACGACTGGCAGTGGAAGCCTTCGTCATGGGCAGAGGAGCCGCGGTCGCTGGCGGACACCCACTCGCGGCTGAACGGCGTCCGGTCGACCACGATCAGGCGGCCGGCCGGGACATAGTAGTTCGACCATAGGCCCGAGCCCGGCAGCTTGGCGTGCGGGATCGTGAAGCGCTTCGCGGCGATCTTGTTGCGCTCCAGGTACTGCTCTGAGCCGAACGAGCCCTGCCCCTGCAGGTTGTCGCCTGTGTCCGGGATGAAGAACGCGCTCTCGTTGGGCAGGATGAAGAACGGCTCGGCGTAGTCGGATTGGTTGTAGTAGGCGCGGGCCTGCTCCGGTGCGCCCGCTGCGCCCAAAGCCAGGGCGAGCACGGCGAAGACCCCGAGCTTGCGGCACAGCGGGCCGACCCAAATGGCGAACAGCAGGCCGGCCACGGCAAGGGTCACAAGCCAGCCGCTGGCGGACGGCGTGCCAGACAGCGTGCCGTAGGCCAACGCCGAGGCATCGCTGGGGTCGAACTGCATCGACGCCAGCTTCCCACGCAGCAGGGTGTCGGTCGCGGCCGAGCCGAAGTCGATCCAGGCGCCGACGCAGATCACGACGAGCGAAGCGACGATCTTCGCCCAGGCAAGACGGAACGGTTTCACGGGAGTGGTCCTCAAGGGAGGGTACAAGGGATATGGGCATGAACCGTCAGGGGTTCAGCACTGGATTGATCGTCGACAGCTCGAAGCTCTCCCGCCTTGTCGACCTGGCCCGCGTGGGCCTCGGTGGCGAGGAGGATGGCGCAGGCGAGATCAGGCATGGCGCTCCCTCAGATACGCGCGCCTGACCGCATCGTACCCATCGTCATCGCGCTGGTGGTCCCGGAACCGGTTTTGCCAGCCCCACCGGTAGGCGGGCGAATGATTGCTGCCCGGCATGGGGTCTTGCGCGTCAAAAGCGAGATAGCCCTGGACGACCTCGGCCTTGTCGTAGGCGTTGACGTGCTCGGCGCAGGTTGGCGGGAAGGGCGCGTCAACCACGCTCCCCTCCCGCGTTGTAATCCGGCAGCAGCCTCGGCATCTCGCCCTTGTCGTAGGCCAGGGCCATCTGCGGCT
>CAXTDZ010000279.1:0-2408 GCA_964243035.1 uncultured Lichenihabitans sp.
ACTTGTCTTCGAGCTCGATCTCCTTGGCGACGGTCACGCCGTCCTTGGTGATGCGCGGCGCGCCGTAGGATTTGTCGAGGAGCACGTTGCGACCCTTGGGCCCCAGCGTCACCTTGACGGCATTGTTGAGGACGGTGACGCCATGCAGCATGCGGTCGCGTGCGTCGGTGGAAAAGCGGACGTGTTTGGCGGACATGGGATGATCCTTGACAGGAGGTGACGGCGCCGGGCATCGCCGCGCGGCCTTCGCCACGTTCGCGGCTTGGCGCGGGCTGGAAGCTGCCCGGGACTGGGGGACGTGCGGGCCTGGACGGCTGGTCAGGTCGACGACACGCCCAGGAGATCGCTTTCCTTCATGATCAGGAGGTCCTGGCCGTCAATCTTGACCTCGGTGCCCGACCACTTGCCGAACAGCACCTTGTCGCCCGCCCGCACGCTCATCGGAATGCGCGCCCCGCCCTCATCACGGCCCCCGGGGCCTGCCGCGACCACCTCGCCCTCCTGGGGCTTCTCCTTGGCGGTGTCCGGGATGATGATCCCGCCCTTGGTCTTCTCCTCGCCCTCGAGACGACGGATCACGACGCGGTCGTGCAGCGGGCGAAATGTCATTGAGATCGTTTCCGGTCGGTGCGCGAACGCTGCTTCATCGCAGGGGCGATGCATGCGGGCCGCGATCATGACCTGAGATCCCCATATAGCGATGCTCAAGATGATTGTAATGGACTGCTCGGTTTTATTTACACGGTCGTTCCATGCGGGCGGTGGGCTTCACCGCCCGTCGGCAGTCGACCGTCCCGTGCCCAACGCGAACATGCAAACTCAAATCGAATAAAGGTTCGGCTGTAAACTGTTGGTGCGCAGCAACATCGACCGCAAGGTGAATCACCTACGTGTTTGCCGACGTAGCCCGCTCTGTCCTGTAACCCGAATGCTGCCGGAGTTAACGTAGGATGTATGGGGAGGGTTGACAGTCACCGGTGGCGCCGCCGCGTGCCGAGCGTCCGGAAGGTGGCAAGGCGCCAAGGTCTGGTTGTGGCGCGGTGTTGTCCGGCTGCTCTATGCCCGTAGGTGGTCGAATGCGGTCGGTCCGGTTGGGCATAAGCCGAAGTATTTGTCTATTTTTGTGTTGCGCGTCGGAACGGGTCGCGAACCAGCGTCCCCGCGCTGTCCCCACCTCTGGATGAGGAGTTCCGGGGATGTTCCACCACTTCCTGCCGAATCGTACCTGTTCCCGGCGAGGCCGGGTTGAGCAGAAACGTAGAGTTTGCAGGAGGTTAAATGGTGCTGCCAGAGAGGATCGAACTCTCGACCTCTCCCTTACCAAGGGAGTGCTCTACCACTGAGCTACGGCAGCATTCGAGCCCTTACGGGGTGAGGGCCCCGCGGCTGAGCCGCAGCGCTAACTGCCATAGGGGCGGCTCGGATGCAAGCCAGGCTCATGCAAAGCCCTCGCTCGATCGCCCGCATAGCCACTCAAGCTAGGCTCTGTTCGTTCTTGAACACATTGCTTTGTGGAGCATTTCTCCTCCTGAGTGGAGGCTGGCATGCTGACGGACGCGCAATGGACGGTGCTTGAGCCGCTGCTGGAGCAGTGCCGTCCGAAGGGTAAGACGGCGCCGCAAGAGCTGCGCCGCACGATGAGCGCCATTGTGTGGCGGCACCAGAACGGGGCCAAGTGGCGGGCCGTGCCGGCCGCCTACGGGCCCTGGTCGCGGGCGGCCCAGACCTTCATCCGCTGGTCGCGGCTCGGCGTGTGGGAGCGCCTGTTTGCCCTGGCGCAGGGCCGCAACGTATCGCTCGGCCTGACCTTCCTGGACGGCACCAGCGTCCGCGCTCACCACAAGGCGGCCGGCGCCCGTCGAAAGGGGGCACAGCGGCGCAACGCGATGCGCGCGAAGCGCTTGGCCGCTCGCGGGGCGGCTACGGCACCAAGGCCTGCGTGATCGCCAACGGCCAGGGCCGGGCCATGGCGTTCCGCCTCGCGCCCGGCCAGGCGCATGAGCTGCCCCACGCCGTCCCCTTGCTCGACGCCCTGCCGCGCGGGCCCAAGTGGGTTGTGGCCGATCGCGGCTACGCCAGCCACGCCCTCCGGCAGCATGTCTGGGACAGGGGCGCCAGGCCCGCTATTCCGTCCAAGCGCAACGAGGAGCAGGTCGCCTGCCCCGATTACATTTACATCAACAGGAACCAGGTTGAGCGGCTCTGGGCGAGGCTCACGGCCTTGTCCTTTTGGTCACAGCCGCGTCGGGTATGTCGTCGGCGTCGCAAGCGGCATCGGCGATGGCCACGGCGGCCGCCAGATCCTGCATCGTAACGTGCATCTGGGGTAGATCGTCAGCCTAGCCGGGTCGAGCTTAGAGCTTCTAACAAAACCGGGTTTGGCGTGTTTGGCCTGGTATGGCCAAGCC
>CAXTDZ010000280.1:0-2392 GCA_964243035.1 uncultured Lichenihabitans sp.
GGCTCGCTCGCGCCCGCGAGCAGGGCGGCGGCGAGCGACTGGAGCCGCTGCTCGTTGCTGAGGTCCAGCCCGGCCGCGTTCGGCCGCGCGGCGCCGAACAGGTCGCGCGGCAGCGCGATGCGCGCGTGGGGGGCGCCCACAACCTCCATCTCGGCCGCGGCCGCGACGGGGTCGGCCACCAGGTCCTTCGTCTTCACCGTGCCGTCGGCGATGCGGTTGACGAAGGACGAGTTGGCGCCGTTCTCCAGGAGCCGCCGCACCAGGTAGGCGAGCAGCGTCTCGTGGGTGCCGACCGGCGCGTAGATGCGGCACGGGCGGTGGAGCTTGTCGCGCCCCACCACCTCCTCGTAGAGCGGCTCGCCCATGCCGTGCAGGCACTGGAACTCGTACTGGCCCGCGTAGAAGTTCTCGCCCGCCATGGCGTGGATGGTGGCGAGCGTCTGGGCGTTGTGGGTCGCGAACTGCGGGAACACGGCGTCGGGCGCCTTCAGCAGCTTTCGCGCGCAGGCGAGGTAGGACACGTCCGTGTAGAGCTTGCGGGTGAACACCGGGAAGCCTTCCAGGCCGTCGACCTGGGCGCGCTTGATCTCGCTGTCCCAGTAGGCGCCCTTGACGAGGCGCACCATCAGCCGGTGGCCGGTGCGGCGCGCCATGTCGATCAGCCAGTCCAGCACGAAGGTGGCGCGCTTGCCGTAGGCCTGCACCACGAAGCCGATGCCGTTCCAGCCCTGCAGGTCGGGCGCGAGGCACAGCATCTCCAGGAGGTCCAGCGACAGTTCCAGCCGGTCGGCCTCCTCGGCGTCGATGTTGAGGCCGATGTCGTAGCCCCGCGCCAGCACGGCCAGGCCGTGCAGCCGCTCGTAGAGCTCCGTCACGACGCGGTCGCGCTGGCCGCGCGCGTAGCGCGGGTGCAGGGCGGACAGCTTGATGGAGATGCCCGGCCCCTCGTAGATGCCGCGCCTCGCCGAGGCGCGGCCGATGGCGTGGATGGCGACCTCGTAGTCGCGCAGGTAGCGCGCGGCGTCCGCGGCCGTGGTCGCGGCCTCGCCCAGCATGTCGTAGGAGTAGCGGAAGCCGCGCGCCTCGTGCTTGCGGCTGTTGGCGAGCGCCTCCGCGATGGTCTGGCCGGTGACGAACTGCTCGCCCATCATGCGCATCGCGAGGTCGACGCCCTTGCGGATCACGGGCTCGCCGCCGCGGCCGATCAGCCGGGTGAGGGCGGCCGACAGCCCCGCCTCGCTCTGGGTGGTGGTGAGCTTGCCCGTGACCACCAGGCCCCAGGTCGCGGCGTTGACGAACAGCGAGCGGCTCTGGCCGAGGTGGCTCCCCCAGTCGCCGGTGGAGATCTTGTCGCGGATCAGGGCGTCGCGGGTGGCGCGGTCGGGCACGCGCAGCAGCGCCTCGGCGAGGCACATCAGCGCCACGCCCTCCTGGCTCGACAGCGCGTATTCCTGCACCAGCCCCTCGACGCCACCCCGCCGCCCTTTGCCGCGCAGGGCCTCGACGAGCTTCTTGGCGGTGGCGCGGGCCGCCTCCACCGTGGGTTTGGGAAGCGTGGCCTCGGCGATCAGGACCGGCACGATCTCCGGTTCCGGCAGGCGGTAGGCGGCCGTGACCTTGGCGCGCAGCACGCTCTGCGGCTGGAGGGAGCGGGCGAAGTCCAGGAAGGGGGCCGTCGCGGGGCTCGCCGGGGCGCCCCGCTCGTGGCGGTCCAGCGCCTCCAGGATCGAGGACTTGATGAGCGCGTGCGGGCTGCGGCCCTGGTCCTGGGCGGCCTCCCTGATCCGGCCGCGCACGCCCTCGTCGAGTTTGACGCCGATCGTCGTGTTGGCCATGGCGGGATCCGGGGTTGGAGGGGACGTCGGTTCGAACTCTATGGGAAGGGTGGGTGCAACCGTCAAGGGAGCCGGGGCGCAACCCTGGACGGGACGGCCGCGCGCTCCGGCGATCGACGGATCGTCGAGCCCACCGCTCGCCATGACGGCACGACGGGAGTCTGCAGCGGCCTGGAACCGCCCGCGGCAGAACCCGCGCGGTCCCGCTTACCGCCGCGCCGCGAAGAAGGCGCGCAGCAGCCCCGCGGCCTCGGCTTCCCGCAACCCGCCGTAGACGTCGGGGGCGTGGTGGCAGGTGGGCTGGTTGAACAGCCGCGGGCCGTGCTCCACGGCGCCGCCCTTCGGGTCGGGGGCCGCGAAGTAGAGGCGCCGGATGCGCGCGAAGGAGATCGCGGCCGCGCACATCGCGCAGGGCTCCAGCGTCACGTAGAGGTCGCATCCCACGAGCCGCTCCGCCCCCAGCGCCGCGCAGGCCGCGCGGATGGCCAGCATCTCGGCGTGGGCGGTCGGGTCGCGGCGCGCGCGCGTCTCGTTGCCGGCCGCGGCCAGGACCGCGC
>CAXTDZ010000281.1:0-2376 GCA_964243035.1 uncultured Lichenihabitans sp.
CGCCGGCGGTGGTCGTGCGTCCCCCGGCGGGGGCGACGGCGCGCTGGGGCGCGGCGAGGCGCGAGGAGGCCAGGAGCGCCGCGTGCAGCACGAGCCACAGGCTCGCCGCCGACAGCAGGCTCAGCACCGCGGTCGCCAGCAGCCAGCGACGGTTGACGTCGCGCCGGTCGTGACGCGGATGGGTGGCGTCGTCGGTTCGCAGCGGCGGCAGGGTGCCGAGCGGGAAGGCGAGGTCCAGGGTCGGGGGCGTCACCGGGCTTCAGGCCTGCATCCGCCGTGCTCCGGTTCGGTCCTCATCCTCGGGGAACAAGGCTGACCCACGCGCGATCCCAGAGGCGGCGGCAGCGCGGCGAGGCGCGCGGGCCTGTTTCGGCGCCCGCGTGCCTAACACAGGATGGTGCCGCGGCAAACGGGGTCGATAGGCGGCACCCTTCGCCCGTGCTAAGCCCACGCGTCCCCGTGCGGCGCCACCCCGCGCGCGCGCCGTGACGCTCGGAGATTGACCATGGATTTCAAGAACGGCGACATCGTGCAGCTCAAGGCGGGCGGCCCCGCCATGATCGTCACGGGCGCGAGCGGCGACAAGGTCGACGTGCTGTGGTACGGCGAGATCCAGGACGAGATCAAGACCGGCACCGTGCCCTCCTTCTGCCTCGTCGAGGCGGAGATCGAGGACGCCGACGACGACGCGTCCTGACACGAGACCCGAGGTGAAACGGATGATGGTTCGCACGCTCGCCGCCGCGGCGGTTCTGCTGGCCGCGGTTCCCGCCGCCTCCGCGGCGCCCGTCCACATGCGCGGCACCGTCACCGCGGTGGACGGCGCCGCCGTGACGGTCAAGACCGCCGACAAGGACGTCAAGCTGACGCTCGACGACAACTGGAAGATCGCCGGCGTCGCCAAGGCCTCCATGGCCGACATCAAGCCCGGCGCCTTCATCGGCACCGCCAACATGGAGGACGCGTCCGGCAACAAGGCGCTGGAGGTGGTGGTGTTCCCCGAGGCCCTGCGCGGCACCGGCGAGGGCGACTACGGCTGGGACCTCAAGCCCGGCAGCAAGATGACCAACGCCACCGTCACCAGCCAGGTGAACGGCGTCGACGGCCAGACCGTCAGCCTCGCCTACAAGGGCGGCGAGAAGAAGGTCACCATCTCCTCCTCCGTGCCGATCGTGACCATCGTGGCGGCCGACCAGGCCGACGTGAAGCCCGGCGCGGCCGTGTTCCTGGCGGGCGAGCCGCAGGGCGATGGCACGCTGTCGAGCGGGCGGCTGGTGGTCGGCAAGGACGGCGTCGTCCCGCCGATGTAGCAGGTCGAGTTCCATCTCCCCGTGGCGCCGGAGAAGGCGCCGGAACTCGGAACTTGCGTAAATATCTGCCGGCTCTGCCCTTCTCCCCTTGAGGGGAGAAGGTGGCCGACAGGCCGGATGAGGGGGGAAGCAGGTAGGCGGGGTTAGCCCCTCACCCGCCCTGTCGGGCACCTTCTCCCCGTGGTGCGGGGCGAAGGACCTTGCCCGGCACCGATCGCGTCGACCCGAGTTCGAAGCTCTGGAAAGAACCGCGGCTCGGTGGCCCTTGGCTCGTGCCCGGCACCCCCGGGTTTGTGCTGCGTGAGCTTTGCAAGGCCGCGCGGGCTCGGCTACTGACACCCCCGGCCACCCGGGGACACCATGCCGAAACGCACCGACATCGCCACCGTCATGATCATCGGGGCCGGGCCGATCGTCATCGGGCAGGGCTGCGAGTTCGACTACTCCGGCACCCAGGCCTGCAAGGCGCTGCGGGCCGAGGGCTACCGGATCGTCCTGGTCAACTCCAATCCCGCGACCGTGATGACGGACCCGGAGATGGCGGACCGGACCTACGTCGAGCCCATCACGCCGGACGTCGTCGCCACCATCATCGCCGCCGAGCGCCACGCGGTCCCGGGCGGCTTCGCGCTGCTGCCCACCATGGGCGGCCAGACGGCGCTCAACTGCGCGCTGGCGCTGGAGCGCACGGGCGTGCTCGCGCGCCACGACGTCGAGCTGATCGGCGCCACGGCGGCGGCCATCGACAAGGCCGAGGACCGCGAGCTGTTCCGCGACGCCATGACCAGGATCGGGCTCGCGACCCCGCGCTCCCACCAGGTGGGCTCGCTCGCGGCCGGGCTCGCGATCCTCGACGACATCGGCCTGCCCGCCATCATCCGCCCCTCCTTCACGCTGGGCGGCACGGGCGGGGGCATCGCGTACAACAGGGACGAGTTCATCGACATCGTCGAGCGGGGGCTGGACGCCTCGCCCTCCTCCACTGTGCTGGTGGAGGAAAGCGTCCTGGGTTGGAAGGAGTACGAGATGGAGGTGGTCCGCGACCGGGCGGACAACTGCATCATCG
>CAXTDZ010000282.1:0-2339 GCA_964243035.1 uncultured Lichenihabitans sp.
GGCCCGGGCGGCCCGGCGCGGCGGGCTCGCGCGCGCCAACGGTGCTGGACGCGCGCCGGCTCGCCGGCGAAACGACCGGCAGGGACGCCGGCCAAGCCACCTACGCGGTGCTGGACACGGCCCAGCCCGGCGCCGACCGCCGCGCGGCGCCGCGCCAGCGCGTGCGGCTGCGCTCGGGCAAGCTGCTCGACGCGCGGGGCCGCTTCATCACCGAATGCGTGCTTCACGACGTCTCGCGCACGGGGACCCGGATCCGCCACGACGGCGCCAAGCCGCTGCCCGACGAGCTTTACGTCTACGAGGACGGCAGCGGGCTGCTGCACCGCGCCGTGGTGCTCTGGCGCAACACCCGCGAAGCGGGCGTGCGCTTCCGCCACGAGCCCCCGTCCGCGCGCACGAAGGCCATGATCCTGACCATGCAACGGAAATTCTACGCCGTCACGCGCTGACGGCGCGTCGCGGGTTGCCGCCACTTCCTACCGAGGCCTGAACCCCACTCGTCTGATGAAAGGCTTTGTTAAGCATACCCCCTTAAAAATTAATCCCGTGAGCAGGGCGCGAATGACTCGCTAAGCCCTTTCGAAGCGGGACCTGACCGATGCTGGTTTTGATCGACGATCGCGAAATCGTCACCGTGGGCTTCGCGAGCGGCTTCCGCACCGAGGGGGTCGCGAGCACCGGCCTGTGCCCGGCCGACTTCCGCGACTGGCTCGCCAGCGTGTCCGAGCGGGACCTGCTCGCCATCGAGGCCTTCCTGATCGGCGCGTCCCCCGACCGCGACGCCTTCCCCCGCCTGATCCGCGAGCGGTCCCGCGCGCCCATCATCGCCATCAACGACAGCCAGACGCTGGAGCAGACGCTGACGCTGTTCGCGGCGGGCTTCGACGACGTGGTGCGCAAGCCGATCCACGTCCGCGAGCTGCTGGCCCGCATCGGCGCCATCCGCCGCCGCGCCGCCGCCACCAAGAAGGACGACATGACCTTTGGCGAGATCCGGGTGTTCTTCGACGGCCGCGACCCCGAGATCAACGGCGAGGCGCTGCCGCTGCCCCGGCGCGAGCGCCGCATCCTCGAACACCTGATCAAGAACCGTGGCCGCCGCGTCACCAAGGCCCAGATCTTCGACGCGATCTACGGGCTCTACGACGAGCACGTCGAGGAGAACGTGGTGGAAAGCCACGTCAGCAAGTTGCGCAAGAAGCTCCGCCAGAAGCTCGGCTACGACCCGATCGAGTCCAAGCGCTACCTCGGCTACTGCCTGGAGGACCGCGCCGGCATCGCGCCGGACCTCGTGCGGGCCCCCGCGGCCCGGGCCTCCTCGCGCGACCTCGCGCTCCAGGCCGACTGAGGCGGGGCGGTCAGGCCGCCCGGCGGCGCTCCGGTTCGACGTCCGCCAAGCGGAACTGCGCCACGAAGCGGCCGAGGTCGTCCGCTTCCCGCGCCAGCGCGCCGCAGGCCGCGGTGGTCTGCTCGACCATGGCGGCGTTGGCCTGGGTCGACCGGTCCATCGCGCTCACCGCGACGCTCACCCCGCCGAGCGCCGTGGACTGTTCCCGGCTGGCCCCCGCCATGTCCGACACCAGCCCCGTGACGGCCGCGACGTTGGCCACGATGCGGCGGAGCCCCTCGCCCGTGCGGTTGACGAGAACCACGCCGGTCTCGACCTGCCGGTGCGACGTCGACACCAGGTCCTTGATCTCCTTGGCGGCCCCCGACGCGCGCTGGGCCAGCGCGCGCACCTCGGAGGCCACAACCGCGAAGCCGCGGCCCGCCTCGCCCGCGCGGGCCGCCTCGACCCCGGCGTTGAGCGCGAGCAGGTTGGTCTGGAAGGCGATCTCGTCGATCGCGCCGATGATCTGGCCGATCCGTTTCGACGAGCCCGCGATGGCCGCCATGGCCGCCACCGCGTCCTCCACCACGGCCGCGCCCGCGTCGGCGTCGGCGCGGGCGGTCCTGACGGCCGCGTCGGCCTGCCGGCTTCCTTCCGCCGACGTGTTCACGGTGGCCGTCACCTCCTCCAGGGCGGCCGCGGCCGACTCCAGGGAGGCGGCCTGCTGTTCGGTGCGGCGCGACAGGTCGGCCGACGCCCTGGCGATCTCGCCGGCCCCGGCCCGGATCGCGGCCGCGGAACCCGCGACGCTCCCCACGGCGGCCTGCAGCTTGGCGGCCGAGGCGTTGAAGTCGGTGCGCAGCGCCTCGTAGGCGGCGGCGAGCGGGCGCTCGATGCGCACGGTCAGGTCGCCACCCGACAGCCGCGCGAGGGCCGTCGCGAAGGCCCCGGCCATCTCGGCCCGGTCGCGCTCGGCCGCGGCCCTGGCCGCCTCGCCGCGGGCCCGCTC
>CAXTDZ010000283.1:0-2169 GCA_964243035.1 uncultured Lichenihabitans sp.
GTCACGGGCGGAGCGGCGGCGGCGGCCGCGGCCGCGACGCCCGCGCCCCCTCAGGCCGGGGAGGCCCCGCTCCTGCCGCCCCGGAACCCCGTCGCGAGCACGTAAAGCTCGGCCGAGTCGGCCCGGCTCGCCTGCGGCTTGACGTGGCGGACGGTCGCGAAGTCGCGCTTGAGGCTCGCCAGCAGCGCGCCCTCGGTGCCGCCCTGGATCACCTTGGCCAGGAAGGCCCCGCCCGGCGCCAGCACGGCGCCCGCGAAGTCGGCCGCGAGCTCCACCAGCGCGACGATCCGGAGGTGGTCGGTCTTGCGGTGGCCGACCGCGTTGGCGGCCATGTCGGACAGCACGGCGTCGGCCCGGCCGCCGAGCAGCGCGGTCAGCCGACCGGGCGCCTCGGCGTCCAGGAAGTCCATCCGCGTGAAGTCCACGCCCGCGACCGGCTCCATGTCCAGGAGGTCGATCGCCACCACCCGGCCCCCCGGCCCCACCGCCTTGGCCGCCACCTGCGACCAGCCGCCCGGCGCGGCGCCCAGGTCCACGACGCGCGCCCCCGGCCGGAGCAGCCGGTGCTTCGCGTCGATCTCCAGGAGCTTGTAGGCAGCGCGCGAGCGGTAGCCGTCCCGCCTGGCCTGCGCCACGTAGGGGTCGTTGAGCTGGCGCTCCAGCCACAGCGTGGACGACAGCGAGCGCTTGCGCGCGGTCTTCACCCGCGTCTTCAGCGAGCGGCCGCCCTCGCGCCCGCCGGCGCCGCCCGGGGCCGTCACGCGGGCGCGCCCTCGGGCGCCCACACGCCGTCCTCGCGCATCATGGAGATGAGCAGGCCCTCGCGCAGGCCCCGGTCGGCGATGCGGATGCGATCCGACGGGAAGGCGCGCCGGATCGCCTCCAGGATCGCGCAACCCGCCAGCACGAGGTCGGCGCGGTCCGGGCCGATGCAGCCGTGCGCGACGCGGCTCTCGAAGCTCATGCCGCGCAGGTGCGCGACCGTCCGGTCGATCTCGCTCTTGGACATCCACAACCCGTCGATGCGCCGCCGGTCGTAGCGCGGCAGGCCGAGGTGAACGCCCGCGATGGTGGTGACGGTTCCCGAGGTGCCGAGCAGGTGGAAGCGCGGGCAGCGCCGCTCCGCCGCGATCCGCGCCGCGAACTCCGCGAGGTCGGCCGCGACCCGGGCCACCATGGCCTCGAACACCGCGTCCGTCACCACCCGGCCCCCAAAACTCTCGGCCAGCGTCACGACGCCGAGCCGCAGCGACGTCCAGGCCGCGAGGCGCCCGTGCGGCGCGGCGGCGCCCCCGGGCTCGCGCGCGATCCACACCACCTCGGAGGAGCCGCCGCCGATGTCGAACAGCAACACGCTTTCCGCCTGCTCGTCGGCGAGCGCCGCGCAGCCCGCCGTGGCGAGGCCCGCCTCCGTTTCCCGATCCACGATCTCCAGCCGCAGGCCCGTCTCGGCCGCGACACGGGCCACGAAGGCCTCGCCGTTGCTGGCCGCGCGGCAGGCCTCGGTGGCGATCAGCCGGGCGCGGGTCGCGCGCCGCGCCAAAATCTTGTCCCGGCACACCGCGAGCGCGCCCAGCGTGCGCGCCACCGCGGCCTCGCCCAGCGCGCCCGTCCGGCCCAGCCCCTCGCCGAGCCGGACGATGCGGGAGAACGAGTCCAGCACCCGAAAACCCTCGGGCGCGGGCCGGGCGATCAGCAGGCGGCAGTTGTTGGTGCCGAGGTCGAGCGCCGCATAGGTGCTCGGGCGCGCGGCCGCGGGCGCGCGAGCGGGCCTGCCCCAGTCCTCGACCTCGCTCGCACCGCCCACGCTGCTTCCCGGCGTTCCCCGTCCCGGGCCTCAGCCTAAGCTAAAGGTTCACTGTAGCGCAACGTGGGCTGAGGATGGATAATGGTACAGCCTGCAAGTTGGTTTAGGACGAGGGCTGCTCCGGGTAGAAAGCGATTCTCGCCGGGGTCCGATCGCCGTGTCTGTATCGCATTCCGATATCGGGCATTTGCATCGAACTCGCGGAATAGACACAGTTAAAAAAAACTTGGCGCGGCGGCAATATTAAAAATATCCACCTTATATCTAAATTTATCGCACTACCGCAATGTTCTCAAAATGCCCAGTAATACCGCCGCTCTGATGGGGTGACTCGACGGGGGGCTGACGCCGGGGGTCTGTAG
>CAXTDZ010000284.1:0-2117 GCA_964243035.1 uncultured Lichenihabitans sp.
GGCCAGCAGCGCCACCGCGAGCGCCAGCCCCGCCGCGGCCGCGAGCACCACGCGCTGGGCGGCGCCGAGCAGGTCGCCGCGCTTCCAGGCGAGCGACTGGCCGAGCGGCATCAGCAGCAGCACCGGCACGGCCAGCGGCCCGAAGGTCAGGAGGTAGAAGGGCGCGCCCACGGAGATCTTGTCGCCCGTGAGCGCCTCCAGGGCGAGCGGGTAGAGCGTGCCGGTCAGCACGGTGGCGCAGCAGGTGGTGAGCAGGAGGTTGTTGACCACCAGCGCGCCTTCCCGCGACACGGGGGCGAACAGCCCGCCCTGCTTGAGCAGGGGCGCGCGCCACGCGTAGAGCGCGAGCGAGCCGCCGATGAACACGGTGAGGATCGCCAGGATGAACACGCCGCGGGTCGGGTCGGTCGCGAAGGAGTGGACCGAGGTCAGCACGCCCGAGCGGACCAGGAAGGTGCCGAGCAGCGACAGCGAGAAGGTCAGGATGGCTAAAAACACCGTCCAGATCTTCAAGGCCTCGCGCTTCTCCATCACGGCCGCCGAGTGCAGCAGCGCGGTGCCCGCGAGCCACGGCATCAGGGACGCGTTCTCGACCGGGTCCCAGAACCAGAAGCCGCCCCAGCCCAGCGTGTAGTAGGCCCAATAGGAGCCCATCGCGATGCCGAGCGTCAGGAAGCACCAGGCGATCAAGGCCCAGGGCCGCACGTAGCGCGCCCAGGCGGCATCAAGCCGGCCGCCGATCAGCGCCGCGGCCGCGAAGGAGAAGGTGATCGAGAAGCCCACGTAGCCGAGGTAGAGCAGCGGCGGGTGGATCGCGAGCCCGGGGTCCTGCAGGAGCGGGTTCAGGTCCTGCCCCTCGAAGGGCGCGGGGAAGCGCCGCGCGAAGGGGTCCGAGGTGAGCAGGATGAACAGAAGGAAGGCCGCCGCGATCCAGCCCTGGACGGCCAGCGCGTTGGCGCGCAGGTCGTCCGCCATGCCGCGCCCGAAGGCGGCCACCGCGCCGCCGAACAGGCTCAGGATCAGCACCCACAGGAGCATGGAGCCCTCGTGGTTCCCCCACACGCCGGAGATCTTGTAGAGGAGCGGCTTGGAGGTGAGCGAGTTCTCGACCACGGTGGTCAGGCTGAAGTCCGACACCACGTGCGCGTAGGTGAGCGCCGCGAAGCTCCACGCCACGAGCGCGAGCTGGGCGAGGGCCGCGGGCAAAGCCACCGCGGCCAGCCCCGCGTCGCGCGAGCGCGTGCCCCAGATCGGCAGCACGGACTGGACGAGCGCCACCGCCAGGGCGAGGGCGAGGGCGTAGTGGCCGGTTTCGACGATCACGGCGCGCGGCTCACTGCGCGGAAGGCGCCGGGGCCGCGCTGGACGCCGTCTCGGGGCCGCGCCATGTGCCGTTCTTCTTGAGCTTGTCGGCCACGTCCTTGGGCATGTAGGTTTCGTCGTGCTTGGCGAGCACGGTGTCGGCGCGGAACAGGCCGGGGCCTTCCACCACGCCCTCGGCCACCACGCCCTGCCCTTCCCGGAACAGGTCGGGCAGCAGGCCCGTGTAGGTGACCTTCACGTCCGACTTGAGGTCGGTCACGGCGAAGCGGACCGTGGAGGACCCGAGGTGGGACAGCGTTCCCTGCTCGACGAGGCCGCCCAGGCGCAGCCGGGTGCCGGGCGCGGGCGCCTTGTCGGCCATCTCGGTGGGGCCGTAGAAGAACACGATGCTGTCGCGCAGCGCGAACAGCACGAGCCCGACCGCCAGCGCGAGCACGGCGCCGGCCGTTCCGATGAGCGTCAGGCGCCTGCCCTTGCGCGTCAAGACCCGCCTACCCTTCCAATCCGAGCTGCTTGGCGAGGTCGTCCACCCGCGACAGGGAGGCGGCGTCGCCGTCGAGGCCGCGGCGGGCGTCCGCCAGGGCCGCCTTCGCCTTCACGGCGTCGCCCATCACACTATAGGCTCTGATCAGCCGAAGCCAGCCTTCCGGGTCGCGACCGTTTTGCTTGAGGCGCCCCGCGAGCCCGTCCACCATGCCGCGGATGGCTTGCGCCTGCTGCTCGGGCGGGAGCCCCGCGACCGCGGCGGCGGCCGCCCCGGGGGGCGGACTCGCCGCGGGCGCCCCGGCCAGGGC
>CAXTDZ010000285.1:0-2056 GCA_964243035.1 uncultured Lichenihabitans sp.
ACCCCTGTCCGGCTCCCAAACGCCGCAGATCAGCGGTTCTTGGAGGTGTCCGACTGGGTGCGCGGCCGGCGTTCGAAAGCCTCCAGGGGACGAAACCGCGGGGTGGAAGGGCGCTGGTGGGGCTACCGCGGTCTATGGGGATTTGACGCGGTGCCTGAGCGATCGGGGCCCGTTTGGCGCCCGGCTCGGCGGCGCCGTTGATGACCGGACCGATCTGTCGAGACCACGGTCGAGCTCGTTACCGTGGGGATCGGGGTCGCCGGCACCGGTCGAACGGCCTGGATCTGGTCAAGGGGCGTGATCGCGGCCGTGGCAGGCCTGGGTCCCGCGCGACGTTCCACGATAATCATGCTCCTGCCTGGGGCGTCGGTCATGACGTATCGATCCAGACGACGGTGGGGCGCGACCGCGGTGCTTCGCCCCGACGGAAGCGCTCGATGATGACGAGGCGACCGCCGCAGCACGGGCAGGTCGCTTCGGAGGACGCCGTCGTGGCTGGCTCAGCGTCGCTGGGATGGGACGCGGGTGTGAGCAGGCGGCGGATCCGGGCGATGTTGACGGCGCGGGAAGCACTGGCGAACAGGCCGTAGTGGCGGATGCGGTGGAACCCGTCGGGCAGGACATGGAGCAGGAAGCGGCGGATGAACTCGTCGGCTGGGAGCGTCATGGTTTTCTGCCACGGCGCACCCTTGCCCCGGGCGCGGTAGTCCTTCCACCGGAACGTGACGCCGCGCTCATCGAGCGCCACGAGCCGGCTGTTGCCGATGGCGACGCGGTGGGTGTAGCGCGACAGGTAGGCGAGCACGGCCTCCGGCCCGGCGAAGGGGCGTTTGGCGTAGACGACCCACTCGGCTCGGCGCAGCGGCGCGAGGTGGGCCGCGAAGGCAGCGGGATCGGCAAATGGGGCGAGGTCGCCGTGGAAGGCGAGGCCGCCGGCGCGATGCGCCTCGGCCAGCCGGTCGAGGAACAGCCTGCGGAACAGGCGGGACAGGACGCGCACGGGCAGGAAGAAGCCCGGCCGGCAGGCGATCCAGCGCGAGCCGTCGGGCGACAGGCCGCCGCCTGGCACGACGACATGGACGTGCGGGTGGTGTGTCATGGCCGAGCCCCAGGTGTGCAACACGGCGGTGAGGCCGATCCGGGCGCCAAGGTGCCTGGGGTCGGCCGCGACCGTCAGCAGCGTGTCGGCTGCCGTGCGGAACAGCAGGTCGTAGATCACGGCCTTGTTCCCGAAGGCGGCCGCCGCGACCGGCGCCGGCGGGGTGAACACGACATGGTAGTAGGGCACCGGCAACAGGTCGGCCTGCCGCTGCTCCAGCCACGCTCGCGCCGTCTGGCCCTGGCACTTCGGGCAGTGCCGGTTGCGGCAGGAGTTGTAGGCGATCGTGACGTGGTGGCACCCTTCGCAGCGCGCGACGTGGCCGCCGAGCGCCGCCGTGCGGCAGGCCCGGATCGCTCCCATGACCTTCAACTGGCCGAGGCTCAGATGCCCGGCATGGGCGCGGCAGTAGGCGTCGCCATGCTGGTTCAGGACGTCTGCAACTTCGAAAAGAGGCCGCGCCATCAGGGTGGCGCGGCGCCGCTATGGAGGCGGTGGCGCGGCCAGCAGCGCCAGCGGGCTCTCGACGCTGCGGATCGTCTTCAGGGCCACCCGCGTGTAGAGCGCGGTGCTGTCGAGCTTCTTGTGCCCGAGCAGCACCTGGATGACGCGAATATCGGTTTTGCGCTCGAGCAGGTGCGTCGCGAAGCTGTGCCGCAGCGTGTGCATGGACACGCGCTTGTCGAGCTTGGCGGCCGCCGCAGCGGCGTGGCAGGCGCGGTCGAGCTGGCGGGTGGTGATCGGCTGGGCCGGCTGCTGGCCGGGGAACAGCCAGCCCCGTGGCCGCTTCACCCGCCACCACTGGCGCAGCACGTCGAGCAGGTCTGGCGCCAACATGACGTAGCGGTCCTTGCGCCCCTTGCCCTGCTCGACCCGGATCAGCATGCGGGCGCTGTCGATGTCTGGGGTTTCCCCGTTTTGGTAGACACCGATGATGCTTTCGCACGAGGTGTTCCC
>CAXTDZ010000286.1:0-2001 GCA_964243035.1 uncultured Lichenihabitans sp.
CCGGGTCGATGTTCAGCCGGTCGCGCTGCATCTTGGGCTGGATCACGCTGCCCACCACGAAGAAGATCACCTGCAGGGCGGCGAACAGGGCGATCGCCCTCCAGCCGGCCTCGAACTGCAGCAGCGCGAAGATGGGCGGCAACAAGCCGCCGACGAAGCCTCCCAGCACGGGCACGTAGCTCGCCACGAAGATCAGGAACGCCCAGAACACCGCGTTCTGGAGGCCCAGCACCGCCATGGCGATCCACGACAGGACGGCGATCAGGAGCCCCGTCACCGTGGTGATCCACAGGTAGCGCTCGATGCCGTCGCGGATGCGCTTGAACACGGCGGCTGCGTTCTCGAACTCGCCGGGCGAGTCGAACAGGGCGTGGGCCTTGGCCTGGAAGCCCGCCCGCGAGGCGAGCAGGAAGCCCAGGTAGATCATCACGTAGAGCGCGCCCGAGCCGAAGGAGCGCATCGCCGCCACCACCTGCCCCAGGTAGCGCGTGGGGTTCAGCTGCTCGGCCAGGGAGGCGACCGTCGGCGGCACGGCCACGCCGAACACGCCGGCCACCTGCCGCAGCACCACGTTCACGCGCGGGGCGTCGTTGACCAGCTGGGTGGCGAACCCCGCCCCGTTCTCCGCCACCACCCACAGCGTCAGACCGGCGGCGGTGACCAGGATGACCAACGCCGCGGGCAGCGCCGCCCACTCGGGCACGCCGCGGACGTGGTTGCGGATCGCGCGGGCGAAGCCGTCCACCATGATCAGCAGGAACAGCGCCAGCGCCAGCGGCGTCAGGATCGCCTGCATCCACAGGAGCGCCGCCCCCGTGGCGATCACCGCCAGGATCACGAGCGCGTTGCGCGTGGTGCTCGACGTGGCGTGGGGCGTCATGGCCCCGCTATAGCACGACGCAAGCGGCGCCGCCGCGCCGCCGCCTCAGAACGCCCAGACGCCGTAGGGGTCGCGGCTGTCGCGGCCCAGGGCCTCGGCCACCGCCGGGTGCGTCAGCTCGCCGTTGAGCACGTTCAGCCCCCGCGCGAGGTGCGGGTCGTTCTTGAGGGCGTTCAGCCCGTGGTCGGCCAGCTGCAGGCCGAAGGGCAGGGTGGCGTTGCCCAGGGCCTCCGACGAGGTGCGCGGGGCCGAGCCCGGCATGTTGGCCACGCAGTAGTGCACCACGCCGTCCACGGTGAAGGTGGGGTTCGCGTGGGTGGTGGGGCGGCTGGTCTCGAAGCAGCCGCCCTGGTCGATGCTGACGTCCACCAGCACCGAGCCCGTGCGCATCTGCGACAGGTGCTCGCGGCGCACCAGCTTGGGGGCCGAGGCGCCCGCCACCAGCACGGCGCCCACCACCACGTCGGCCTGCAGGATCTCCTCCTCCACCGCGCCCACGGTGGAGTAGCGGGTGCGCACGCGGCCGCCGAAGATGTCGTCCAGGTCGCGCATGCGCGGGATGGAGCGGTCCAGGATCACCACCTCCGCCCCCATGCCGACGGCGATGCGGGCGGCGTTGGCCCCCACCACGCCGCCGCCCAGCACCACCACGCGCGCGGGGCTGACTCCCGGCACGCCCGACAGCAAGAGGCCCATGCCCCCGTTGTGCTTCAGAAGCGTCTCGGCGGCGGAGAAGATGGCCAAGCGCCCGGCCACCTCGCTCATGGGCGCCAGCAGGGGCAGGCCGCCCCGCGCGTCCGTCACCGTCTCGTAGGCGATGGCCGCGCAGCCGGAGTTGAGCAGGCCTTCCGTCTGCGCCGGGTCGGGCGCGAGGTGCAGGTAGGTGAATAGGATCTGCCCCTGGCGAAGGCGCTCCCACTCGACCTTCTGGGGCTCCTTCACCTTCACGATCATGTCGGCGGTGGAGAACACCGCCTCCGCGTCGTCGGCCAACTCGCAGCCGCCGCGCGTGTAGTCCTCGTCGACGTAGCCGGCCCCTGCGCCCGCGCCGCGCTCGATCAACACCGTGTGGCCGTGGGCGACGTACTCGCGGGCGGCGGTGGGCGTCAGACCGACGCGGT